>NZ_CP108423.1:4608960-4910420 GCF_035917235.1 Streptomyces sp. NBC_01294
CGGGCACCCACCACGGGTTCGATGCCCAGCAGGAGCCGTACACGTACTGCTGGAGCGAGGTGTACACGCGCGCCCGCGACGCCGTCGACATCTTCTACGCGAAGGTCTTCGGCTACGTCCCGCAGGACCAGGACGACGCCGGCGTCGAGTACCGCATCTGGTCCCCGCCCGGCAGCGCGCCCGGCCCGGAGACGGCCGTCATGGGCCGCAGCCTGATCACCGACGCCTTCCCGGCGATCATGCCGGCGCACTTCCTCGCCTACTTCGCCGTCCCGGACTGCGACCAGTCCGTCGCCCTGGTGCAGCGGCTCGGCGGGCGGGTCACCGCCGACCCCTTCGACACCCCCTACGGACGGATCGCGGTCGTCGCCGACAACCAGGGGGCGGTCTTCGGGCTGCTCTCCGAGCCCAGGACGAAGCCGGACGCGTAGGACCTGCGGTCCGGCCCCGCGGCCCCACGCCCGAGCCGTCCCCGACCCGTCCCCGAATCCACGCCCGACCCGTCCCCGAACCCAGGCCCGGCCCGTCCCCGAACCCCGCGCCCGACCCGTCCCCGAACCCAGGCCCGGCCCGTCCCCGAACCCCGCGCCCGGCCCGTCCGCGACCCGTCCCCGACCCGGCCGCCGGAGAGATCACACCGGGCTGCTCGCCGTGCCGGGGCCGGACCCGGCCCGGGCCTGACAGAATCGGGGTTGCGCGACCCGGGCGGCGCCCGGAGTGAGACGCTGCACGGGGCCCAGGGCCCCGTGCCGGTGGAAGCGGGTCCGGCGAGGGCCCGTACGGGGAGGTGTGGAGGCGAGTGGTGGAGCAGCTGACGCAGCACGACCCGAGACGGATCGGCCCCTTCGAGGTGCTGGGACGGCTCGGCGCCGGCGGCATGGGGCTGGTCTATCTCGCGCGGTCCGCGTCCGGACGGCGGGTCGCGATCAAGACGGTGCGGACCGAGCTCGCCGAGGACCAGCTGTTCCGGGTGCGCTTCACCCGCGAGGTGGAGGCGGCCCGCGCCGTGTCCGGCTTCTACACCGCGGCCGTGGTCGACGCCGACCCGCGCGCCGCCGTGCCGTGGCTGGCCACCGCCTACGTCCCGGCGCCCTCCCTCGAGGAGATCGTCAACGAGTGCGGGCCCATGCCCGCCCAGGCCGTACGGTGGCTCGCGGCCGGCATCGCCGAGGCCCTGCAGTCCATCCACGGAGCCGGCCTCGTCCACCGCGACCTGAAGCCGTCCAACGTGCTCGTCGTCGAGGACGGCCCGCGCGTGATCGACTTCGGCATCGCGAGCGGGGTCTCCAACACCCGCCTGACCATGACGAACGTCGCCGTCGGCACCCCCGCCTACATGTCGCCCGAGCAGGCCAAGGACTCGCGCAGCGTCAAGGGCGCCAGCGACGTCTTCTCGCTCGGCTCCACGCTCGTCTTCGCCGCCACCGGGCACCCGCCGTACCACGGGGCGAACCCGGTGGAGACGGTCTTCATGCTGCTGCGCGAGGGGCCCAACCTGGAGGGGCTCCCCGAGGAACTGCGGCCGCTGATCGAGTCCTGCATGCAGATGGACGCCACGCTGCGGCCGACCCCGGCCGACCTGCAGGCGCAGCTCGCCCCGCACCTGTTCGAGGGCGGTGACGAGAGCGGGACCGCGTCCGCGTGGCTGCCCGGACGGGCCGTCGCGATGATCGAGGCCCGGCGCGCGGGGAACCGTACGCCCGCCGCGCCCGTGGTGCCCGCGCCCGGCCCCGGCCATGGCGCCGGCCACGGCGCCGCGTCCGCGTCCCGGGGGCCGGCCTCCGAGCAGGCCACGCACCGCCGCCCGCGCGGGGCCGACGCCTGGGTGGACCCGCGCACCGGCCAGGCCGTCCCGCAGCGCCCGCACCACCCGCCGATGAACCCGGTGCCCTCGGGCGAGCCCGTGCGCCTCGGCGGCTCGCCCGTGCCGATCGGTCCCGGGCCGCGCGCGACCGCCGCGGCCCCGGCCGCGCACGCCTCCGCCGCCGACTCGGCGACCGGCTGGGTCCGCCCGCCGGGCGGCTCGGCGGTCACCCCCTCCGCAGCGCCGGCCGTGCCGAGCCCCGCCCCGGCCCCGGACAGCGGCCGCTGGCGCCCGTGGCGGTTCCGCATGTCGAACGAGGTCTGGGGCACCCCGACCGTCGCCGGCAACCTGCTCTACGTGACCTCCTTCGAGGTCCACGCGCTGGACGTGGCGAGCGGCCGCCGGCAGTTCAAGACCCGCGACGTCGCCTGGTCCATGGCGGTCGCCGACGGCCGGATCCACGCCTCGGACGGCCCCTCGCTCTACGCGCTCGACGCCTCCGACGGCTCCGAGCGCTGGCGGCTGTCCACCGACGCCTGGGTGTACGCGCTGCGCGCCGAGCGGGGCACGGTCGTCACCGCCGCGCGCGGGGGCGGCGTACAGGCCTGGGAGGCGTCCAGCGGCCAGAAGCTGTGGGAGCTGACCGGCGCGCAGACCGACTTCGAGACCCCGGAGGCGGCTCCCGTCCTCCACGACGGCACGGTGTACGTGTGGCAGGACGCGCGGCTGCGCGCGCTCGACGCCCGCAGCGGCCGCGAGTCCTGGTCCTACCCGGTCGGCGACGCGGCCTCCTGCGGGAACGTGCCCGTCCGCGTCACCCCGGCCCCGGACGGCAACGTCTACGTCGCGGCCGGCACCCGGGTCCTGTCCGTGGACCGGGCATCGGGCCGGGTCCGCTGGCACTTCGAGGCCCCCGCGGTCTTCCTGGCCCCTCCGGCCTTCGCGCCGGGCGCGGCCGTCACGGGCGGCGGGGTCTACCTCGTCGACTACCTCGGCACCGTCTACGCCCTCGACGCGGCCACCGGCCAGGACCGCTGGCGGATCGCGACGGAGGCCCGCCAGTCCCCGGACCCGGTGGTCGTCGCGAACGGCAACGTCCACCTGGGCGCGGGCAGCGCGCTCTACACGCTCGACGCGGTCACCGGCACCCCGAAGTGGCGCTTCGCGGCGGGCGGCGAGATCACCGGCCTGCCGGCGGTCGCGGACGGCCGGGTGCACTTCGGTTCGGCCGACCACTGCCTCTACACGCTCGACGCGGCGGGCGGCCAGCTCCGCTGGAAGCTGGCCACGGGCGGCGAGATCACGGGCGCCCCGGTGGCGGAGGCGGGCGTGGTGTACGCGTGCAGCAAGGACCGCTGTGTGTACGCCCTGGACGCGGCCAAGGGCACGGGCACCCGTACGAGCGGTTGACCTGCCAGGAGGCGGGGCTCCGGCCCCGCCTGGTAGCGCACCGCACCGGGAGTGACAGGATGGACCCCATGAGCAACGTCTACTTCGACATCACCATCAACGGCGCCCCCGCCGGCCGCATCGTCTTCGCCCTCTTCGACGAGGCCGTCCCGAAGACGGCGCGCAACTTCCGTGAACTGGCCACCGGCCAGAACGGCTACGGCTACGCCGGCTCGGGCTTCCACCGCGTCATCCCCCAGTTCATGCTGCAGGGCGGTGACTTCACCAACCACAACGGCACCGGTGGCAAGAGCATCTACGGCGAGAAGTTCGAGGACGAGAACTTCCAGCTGAAGCACGACCGCCCGTACCTGCTGTCGATGGCGAACGCCGGCCGCAACACCAACGGCTCGCAGTTCTTCATCACCACCGTCGTCACCTCGTGGCTCGACGGCAAGCACGTCGTCTTCGGCGAGGTCGTCTCGGGCCAGGAGCTCGTCGACCAGATCGAGGCCCTCGGCTCCCAGTCCGGCGCCCCCAAGGGCAAGGTCGAGATCGCGGCCTCGGGCGTCGTCGACGCCGCCTGATCACCACCCGCCTGCACGGCCGGTCGGCCCCGCCCCCTCCTGGGGCCGGGGCCGCCGCCATTTCCGGCGCGGGTTCGGTGGAGCCGAGGGTCTGGCGGGTCCGGTGAGTCCGGAGCTACGGGTTTCCGGTGAGTCCGGAGCTACGGGTGGTTCCTGGGCTGGGTGGGCGGCCAGGGCTCGTCCGCCGGGGTGACCGGGTACGGGTACGGGGCCGGCGCGGGGGCCGGATCCGGGTCCGTGGTGGTGGTCGGCGGGAGGGGGCGCGTGCGGCGGGTGGGGCGGCCCCGCATCACGGCCGCGCCGAGGAGGATCAGGGCGCCAGCGCCGAAGGCGTTGGCGAGGCCGTCGCCGAGGCCCCGGCCGTCGCCGCCCACGGAGAGGCTCCCGGCGGCCTGGCCCTGGCGGACCATCCACAGGATGGCGAAGCCGAGGACGATGACCCCGGCCAGGGCCATGAGCAGCCGCGAGCGGCGCACGACGGCGACCACCGTGAGGACGGCGGCGAAGAGGAAGGGGAGCAGGACCGACCCCAGCAGCGCGGCCTTCTGGTCGGTGATCCCGGCGGCGGTGAAGAGCTCCTGGATGCGGTAGTCGCGTCCGTGACGGCCGTCGTACCAGGCACGGAAGGGGCTCCAGACGGCGGCCGTCGCTCCGATCAGACCCATGAGCGAGCCGAGTACGTTGCGGATCATGCCCGGCCCTCCGGGGTAGGGGTCTCGACCCCGACGCTACGCCCGGCCCCCCGGCCCCGCATGCCGGCCGGCCCCGGACGGGCCGGGCCGTCCGGACCCGCGCGGGGACGCGCCCCCACCGGGCCGAAGGAGGGCCCGGGCCAGGGCGGGGCGCGCCTCACCTCACCCGCGGCTCCGGTGCCCGTCGCCGCGCCGTGAACAGTTCCGCCTGCCGCTCCGGCGCCAGGTTCCCCAACCGGATCAGGGCCGGGGCCTGGGCCAGCGCCTGCTGGAGCGCGGCCTGCTTCGCCGACCACAGGGCCCGTACGGTGCCCTGTACGGCCTCGGTCGGGAAGCCGGCCAGGGTCTGCGCCGCACGCAGGGCCGCCGGGAGCAGTTCCGCGGGCTCGGTCAGTTCGGAGACGAGTCCGATCTCGTGGGCCCGCCGCGCGGAGAGCCGTTCGGCCGTGCCCATGAGGGACATCCGGGCGGCCTCGCCGAAGGGCATGCGCTGCGCCATGTAGACGGCCTCGTAGGCGCTGACCATCCCGTACGTCGTGTGCGGGTCGAAGAAGGTCGCGGACGAGGACGCGATGAGGAACTCCGACTCGCCCAGCAGGTAGAAGGCCCCGCCGCAGGCCATGCCGTTGACGGCGGCGACGACCGGCTTCCACAGGTCGCCCGCCTTGGGGCCGATCGCGATCAGCGGGTCGTCGGTCGAGTACGGGGACGCGGGCTGCGCCACCTCCGCGTCCCGGTCGATGCCGGTGCAGAAGGCGGCCGTCCCGGCGCCCGTCAGCACCACGGCCCGCACGTCCTCGGCGAACCGGAACTCCCGCCACACCGCGCTCAGTTCGGCGGCCGTGTCCAGGTCGATGGCGTTGTGCCTGCGCTCGCGGTCCAGGGTGACGACCGCGACCCCGGTCGTCTTGTCCCGCTCCACCCGTACGGTCACGGCTTCTCCAGGAGCCAGCGCGGCACGGCCATCCCGCCCGTCTCGGTGAACACCACCTGGACCCGTGCGCCGATGCGCAGCCGGGCCGGGTCCACCGAGTCGAGCGGGGCGTCGGCGGAGGTCACCAGGTTCCCGGCGAGCCGGATGTGCGGGGCGTCGGCGAGCTCCACGAGGATCACGTTGTACGGGGCCTGCGCGGCGTACGCGGGCAGCAGCGGGGGGTGCGGCCGGACGTACGACCAGATGCGGCCGCGGCCGCTCATCAGGCGCCACTCGCTGTCGAAGGACCGGCAGTGCGGGCAGCAGGGGCGGGGCGGGAAGCGGAGTCTGCCGCAGGCGGCGCAGGCCTGGACGCGCAGTTCGCCGCGGGCGGCGTACTCCCAGAAGGGGGCGCCGTCCTCGTCGGGGACCGGCAGGAGCAGGACGTCCGCGGGCGGGGCTGCGGGGGCGGGGGCGGCTGCGGGGGCGGGTGCAGAGGCAGGCGTGGCGGATGCGGATGCGGAAGGGGATGCGGCGGTGGTCATCGGTCGGCTCAGCTCCTCAGCAGGATCGCGGACGTCGGGACACCCTCGCCCGCCGTCACCAGGCAGGTCGCGGCGTCCGGCACCTGGGCGGTGGAGATGCCGCGCAGCTGCTTGACGCCCTCGTTGATCAGGTTGAAGCCGTGCACGTACGCCTCGGACAGGCCCCCGCCCCCGGTGTTGATGGGGAGCCGGCCGCCCATCTCCAGGGCCCCGCCTTCGGTGAAGGCGGCGCCCTCGCCGCGTCCGCAGAAGCCGTAGCCCTCCAGCGAGAGCGGGATCAGCGGGGTGAAGGCGTCGTAGATCTGGGCGACGTCCACGTCCTGCGGCCCGAAGTCGGCCTGCTTCCAGAGGTGGCGGGCGGCGGTCCAGGCGGGTCCCGACAGCGGGTCGTCGTTCCAGTAGTTGACCATGCCGTGGTGCTGGGCGGGCAGGCCCTGGGCGACGGAGTGCACGTAGACGGGTCTCTGGCGGCAGTCCCGGGCGCGCTCGGCGGAGACGATGACGCAGGCCAGCGCGCCGTCGGTCTCCAGGCAGTTGTCGAAGAGGCAGAGCGGGTCGCTGATCATGCGGGAGGTCATGTACATCTCGCGGGTCAGCGGCCGCTCGTACATCATCGCGGCCGGGTTGGCGTTGGCCCGGTTGCGGCAGGCCATGGCCACGTTGAAGAGGTGGTCGCGGGTGGCGCCGTACTCGTGCATGTAGCGGCGGGCCAGCATGCCGATCTCGTCGGCCGGGCGCAACAGGCCGAAGGGGCGGGTCCACTGGGCGGGCGTGGGCAGCTGGACGGCGGTGTTCTTCCAGGGGCGCGGGCCCGAGCCGCGCTTGCGGGAACGCCAGGCGACGCCGACGGTGGCCTGGCCGGCGGCGACGGCGGACGCGAGGTGGCCGACGGTGGCGCAGGAACCGCCGCCGCCGTAGCCGATCTTGGAGAAGAAGGTGATGTCGCCGGCGCCGATGGCCTTGGCGACCTCGACCTCGTCGGTCTCCTCCATGGTGTAGGAGGCGAAGGCGTCGACCTCGCCAGGGTCGATGCCGGCGTCGGCGAGGGCGGCCAGGATCGCCCGGCAGGCCAGTTCCTTCTCGGACTGGGGCAGTTGTTTCGCGAAGGGCGTCTGGCCGATGCCGACTATCGCCGTAGCGTCCTTGAGCGTTGCCGCCATCGCCACCTCCGGGGTGCGTCGCCAGTGCTGACAGCCGCGAAGGCTACAGCTAATCTGACGAACAGTCAGCTACTGGTTTCGCGGGAGGGTGACACGCATGGGCGACGACGGGCGCGACGAGACACGCCGGGACGTACGCGAGGACGTGCGCGGAGACCTGCGATGGGGCAGCATCGCGGGGCTCGTCCGGTCCGCAGCGGCACGGTACGCCGACCGCGAGGCCGTCGTCGACGGTCGCGTCCGGGTCAGTTACGCGCAGCTCGGCGAGCGCGTCGAGCGCGCCGCGGCCGCCTGCATCGCCGCCGGGGTCGAGCCCGGCGACCGGGTCGCCGTCTGGGCCCCCAACACCCTGGAGTGGATCGTCTCCGCGCTCGGGGCCGTCTCGGCGGGCGGGGTGCTCGTCCCCCTCAACACCCGTTTCAAGGGCGCGGAGGCGGCGTACGTCCTGGAGCGCAGCGGCGCCCGGCTGCTCTTCGTCACCGGCACCTTCCTCGGTACCTCCTACGTCGCCTCCCTGCGCCGCGCCGCCGGCGGGGCCGGGTCGTCCGGATCGGGGGCGGACGGGACGGTGGTCGACGGAGTTGTGGCCGAAGGGGGGGCCGGGCCGGGCCGCGGGCCCCTGCCCGGGCTGCCGCACCTGGAGCAGGTCGTCGTCCTCGCCGAGGACGCCCCCGAGTCCTTCCGCACCTGGAAGGACTTCCTGGCGGGCGGGGACTCCGTACCGGCCGCGGCGGTGCGCGAGCGCGCGGAAACGATTCGCTCCGAGGCGCCCTCCGACATCATCTTCACCTCCGGCACCACCGGCAGCCCCAAGGGCGCCGTCATCACCCACGCCCAGTCCCTGCGCTGCTACGACGTGTGGAGCGAGCTCGCCGGACTCCGCGAGGGCGACCGCTACCTGATCGTGAACCCCTTCTTCCACACCTTCGGCTACAAGGCCGGGATCATCGCCTGCCTGATGCGCGGGGCCACGATGGTCCCGCAGTCCGTGTTCAACGTGGACACCGTCCTCGCCAACGTCGCCGCCGAGCGGATCTCGGTCCTCCCCGGGCCGCCCACCCTCCACCAGTCACTCCTCGACCACCCCCAGCGCGACCACCACGACCTCT
The DNA here is from genome assembly GCF_035917235.1 of Streptomyces sp. NBC_01294. Classification (NCBI taxonomy): domain Bacteria; kingdom Bacillati; phylum Actinomycetota; class Actinomycetes; order Kitasatosporales; family Streptomycetaceae; genus Streptomyces; species Streptomyces sp. NBC_01294. The sequence continues at coordinate 4,617,160 of NZ_CP108423.1, forward strand.
CGGCCCTGCGCCTGGTCGTCACGGGCGCGGCCGTGGTCCCGCTCCGGCTCGTCGAGCGGCTGCGGGGCGAACTGAACATCGCCACCGTCCTCACCGCGTACGGGCTCTCCGAGGCCAGTGGCATCGTCACGATGTGCCGGCAGGGCGACCCCGCGGAGATCATCTCCGAGACCTCGGGGCGGGCCATCCCGGACACGGAGGTGATGATCGTGGACGCGGACGGGCGCCCGCAGCCGGCCGGGCGGGCGGGCGAGATCGTGGTCCGCGGCCACCACGTCATGCAGGGCTACTTCGAGGACCCCGGCGAGACCGCGAAGGCGATCACGGCGGAGGGCCTGCTGCACACCGGCGACGTGGGGTTCCTCGACGAACGGGGGAACCTGCGCATCACCGACCGGATCAAGGACATGTTCATCGTCGGCGGCTTCAACGCCTACCCCGCCGAGATCGAGCAACTCCTCGGCCTGCACCCGGACATCGCGGACGTGGCGGTGGTCGGCGTCCCGGACCCCCGCCTCGGCGAGGTCGGCAAGGCCTACGCCGTCCGCCGCCCCGGCTCCACGCTCACCGCCGACGACCTGATCGCCTGGTCCCGCCGGGAGATGGCCAACTACAAGGTGCCGCGCGCGGTGGAGTTCGTCACCGAACTCCCGCGCAACGCGAGCGGCAAGATCCTCAAACGCGAACTCCGCGCCCGCTGCTGAACCCGGACGAGCGAGGGCGGGCCGACCGCCGCATGTGCCGCCAGACACGGTCCTGGGCCGTCGCCCCCCGGGCGTCGTGCAGCTGCCCGGTCAGGAGTACGGGATCCCCACACCACCGTGCAGGCCGATCACGCATCCGCGGGTGGGCTCAGCGGGCGTACGAGCCGAGGCCGACGAGGCAGTACACGTACTGGTTGAGGACGATGGCGCCGCGCATGTAGCGGTAGGAGAAGGCGTACTGGGTCTTGGGGTTGGCGTCGCAGCGGTCCATGTCCGAGGTGCCGGGGATGCTCTCGATCACCCTGTAGTGCGCGTCGGACGCCGAGCAGGGCACCTCCTCGACGCCGCTGACGCTCTGCGGGGTCGTCGAGTCGGGCAGCTGCCCGTTGAGGCAGGTGCCCCGGTCGAACGGGCTGGGTTCGGCACTGGGCTCCGGGCTGGGCTCGGCGCTGTAGCCGGTGGGCGCGGCGGCCGGGGCGTCGGTGGGGTCCGGCGCCGACGGAGGGTCCGAGGGCGTGGGCGTGGGTGACCAGGTGGAGGACCAGGTCGGCGTCGGGGAGGAGGGGGCGGAGGCCTTGTCGTCGTCGCTCCCGTCCCCGCCGCTCAGCACGAAGAAGCCGATGACGAGCACCGCAGCGACGAGGAGTGCCACGAGGCACCCGCGGCCCCCTGTCCGGGGGGCCGGTGCGGGCTGCGGCTGGGCCGCGGCCCAGCTGGAGGTCGCGAACGCGGCTCCGACGGTGGGCGCACCGGCGGCCCCGGCCCCGGCCCCGGCTCCCGCTCCGGCCCCCGCGACGCCCGCCCCGGCCGCGCCTGCGGTTCCCGCCCCCGCCCCCGCTCCCGCCCCGGACACGTGGATGCGCAGCAGCAGCTCCTGGGTGCCGACGCGGGCGCGGACGAGATCGCCGTCGCGGCAGGACGGGATGCGCAGGCGGGCCTGGCCGGACGGGAGCTGCACGGGGAGGATCACCCCGTGCGCGGCCTGCTGAGGGGTGATCGTTAAGGGCATTTCCTGCGACGTCACCGGCTGCTCCGAAGGGTGAGGGTGGTGCGGACGCTGGCTGACGAACCCTCACGAAGTGTCCCCTGCGCGCCGGTGCTGACGCAGACATTCCGCCAAGCCGCCCGACCCGCTCCCTCCGGAAACCGCCGTCCTAGGAGCGGCGGGCCAGGACCAGCCGCCAGCGCGGAGCGCCCCCGGGCTGCCGCCCGAACTGCTCCAGCGGCACGGTCTCGACCGTGAAGCCGGCCGCCCGCAGGTCGGTGCGCACCCCGCTCAGCGGGAAGGTCCGGTAGTACATGACGAACGGCGGCCGCCACACCGCGTTGCGCACCCGCATCACCGCGTCGAAGCCCGTCACCGCCCACCACACCGGGGAGGTGGGCGGGATCGGGGCGCCGATCGGGAAGGCGAAGACCCCGCCCTCGCGCAGCGCCGCGTGGACTCCGGAGAAGAGGGCGGGCCGCTCGGAGGGGAGGAAGTGCCCGAAGGCCCCGAAGCTGACCGCCAGGTCGTAGGAGTTCCCGAGGCCGGCCGGCAGGGCCCGCGCGTCGGCCCGTACGAAGTCCACCGCAGGCGTGCCGTCGAGCGGCGCCTGCGTGCGCTCGGCCTCGGCGAGCATGCCCGCGCTGAGGTCCACTCCGGTCACCCGCTCCCGGCACAGCCGGCGCAGCATGCCGATCGCGGCGCCGGTGCCGCAGCAGACGTCCAGCCCGGCGCCGAAGGTGCCCTCGTGCTGGGCGAGGGTCTCCTCGACCGCGTCGAGCATCCGGTCCGGGGTGCGGAAGGGCGTGTGGTCGAACTTCGGCGCGAGCAGGTCGTAGCCCCGCTCGATCGAGGAGAGACCCTGCACGGCCAGTTCGCGGACGCTCGGTCCGTGGGAGGAGAACACGCCGTCAGCCTATGCCGGGGCGGGCGATCCGTCCGGACGCGCACATGCGGCGGTCGCGGTGGCTCCCCCTCCGGGCCACCGCGACCGCCGTTCCCCCGTTGATCCCCCGTACGTCGTTCCCCCGTTGGTCCCCCGTGCGTGGTGCGTCCTGCGTACCGCGTGCTGCGCGTGCGGTGTGTGTTCTACGGGCGCGGGCCGGACGCGTGGTTGTCCAGCGTCTGGATCTCCTCGCCGGCAGCGGGCTCGTCGGTCGGCTTGATCTCGATGCCCGACGCGTGGTTGTCCAGAGTCTCGATCTCGACGCCCGAGGCATGGTTGTCGAGCGGCTTGAGGCCACCGTCGTTCGGCAGGATGTTCTCGTTCGTCGTCATCGATTCTCCTGATGGATGGGTAGGGCCCGTTCGGCGATTCCCCCGATGACCGCCGAACGGGTGGTCCTCCAACCGGCCCGGGCTCCCCCGAAGCTCCGGGTCGATGTCCTTATCGTGCCGCGAGGCGATAAACGAACGATGAACGCCGCGTTCATCGGCTGTCACCGCAGGTCAGGCCGCGATCTCCGAGGCGAGCAGGGCCTGCACCTCGGCCAGTTCGGCCGACCCCAGCTGCTTGAAGACGGTCTCCGCGTCCCGCCAGCACGCCCGCGCCCGGTCGGTCTGCCCCAGCCGGCGCAGTGCCTTGCCCAGCACCGTCAGCACCGTCGCCCGGCGCCACTCCCCGCCGATGCCGCGCAGCGCGATGGCCTGTTCGGCGTGCGAGGCGGCCAGGGTGGGCCGGCGCGCGGCCAGGTGGGCCTCGGCGAGCCGGAAGTGGGTCACGCCCTCCCACAGCGGCTGCCGGTTCTCGTGGAAGAGGGACAGCGCCTCGGTGAGCTGCGCCAGGGCCTCGCCGAGCCGGCCCGCCTGGGTCAGGGCGATGCCCAGCGCGTAGCGGCCGTTGGCCAGGCGCAGGGTCAGGCCCATCCGGTCGTAGATGGCGATGCCCTGCTGGGCGAGGTCTATGGCGCTGGTGAGGCGGCCCAGTTCCACGTGGATGCGGGAGAGGTTGCACAGGGCGCTGGCCTCGCCGACGTTGTTGGCGTCGGCGCGGAAGTTCTCGATGGCCTCCAGCAGGTAGCACTCGCCGTCCGCGTACCGGCCCTCGTAGAGGGCGATGATCCCGCGGTCGTTGGGCGCCCAGCAGCTGGGCAGCGGGTCGCCGGCCTCGCGGGCGAGCGCGGTGGCCTGGCGGGCCTCGTCGTCGGCGGCGGTGAAGCGGCCCGCGACGAGGTGGACGTTGGTGAGGGTGGTGCGGGCGCGGCCCTCGGCGTACGGGTCCTTGGCGGCCTGGGCGGCGTCGCGCAGGGCGACGGCGGCGGACTCGTACTGCTTGGAGTTGGCCCCCGACTCGGCCAGGTCCTTCGCCGCCCACAGCAGGTCCACGGCCCGGCGCAGGACCAGCGTCTCGCCGCCCCGTGCGGCAGCCTGCCGTACGCAGGCCAGCAGCGGGCCGGCCTCCGCGTACAGCCAGTCCAGTGCGGCGCGCGGCTCGGCGAAGACCAGCCCGGGGTAGTGGGTGTCGGACAGGTGCGCGGGCAGCCGGTCGCCGGGGCGCTCCAGGGCGTAGACCCCCGATGCGGTGGCCAGGTAGAAGTCCAGCAGCCGGTCCAGGGCTGCTTCGCGCCCGCTCGGCGGCTGCTCGTCGCGCTCGGCGCAGGCACGCGCGTAGAGGCGTACGAGGTCGTGGAAGCGGTAGCGGCCGGGGGCGGCGGATTCGAGGAGGGAGCAGTCGACTAAGGCTTCGAGGAGGTCCTCGGTGTCGTACTCGGGCAGGTCGAGCAAGGCGGCGGCCGCGGACAGCGAGATGTCGGGGCCGTCGGCGAGCCCGAGGAGGCGGAAGGCGCGCTGCTGGGCGGCTTCGAGCTGGCCGTACCCGAGCTCGAAGGTGGCTTTGACGGCGAGGTCGCCGGCCTGGAGCTCGTCGAGGCGGCGGCGCTCGTCGGCGAGCTTGGCGGCGAGGACGGAGACGGTCCAGGTGCGGCGGGCGGCGAGGCGGGAGGCGGCGATGCGGATGGCGAGCGGCAGGAAGCCGCAGGCGCCGACGACGTCGAGGGCGGCCTGGCGCTCGGCGCGCACGCGCTCCTCGCCGACGATCCGGGTGAAGAGCTGGAGGGCCTCCTCGGGGCTCATCACGTCGAGGTCGACGAGATGGGCCCCGGCGAGGCCCGCCATGCGGACCCGGCTGGTGACGAGGGCGGCGCAGCCGGCGGTGCCCGGCAGCAGCGGGCGGACCTGGGCGGCGTCGCGGGCGTTGTCGAGGAGGACCAGGACGCGGCGGCCGTCGAGGGTGGAGCGGTAGAGCGCGGCCCGGTCGGCGGGGGAGTCGGGGATGGCGGTGTCGGGTGTGCCCAGCGCGCGCAGGAAGGAGCCGAGGACGGCCTCCGGTTCGGCGGGGCGGGCCTCGGTGCCCTGGAGGTCGACGTAGAGCTGGCCGTCGGGGAAGTGCGGGCGGGCGGCGTGGGCGACGTGCACGGCGAGGGTGGTCTTGCCGACGCCGCCGATCCCGGCGAGCGCGGAGACGGCCATGACCTGGTCCTGGGCGCCGCCGGACAGGATGGCGCCGAGCTCGCCGACGAAGCTGGAGCGGCCCGTGAAGTCGGGGACGGTCGCGGGCAATTGGGCGGGCCTTACGTGAACGGTGGCGGCCGCCGGGGCGGGGTCCTCCGCGCGGGCGAGGTCGGCGTCGGCGTTCAGGATGCGCTGCTGGAGTGCGGCGAGCTCGGGGCGCGGGTCGACGCCGAGCTCGTCGGCGAGGAGGCGGCGGGTGTCGGCGTAGACGGCGAGGGCCTCGGCCTGCCGGCCGCTGCGGTAGAGGGCGAGCATGAGCAGCTCGCGCAGGCGTTCGCGCAGCGGGTGGGCGGCGGTGAGGGCGGTGAGTTCGGAGACGGCCTCGGCGTGGTGGCCGACCTCCAGGTCGAGGTCGAGGCGGGTCTCCAGCAGCTGGAGGCGCCATTCGGCGAGCCGGGTGCGCTCGGTCGAGGCCGCCGGGCCGGGGACTCCGGCGAGCGGCTCGCCCTCCCACAGGTCGAGGGCGCGGGCCAGGAGCGTGCGGGCGAGGGAGCGGTCACCGGCGGCGCGCGCCGCGTCGGCGTCGGCGGTGAGGCTGCGGGCGACGCCGAGGTCGAGGGTGGCGGCGGAGCGCAGCCGGATGGCGTAGCCGCCGGACTCGGTGACGAGCAGCCCGGGGGCGACGACCTTGCGCAGGCGGGAGGCGTACGTCCGGATGGTGGCGAGGGCCTGCTGCGGCGGGTCCTCGCCCCAGATGGCGTCGATGAGCTCGGGCGCGGTGGCGGTGCGGCCGTCGCGCAGCAGGAGGACGGCGAGCAGGGCGCGCTGCTGGGGGGTGCCGGAGGGCAGGGCCTCGGCGCCGCGCCAGGCGCGGACGGGGCCGAGGACGGCGAAGCGGGATTCGCCGGGGGTGGGGGCGGGGGTGCTGGTGGGGGTGGGGGTGCTGGCGTTGGAGGGGGCCGCGGTGGTGGGGGTGCTGGCGTTGGTGGGGGCCGCGGCGCTGGTTCCGGTTCCGGCGGTGGTTCCGGTAGCGGTTCCGGTTCCGGGCCCGGTGGTGGTTCCGGTTCCCCCGGCGCGGCGTGGGGTGGTGCCGGCTCCCGACGGGCCTGCCCCGGGTGCGCGGGCCGTCCCCGGGCCGGTTCCGGGTGCGGCGGCAGCCGTCGGGGCCCCGGGGTGTTTCCGCGGGCTCGGGATGGCCGGTACGCCGTCCATCTGTCGTCCCCCTGCCTTCCGTTCGGTGTAAGGGTCAGTCTGCCCTGTCTTGCGCGTACACGTCAGCCCGTCCATGGCCGATCACGGTCCAACTAGCTGACGGTTCGTCAGATCAGCGCTACCGTATGAGCCATGGAGACCTTCCCGAAGATCATCTCGGTGGACGACCACACGGTTGAGCCCCCCCACGTCTGGCGGGACCGGCTCCCGTCCAAGTACCAGGACATCGGCCCCCGCGTCGTCCGCGCCCCGTTGAAGGAAATGACCTTCCTCGGCGGCAAGTTCGCTCCCGTCATGGGCGCGAAGGGCGACGACGGCCCGATCGGCGACTGGTGGGTGTACGAGGACCTGCACCGGCCGCTCACCCGCCTCGACACTGCCGTCGGGTACGACCGCGACGAGATCAAACTGGAAGTCATCACCTACGAGCAGATGCGCCCGGGGTCCTTCTCGGTTCCCGAGAGGCTCGCGGACATGGACGTCAACCACGTCCAGTCGGCCCTGTGCTTCCCGACCTTCCCCCGCTTCTGCGGCCAGACCTTCACCGAGGCCAAGGACCGTGAGCTGGGACTGCTCGGCGTACGGGCCTACAACGACTGGATGGTCGAGGAGTGGTGCGGCCCGGACGCCCGCGGCCGGCTGATCCCCCTCACGCTGATCCCGCTCTGGGACGCCCGCCTGGCCGCCGCGGAGGTCCGCCGCAACGCGGCGCGCGGCGTGCGCGCGGTCGCCTTCTCGGAGATACCGCCGCACCTGGGCCTGCCCTCCATCCACACGGACGACTGGGACCCCTTCCTGGAGGCGTGCAACGAGACCGGCACGGTCATCGCCATGCACATCGGCTCGTCCTCCCGCATGCCGTCCACCTCGGCGGACGCCCCGCCGGCGGTCGGCTCCACCATCACCTTCGCCAACTGCTGCTTCTCGATGGTCGACTGGCTGATGAGCGGCAAGTTCGAGCGCTTCCCCAACCTGAAGATCATGTACGCGGAGGGCCAGATCGGCTGGATCCCGTACATCCTCGAGCGCGCGAACGTGGTCTGGGAGGAGAACCGCGGCTGGGGCGGGGTCGCCGACAAGGTGCTGCGCCCGCCGTCGGAGCTCTTCGCGGAACACGTCTTCGGCTGCTTCTTCGACGACGCCTTCGGTCTGAAGAACCTCGACTCGATCGGCGTCGCCAACGTCCTCTACGAGACGGACTACCCCCACTCGGACTCGACCTGGCCGAAGTCCCGCGAGGTCGGCGAGGCCCAGATGGGCCACCTGGCGCCGGACGTCGTGGACCGCATCGTGCGAGGGAACGCGATCGAGTTGCTGGGGCTTACGGGGGAGGGGTTGTGGGCGGGTCCGGGGGCGGGGGCGTGAGCTCCTAGGGGTGTGCCCGGTGAGGTGGGGGCGGCGGGCCGTGGCTACGGTCGCCCCCGCCGTGCGGTGGCGCCGCTGCGAGCAGCAGCGCGATGGCCAGGCCCGCGACCGTGAGGGCCGGCAGCAGCACCCGTACGTCCACGAAGGCCACCAGGCCGGCACCCAGCGCCAGGGCGAGCGCGTTCGGTACGAAGACCAGGGTGTTGGCCGTGGCGGCGGCGCGGCCGAGGACCGCGTTCGGGACCTCGCGCTGCACCGCGGTCAGCGCGGCGATCAGCACGCACGGCAGCCCCGCCCCGATCACCGCGCTGCACACCAGCGCCACCGCGTCGTACGGCAGCGCCCGGCCCGCCACCCCCAGCGCGAACAGGGCCGTGCCCGCGCCCGCGAACACCCGCTCCGGCATCCGCCGCAGCAGCGGCCCCGCCGCCAGTCCGCTGAGGACCGAACCCGCGCCCTGTACCGCGTACAGGACCCCCACGTAGGTGGGCGCGTGCCCCAGCACGGCGTCGGCGACCGCGTAGATCACCGCGCCGTTCAGCCCGGCGAGGAACATCACCGCGGCGCCGGCCGACACCAGCGGCCGCAGCACGGGTGAGTCCCACAGCTGCCGCGCCCCCTCCCGCACCGACGCGAAGCCGCCCGTGCCCGCGGCCGTGCCCGCGGCCGCCCGCCCCGGTGGCTCCTCGCGGACCCGCAGCCGGGCGAAGATCACCGCCGCCAGCGCGAACGTCACCGCGTCGAGCAGAGCCACCGACGCCCCGCCGAACCGGACGAACAGGGCCGCGCCCACCGGCGGCGCGAGCAGCTTCATGCTCTCGTTGGCCGTCAGCCGCAGCCCGTTGAAGTCCCCCAGGAGCCGGCCGTCGACGACCTGCGGCACCAGGGCCGCCTCCGCCGCGTCGTGGAGGGCGCCGCAGATCCCGTACACGAGGAGGACGGCGAACAGCAGCCACACCCGGTCCGCGGAGTCGAGCAGGAGCAGGACGGGCAGCAGCCCGGCCATCAGGAGGCCGACGCCGACCAGCAGCGGTCGCCGGGGCAGCCGGTCGGCGAGTGCCCCCAGCGCGGGCCCGGCCAGGACGGGCGCCCACAGCGCGAACACGGTCAGCGCCGCGAGGCTGTCGGAGCCGGTCAGCGACTTCACCCAGACCCCGGCGACCAGCCACATGGCGGTCGTGCCGAAGCCGGAGACCACCACCCCGGACAGATAGAGCCCCGCATCGCGGTCCCGCAGGACCCGTCCCGTTCCCCAACCGGTCATCGGGCCAGCTTGCGTTCTAAGGAGGGGTGGGGGGATCGGGCTTTCGCCCTAGGACACGCCTGGCTCCGACCCGCGGGAGGGGAGGCTCCCCCGGGCGGGGGAGGGCGGTTCGTGCTGCCGCCGGATCCGCGCGGGTGCCGGTTCCGTGAGGCTGGGAGCAGGCGGGGGGAAGCCGGGACCGCCACACCGAACCGAGCACTCAGGAGAACGTCATGGCGCCCGTGACCGGTACCGAGACCCCGACCGGAAGTCCGACCGAGACCGCCACCGGGACCGCGGCCCCGGCCACGCCGCACACCCGGCGGCGCACCTGGCCCGGCTACACGGCCGCGGCCGCCGCCCTGGGCTACGCGGCCCCGCATTTCTGGTGGGGCGCCGGGGTGGCGGCCATGTTCCCCGGTGACTTCGCGACCGCCCCGCAGGGCAACACGGAGGCGTTGATCGGCTACTGGGTGATGGGCGCGGTGGCGGTGTGCGGCGCGGTGCTCTCCCTGGCGCTGGTCCGCCCGTGGGGCCGTCGCGTCCCGGCCGGCCTGATCGCCGTACCGGCGGGGATCGCCGCGATCGGCATGACGCTGTGGGGCTTCACGTACTTCGCGATGCAGTACCTGCTCGCCGCCGAACGGGTCGTCTCGTCCCCGGCCTTCGCCGCCAAGGACGCGCACCCGCAGGCCGCCTGGGGGCTCTTCTGGTACAGCCTCTTCCTGCTCTGGGGGATCACGCTCGGCATCGCGGCCTGGCAGCGGCTGCGGTCCGCCCGCCGCTGAACGCGGCTGATGGTGGCTGATCGCGGTCGACGAGGCGCCGGTGAACGAGGGACCGGCCGGCGACCGACGGGCGGGCCGCTCCCGCGGAGGCGTGGGAGCGGCCCGTCCCGGGTGCGCCGGTGGTGGGGGTGGGGCGTGGGGCTACTTCGGGGTGGCCCAGACCTGGCGCTTGTTCGTGTTCGCCGTGTAGAGCTGGACCACGGTGCCGTTGGCGGTCGCGCCGCCCGCCACGTCGAGGACCTTGCCCGACGCCACGTGGACGATCTGGCCCTTGGCGTTGACGGACCAGCGCTGTGCGGCCGAGCCGTTGCAGTCGTGGAGGCTGATCTTGTTGCCGTTGGTGCTCGCGTTGCGCGCGTTGTCCAGGCACTTGCCGAACGCGCGGAACGTGCCGTCCTTGCCCAGGATCCACGACTGGGCCGCGGAGCCGTTGCACGTGTAGAGCTGGATCTGCGTGCCGTTGGCCGCCTTGCCGCCCTTGGCGTCCAGGCACTTGGCGCCGATTCCGGTCACCCGGCCCTGCGGGGAGAGCGCGGCTCCGGCACCGGCCGCGAGGCGGCGCAGGCCCTGGACGTCGAACTGCTGGACGTAGGTGCCGGCGCGCTTGTCCTGGTAGGCGTACGCGGGCGAGCACATGACGGGGAACTGGCCGGAGTCCGTCCCCTTCACGCAGTCGCTCTTGTTCAGGCTGCGGTTGGCGTGTGTCAGGCCCAGCGTGTGCCCGAGCTCGTGGCTGATGTGGTTGCGCATGTACGTCTCGCCCATGGCGGCGGTCGGCTTGCCCGCCGAGGTGAAGAACTCGCTGTCGATGTAGGCGTGGCCGCTGGTCACGGTCTCCGCCACGGAGGAGTTGGTGAACCCGCAGCTGAGGTTCGCGCTGCCCGACCCGTCGTGGACCACCTTCCAGCCGGTGCTGCCCATGCTGCCTTCCCCGGCGGGCGGCAGGCAGGGGCGATGCAGGACGCCGACGATCACCTCGCCCTTGGGCCGTGTGTAGTCCCAGCCGACCGGCTTGGTGTCGACGGTGACCGGCAGGTTCGTGATGCGTCGCAGGTCGGCGGCGGAGGCCTGGACGTACGGGGCCAGCCAGTCCGCGGACTTCTGGTCGTAGAACTTGATCGTGTAGCCGGTCTGCAGCCACTTGGTCGCACCGCTCAGCTTCCACCCCTCGCCCTGGGGCGGCGCGGCCGCGGCGGCCGCGGCCGCGCGCGCGGCGGTCCGGGAAGGCTCCGCGCCGAGCGACATGACGCCGTCCTTGAAGGGCGTGCTGTCGCTGCCGTAGGTGGCGGAGTCCTCCGTGTGGGAGTCGGGCCCCTCGGCGGGGGAGTCGGGTGCCGCGGCGGTCGGAGGGGCGGTGTCCCCGGTGTCCTCGGTGCCGAACGCGGTGGAGGGGAGCTGCAGACTTCCCACGATCGCGGCCGCGGCCGCCACGGCAACCAGGGATATCCGGTGCTTGCCTGTCAGTCGCACGTGCTCGTTGCCTCTCATCGGAATTCGCCTCCCGCCGGTCGTGCGGTGGCACGGGTGCGGAAATCGAAGCGATGATAGATCAATAAGCCCAACGAGCTTCTGTCGCCGTGGAGTTGGCGGCGTGTGGGGGGAGGGGCGGGGGATTACCATCGAGTCGTGCCTCAACTCCAGCTTCTGCGCTTCGACCACGCCCCGGCCGTGCTTGAGTTCGAGCGGGAGAACCGGGCCTACTTCGCGGCGTCCGTTCCCGACCGCGGCGATCACTACTTCGCCCACTTCGGCGAGCGGCACCACGCCCTGATGGCCGAGCAGGCCGCCGGCCTGTGCTTCTTCCACGTCCTGGTGGGCGACGGCGGCGAGGTGGTGGGGCGGGTCAACCTCGTCGACGTGGCGGACGGTTCGGCCGAGCTGGGATACCGGATCGCCGAGAAGGCCGCCGGCCGGGGAGTGGCCACGGCGGCCGTCCACGAGGCCTGCGGCATTGCGGCCACGCAGTACGGCCTGACCACGCTGAGGGCGGTCACGACCCTCGACAACCCCGGCTCACAGGGCGTACTGGCCCGCACGGGTTTCACGCCGGTCGGCGACGTCCGAGTCGACGGCCGCCCGGGCCTCGGCTTCGTACGCCACCTCTGACCGCCTCACCTGACGGCGCCGGCCGCAGCGACCTGGAACGACTCGCCGACATCGCCATGACCGCCTGGCCGTCCTGACCCGTACGCCGCTCCGCCGTGCCGGTGCGAGCGACGGCCTTGCACCCGCCCCCGCCCCCAAGGCATGCTGCGCCAGGGCAAAGCGGGAGGATCATCATGCCGGTGGACAAGCGGACCGCCGTGACGGCGGTGCTGTGTGCTGTGGCGGCACTGGGGGCCTCAGCCGCGGTCGCCAAGCTGGCGCCGCCGCCCGGGGAGGTTCCGGCCGTGCGGGCGAAGGCCGCGCCGACGATGTCGCCGACGGCGACGCCCTCACGCTCGCAGGTGGCGAAGCCGCAGCTCTCCGCACCGCCCGCGACCACCCTGCCGCCGGCCGTGACGCCGCCGCCCGGTGGGCCCGCGGCCTTCACCGGGGCCCTGTTCACGAACGGCCTGGACAGTGAGCACTTCTGCACGGCCACCGTGGTGAGCAGCCCCGGCCGCAACCTCCTCATCACCGCCGGGCACTGCCTGCTCGACGGCCGGCAGGGCGACGGGACCGCCGTCTTCGCGCCCGCGTACGCCAACGGGGTCGCCCCGTACGGCACGTGGAAGATCGAGGAGGTCTTCGAGGACGACCGCTGGGCCGAGGGTACGGACGACGACTACGACCTGGCCTTCGCCCGCCTCGCCCCCGACGGCCAGGGCCGCGCCATCGAGGACGTGACCGGGGCGGCCGCGCTCGACACCAGTGGCCGCGCGGGTGAGCAGGTCACCGTCACCGGTTACCCCGCCGACCGCAAGGTTCCCCGTACCTGCACGTCGGTCGCCGTCCGCCTGAGCGCGACGCAGCAGCGCTTCGACTGCGCCGACTTCCCGGGCGGCACAAGCGGCAGCGCGTGGATCGCCCCCGATGGGAAGATCATCGGCATCCTCACGGGCGGGGACACCGACGACGTGTCGACCAGCACGGTCCTCGGGGAGTACGCGGCCTCGCTGTACGCGAAGGCCACGGCGAAGGCCCCCGCGTCCCGTTAGGGGGAGTTCACGACGTTGACGCTGGGGGCGTTGGACGGCGCCGGGCAGGAGACCACGGGGTTCTGCGGGTCGCAGCCGATCTCCGTGCCGCCTCCGAAGAGGGCGGCCGCCATCGTGATCTTCAGAGTCCCGACGTCGGTGCGGTCAGTGGCCCATGGGGGCCCGGGGAACTCTGCGCTCACTCGCCGGGCCCGAGCGCGGCCACCCGGTGGTGGATGCGCGACGTCTCTTCCAGCAGGTCCCTGGCCTTGTCCGGGTCCGCACGCTCGGCCGCCCGCCGCTCGAGATCACGAACGTGGTGGTCGAGGTGCGGGTCCCTGGCGAGCGCGTACTCGCCCCACCAGCGCGCCAGGAAAGCCGGTGCCGCCCCGATGTCGTAGGTGTCGGCGACCTTCGCCCGCCAGTTGGCCTCGAAGTCGCCCAGCAGCTGCGGGGCGTGGGCGGCGATCGCCGCCCGCAACGCGGGAATGCTGCGCTCGGGCATCGGGGGGACACCGTGGGCGGGCCCCGGGGCGGTGGTCATCAGCGCTTCCTCTTCCGGTCGGCGCACTCCACGCCAGTGCGCCCGGCACCGCCCGGTGAGGGGTAGGCGAATCCGTGCGAGGGCGAATCCGCCCGAAGGAGTGGGTGGCACGTGATCGCCACCCCTTGGCCGCGCCTCGCCGATCGGGCCGGGGGTCAGGCCAGCAGGCCCAGGTGGACCGGTTCTGCCGGGGCGTTCGCCAGGAGGTCCGGCAGGCGCGGGGGCCACAGGGGTTCGCCGAGGGTGGCCAGGCGCTCGGCGGGGAGCCACTGCCAGTGGATGCCGGGTTCCTCCAGGACCGGTTCGCGGTGGGGTCCCCGTGCGAGGTAGACGTGCTCGTGCTGGCGGACCGGGACCCCCTGGTGCGTGAAGTCGTGCTCCCAGGTGCACAGGAGCCGCTCCGGCTCCAGGTCGGTCCACCCGGTCTCCTCGCGCAGCTCGCGCCGCACGCAGTCCTCGGGACTCTCGCCGGGGTCGATGCCGCCGCCGGGCGGTAGCCAGTGGATGCCGACCTCCACGTTGTCCTCGCGGAAGAGGAACACGGATCCGGCGGGGGACAGGATGACAACGCGCGCTGCGTGACGTGGAGTTCGCCTCATCGATTCAGGGTACGCCGGTGATCGGATCCGGGGGATGGGCTTGCACCAGGCCTTTTGCCGCCCCATCCACCCGGTCCGATCACCCGGTTCGACCGCCCGGTCCGATCACCCGGTTCGACCGCCCGGTTCGACCGCCCGGTCCGATCACCCGGTCCGATCACCCGGTTCGACCGCCCGGTTCGACCACCCGGTCCGATCGCCCGAGGCCGAACCGCCGCGTCCGCCCGCCCCGTTGCCCCCCTACGCCGCCGCCAGCGCCAGCGTCGGCGACAGCCGGGCCGCGCGGACCGCCGGGTAGAGGCCGGCCAGCGTGCCGATCGCCAGCGTGGACGCGAAGCCGCCGGTCACCGCCCACAGCGGGACCACCCAGGGCAGGTCGCCCGCCCGGGCGTAGACCGCCGTGGCCGCGCCGCCGAGGACGATGCCCGCCAGGCCGCCGAGGCCGGACAGGAGCAGGGACTCCGTCACGAACTGGATCCGGATCTGGCCCTTGGTCCCGCCCAGGGACCGGCGCAGGCCGATCTCGTGCCGCCGCTCCAGCACCGAGATGATCATGGTGTTGGCGACCCCGACCCCGCCCACCAGCAGCGCGATCCCGCCCAGACCCAGCAGCAGCGTGCTGAAGGCGCCCTCCGTGGCCGCCTTCGCCTGGAGGGCCGCCGAGGGGTCGGTGACCAGGACCGCGCTCGGGGTCTGCGGGTTGGCCGTCTGGGGGATCAGCTTCCTGACCGCCGCCACCCGGTCGTCCGCCGACCGTTCGTACACCGCCGTCGGGTGCCCGTCGAAGCCCAGCAGCTGCTCGGCCGCGTCCCAGCCGATCAGCGCGGAGCGCTCGATCTCGGGGGCGAGCGGGATCGGCTTCAGGACGCCGATCACCGTGAAGTACCGGCCGCCGATGAAGACCTGCTGGCCCGGTTCGGTGATGCCGAGCCGGCGCGCGGACACGTCACCGAGCACCACCGACGGGTAGCGGCCGGTCGCCCCGTTGAGCCAGGTGCCGCTCGCGATGCCGGCACGCAGCGTGCCCAGCAGGTCGTCCTTGGCCGCCTTGAGCACGACCCCGCCCGTCTCGCCCTTCGGGATGTTCTCCGAACGGCGTACGGACTCGGCCACGTCCCCGGTGGTGCCGACCGACTCGACGCCCTCGATGCGGGAGATCATGCCGGGGGCGTCCTCGGGGAGCTTGGTGTCCTGGCCGGTGAACATCCCCTGGCCGGGCGTCGCCACCAGCATGTTGGTGCCGAGCGCGTCGAGTTCGCGCAGCAGCTTGGCCTGACTGGACGAGGAGATCCCGACCACCGCGATCATCGTCGCGATGCCGATGGCGATGCCGAGCGCGGACAGGAACACCCGCATCGGGCGCGAGCGCAGGCCGGCCGATCCGACGTGCAGGACGTCCCGCGGGGACAGCCGCGGCGGGGTCAGCCTCCGGGCGCGGGCGCCCGTGCGTGCCGCCGTACGCGTGCTCCTGCGCGTGCTCTCGGGCGTGCTCTCGGGCGTCCTCGTACGGCTCATGACGCCACCCCCGCCCCGGCCGCCCGGCTCCGTACGTCCGCCACGATCTCCCCGTCCCGGATCCGCACCTGCCGCGGCAGGCTCGCCGCGATCTCGTGGTCGTGGGTGATCACGGCGATGGTGGCGCCGTCCCGGTTCAGCTCGTGCAGCAGCTCCATCACCGACTCCCCGGACGCCGTGTCGAGCGCGCCCGTCGGCTCGTCGGCCAGCAGCAGGTCCGGCGCGCCCGCCACCGCGCGGGCGATCGCCACGCGCTGCTTCTGCCCGCCGGACAGCTCGTGCGGCCGGTGGCCCATCCGGTCGCCGAGGCCGACCCGCTCCAGGGCCTCGGCCGCGCGGCGGCCGCGCTCGGCCCGCGAGAGGCCGGAGTACAGCAGTCCCTCGGCGACGTTCGCCCGGGCGCTGATGCCCGGCACCAGGTGGAAGGACTGGAAGACGAAGCCGACGTGCCGGGACCGCAGGGCCGACAGCGAACGGTCCGACAGGGCCGCGATGTCGTGCCCGGCGATCCGTACGCGGCCGGCCGTCGGGCGGTCCAGCGTGCCGACGATGTGCAGCAGGGTGGACTTGCCGGAGCCCGACGGGCCGACGATGGCGAGGAGTTCGCCCGCGGCGACGCTCAGGTCGACCCCGCGCAGGGCCGCGACCCCGCCCGGGTACTCCTTGGTGACCCCGGTCAGTTCCACGACCGGCTCCGGGTGCGTCATGGCCGTCACAGCTTTGGGATCCCCACCTGCATGCCCTCCTTGAGGGCGTCGCCGGTCACCTCGACCCGGCCGTTGCCGAACATGCCCAGCTCGACCTTGACCTCGCGCGCCCGGCCGTCCTCCACGACCTGTACGCCGAAGCCGCCGCCCGCGAGTGCGAGCAGCGCGTTGACCGGTACGGAGAGCACGCCCTTGCGGGTCTCGCCGGTCAGGCCGACGGTCACCGGGGACTGGTCGGGGGCGTTGATCTCGGCGGGCTTGTCGAAGGTGACGGCCACGTCGACCTTGGCCTTCTTGTCGCCGCCCGCGCCGCCGCCACCGCCACCGCCGCCACCCGCGCTGGCGGCGTCGCCCTGGCCGTCCGCACCGCCGGCGCCGCCCACCGAGTCGATCTTCCCGGTGGCGCTGGCGCCACCCGGCAGCCGCACGGTGACCGGATCGCCGGCCTTCGCCGCACCCGCCTTCGCCGCGTCCATCTGGAAGCGGACGACGCGCTCGGTGCCCGTCACCGTCAGCACCGGCTTTCCGGGCGCGGCCTCGTCACCGACCGCCGCGTCGTTCCTGCGGACCCGCTGCGGCCCCGAGGCGAAGGCGATGTCCTCCTTGCCGACCTCGCCCGTCTCCGCCGCCTTGTGCGCCTTCTGCCACCGCTTGACCGCCGTCGCCGTCCCCGCCGTGAAGACGCCGTCCTCCGGATCGAGCCCGGTCCCGTACCCCAGCGCCTGCAGGTTCCGCTTCAGCTGCTTGACGTCCTCGCCCTTGTCCCCGGCCTTCAGCGGCCGGTACATCGGCGTGGACCCGTACATGAGCCGCACCACCCGGCCGTTGACCTCGTACAGCTTCCCGTCCCGCTCGACCGCCGAGCCCTCGCCCGCGATCCACGTCAGCACCCCCGGCCCGCCCGCGTTCAGCTTGCGCTCCTGCGCGTAGCCGAGGGTGCCCTCCACCTGGAGCCCCGAGCTGAGGTCGCCGCGCTGCACCGGCGCCGTGGCCGGCGGCAGGCCCGCCGTGCGCCGCTCCTGCCCGCCGCCGTCGCGCTGCGGCCGGTCCATGACGGCGTAGCCGCCGCCCGAGACGGCCAGTACGGCGGCCAGCGAGCCCAGCAGCCACTTGGCCCGCCTGCTCATCGGGCCGTTTCGCACTTCTTCTGGGCCTCTTCGAAGGCCTTCTCCTGACCCTTGGGGATCTCGGTGGCGCTCTTCATGCCCCCGTTGTACTCAGGGTCCTTGAGGGCGACCCCGTTCTCGCGCATGCACTGGATCCACTTGAGCTCCTTGTCCTTCTCCTCCTGCGTGGGCTCCTTGCCGGATCCGGGGCCGCCCATCCCGCAGGCCTTCATGGCCTCCTGCATCTTCTGCGGGTCGGCGCCGCCGCCCAGCGTCATCCCGCGCGGGTCCTGGCCGGGCTCGGGGTCCGGCACGTCGATGCCCTGCTCGCGCAGGCACTGGCGCATCTTCACGGCCCTGTCCGCGTCGGCGCCGGCGCCGCTGTCGCTCCCGCCTCCGCCTCCGCCTCCGCTCGCGCTGTCGGAGGAGTCCTTCTTCCCGTCCGTAGAGTCGTTCGCGCAGGCGGTGGCGAACAGGGTCAGCCCGGTGACGACCGCGGCCGTGGTCATGATCAGGGATCGCTTCATGGGCCCGAGCCTGCGCGGAGAGGGCCTTTCGCTTCCCTCTCGCACCCTGCTTACGGCGGCGAAATGCCGATCTCGGGTAAAGAGGACGCCATGCGCGTACTGGTGGTGGAGGACGAGGAATTCCTCAGGGAGATGATCGCCGAGGGGCTGCGCCGCGACGCGCTCGCCGTCGACGAGGCGGCCGACGGCCTGGAGGCCCTGCGGAGGCTGCGCCTCGGCGAGTACGACGTCCTGGTCCTGGACCGCGACCTGCCCGGCCTGCACGGCGACGAGGTCTGCCGCCAGGTCGTGCGCGAGCGGCTGCTGACCCGGGTCCTGATGCTGACCGCCTCCGGGACCGTACGGGACCGCGTCGAGGGCCTCGGCCTCGGAGCGGACGACTACCTCACGAAGCCCTTCGCCTACGACGAGCTGCTCGCCCGCGTCCTGGCGCTGGGCCGGCGCGCCCGCCCCGCCCTGCCGCCCGTACTGGAGCGCGCCGGGATCGCCGTCGACACCGCCCGGCGCAGCGCCACCCGCGACGGGCACCGGCTCGCGCTGTCCCGCAAGGAGTTCGCCGTCCTGGAGGCGCTGCTGCGCGCCGAGGGCGCCGTGGTCGGCAACGACGACCTGATCGAGCAGGTGTGGGAGCAGGACACCAGCTACTCCACCAACGCCGTCCGGGTGACCCTGAGCAAGCTCCGCGCCAAGCTGGGCGAGCCGCCGCTGATCGAGACCGTGCCGGGCGCGGGCTACCGGATCGCCGCGCCGTGACGCGCCGCCTGATGCCCCGCCGTCTGATGCCCCGCCGTCTCGTGCCCCGCCGCCTCGGAGGCGGCGACCGCCCGGAAACCGGCGGCCCGGCGGCCCGTCGCCCGGTCGGCGGAGTCCTGCGGACCGAGCGCGGCCGCCTCACCGCCCTCTACGGATCGCTGCTGCTCCTCGCGGGCGGCGGCCTGGTGGCGCTGGTCTACGTCCTGGTCGGACAGGGCCTCTACGCGAGCGTCAGCGGGGCCGTCCGCACGGTCAGCCCCGCCTACGTCCTCCCCTCGCCCGGCGCTTCGCCCAGTGCTTCGCCCGGCGCCACGCCCGGTGCCAGGCCCAGCGCCTCGCCCGGCGAGCGCGCCGACGTGGGCCGCACCTGGGAACCGGCGCGGCGTCGGCCCCCGGGCGAGGCCCCCACCCCCGAGGAGCTCAAGGGCTACGCGTTCACCCAGAACCTCTCGGACGCCGTCACCGACGCGACCCGCCACCGGCTGTTGATGTACTCGCTCCTCGCGCTGGCCGTCTTCGCCGTGCTGTCGATCTGGCTCGCCTGGTGGATGGCCGGCCGGGTGCTGCGCCCCGTCGGTGTGATCACCGAGACCGCGCGCCGCCTGTCCGGGGAGAACCTGGACGAGCGGATCGCCCTCGACGCCCCGCCCGGCGAGCTCAAGCAGCTGGCCGACACCTTCGACGCGATGCTCGGGCGGATGGAGCATCTGGTCTCCGCCCAGCGGCGGTTCGCGGCGAACGCGGCGCACGAACTGCGCACCCCGCTGGCCGTGCAGCGGGCGGCGGCCGAGATCGGGCTGGCCGGGGACCCGTCGCCGGAGAAGGTCGCCCGCATCCGCGCCAAGCTCATCGGCGTCGCCGACTCCAGCGAGCACCTGATCGAGTCCCTGCTGCTGCTCGCCGTCTCGGAGCAGGGGCTGGAGTCCACGGAGCCGGTGGACCTGGCGGCGCTGGCGGCGGCCGAGCTGGCGGCCTGCCCGCAGGAGGGGCTGACCGTCGTACGGACCCTCGCGCCGCTGACCGTGACAGGCGACCGGCTCCTGCTGGGCCACCTCCTGCGGAACGTGCTGATCAATGCGGTACGTCACAACCGCGCCGGGGGCCGGATCGCCGTGTCCACCTCCCCCGAGGGGGAACTGACGGTGTCGAACACCGGTCCGGTGATCGATCCGGCGGACGTGCCGGGGCTCCTGGAGCCGTTCCGCAGGCGCGCCGAACGGCAGCACACCGCAGGTGAGGGGGCCGGGTTGGGGCTCTCGATCGTGGCGTCGATCGCACGGGCGCACGGGGCGGAGCTGGCGGCCGAGGCCAACCCGGGCCCGGAGGGCGGCCTGACGGTCCGCGTCCGCTTCCCGGTGGCAGACTCCCGGCGGCAGGGCAGCGTTCAGCCGGAGTGAAGGGTGGCTGATGTACGGTCGGTTCAATGAGCAAGCACCGCCGAGCCCGCTCCCGCACGCTCCGTACGTCGCGTACGCCGCGTGCGGGACGTACTCGTACGTCCTCGCCCACGTCCCGTCGCGTGGCCCTCGCCGCCACGCTCGGCCTGCTGACCTTCGCGGCGGGCTGGGTGTACGCCCTCGACGAGAACGCCGGCGGCACCGCGGCGCAGGCGCGCGCCGACTCCCGGCCGCCGGCCGCGGACCGCGCCGCGCGCGACGCTCCCCGGGAAGCCCCCCGCGAAGCCCCGCGGGACCCGCTCCAGGGCCTGACCGGCATCAGTGAGCAGACCCGGGCCAGGATCCCCGCCGAGTCGCGCCAGCTCATCCTGGTCACCGGCCGGGCCAGGGACTCCTCGGAGTCCACCGCCGCCCTCTACAACCGTCCCGCGGCCGGCGCCGACTGGATCCGGGCCGCGAGCTGGCCGGCGCGCAACGGGGCCAAGGGCTGGTCCACGGAGCGCACGTACGGCGACCTGACTTCTCCCCAGGGCGTCTTCGCGCTGACCGACGCGGGCGGGCTGCTGCCGAAGCCGCCCGGCACCCGGCTCCCGTACGACAAGGACGCCTCCTTCGTGGCCACGGGCCGCGGGGTGAACGGCGAGTCCCTGGCCGGCTCCTTCGACTACGTCGTCGCCATCGACTTCAACCGCAGGCCGGGCACCTCACCGCTGGACCCGGTCAAGCCGGAGGGGGAGCGCAAGGGCGGCAACATCTGGCTGCACGTGGACCACGACGGCCCCTCGCAGGGCTGCGTCGGCATCCCGAAGGAAGCCATGAAGCAGGTCCTGGAGACCCTCGACCCGGCGGCGAAGCCGGTCATCGTGATGGGCCCGGAAGGCTTCTGACCCCGGGCCGCTCAGGCACCCGGGCCGTCGGCATCGCGGTCTCGGCCGGCGCGCTGTGTGTTTCCGTCACCGGCCCCTCGCCTCCGCCAGGCGCCGGTCCAACTCAATGTCCAGCTCATGCTGTTCGGACGGAGTCGGGGCGTAGCCGTTCCAGTCCTGCAGCGCGGCGCGGGCGTGTTCGGCGCGCTCGGCCCGTTCGGCCGGAGTGAGCAGCGTCTCGGCGAGACGGGCCAGGTAGGCGCGCAGCGACAGCCCCTCGGCGGCGGCCATGGCGGCGAGTCTGTCCTTGGTTTCGCCGGAGATGCGGATGGTGGCGTCGGCCATGAGCTTGCTCCTTCCGATACCGCAAGGGTAGGGCTCCTGTCGCCAGTACCCCCGACGTTCGGCCGGCGGACCGGTTCTCCCTCTTGCCTGACGGACCGTCAGCTACGACGATGGCCCGGCACCGATATGACGAATCGGCAGACGAAGGCGAGGCGGGCCCGCCATGGCGCGCGTATTTCCGGAAGGTCGGCTGGTCTACGGGATGCAGCTCCCGGTCCAGTCGCAGAGCACCCTCTACGCCGAGCCCTGGGAGGCGTCGGCCACCGCCGCCGATCTCGCCGCGGTCGCACGGGCCGCCGACCGGGCCGGCTTCGGGTACGTGGCCACCTGCGACCACGTGGCCATCCCGCGGCGGCTCGCCGGCCCCATGAGCACCGTCTGGTACGACCCGGTGGCCACCCTGTCCTTCCTCGCCGGGGTCACCGAGCACGTGCGGCTGCTCAGCCACGTGGCGATCCTCGGCCTGCGCCACCCGCTGATCAGCGCCAAGCAGTACGCCACCCTCGACCACCTCTCCGGCGGCCGGCTGATCCTCGGCGTCGGCGCGGGGCACGTCCAGGAGGAGTTCGAGATCCTCGGCGTGGACTTCGCGCGCCGCGGGGCCGTCCTCGACGAGACCCTGGACGCGCTGCGGGCGGCGCTGGGGCCCGAGGAGTACCCGGAGTTCGAGGGCGAGCTGTTCTCCTTCAGGGACCTGGGCCAGCTGCCCCGCCCCGTGCAGGAGCGGATCCCCGTCTGGGTCGGCGGCTCCTCGCCCGCCGCCGTCCGCCGGGCCGCGGTCCGCGGGGACGGCTGGCTCCCGCAGGGCGACCCGCGGGGCCGGCTCCCGGCGCAGATCGCCCGGATCAGGGAACTGCGCGCCGAGGCCGGAGTGGCGGGCCCGATGGAGATCGGCGCGATCACCGAGGCGCTGTACGTCGGCGAGCCCGGCTGGGACACCGGACGGCGCACCTTCACCGGCAAGCCGGAGGCGCTCGCCGAGTCCCTGCGGGAGTACAAGGCGCTCGGCGTGGACCAGATCCAGGTGCGCTTCCGCAGCCGCGACCGCGCCGAACTCGTCGACCAGATCACCGCTTTCGGGGCCGAGGTGGCCCCGCACCTCAACGACCAGCCACTTCGACTGACGACTAGCGACTAGGAGCACGGGCATGGGCAAGCTGGACGGGCGCGTCGTCGTCATCACCGGCGCGGCACGAGGCCAGGGCGAGCAGGAGGCCCGCCTCTTCGCCGCGGAGGGGGCCAAGGTGCTGCTCGGCGACGTGCTGGACGAGCAGGGCGCCGCGGTGGCCAAGGACATCGGCGAGGACCGGGCGCGGTACGTACGGATGGACGTGAGCCGCGAGGAGGACTGGGCCGCGGCGATCGCCACGGCCAAGGATGCCTTCGGCCCGGTGAACGGCCTGGTCAACAACGCGGGGATCCTGCGCTTCAACGAGCTGACCGCGACCCCGCTGGAGGAGTTCCAGCAGGTGGTCCAGGTCAACCAGGTGGGCGCCTTCCTCGGCATCAAGTCGGTGGCCCCCGAGATCGAGGCGGCCGGCGGCGGCACCATCGTCAACACCTCCTCGTACACGGGCCTGACGGGCATGGCGTACGTCGGCACCTACGCCGCGACCAAGGCGGCCATCCTCGGCCTCACCCGCGTGGCCGCGCTGGAGCTGGCGGGCAAGGGGATCCGGGTCAACGCGATGTGCCCGGGCGCCGTGGACACCCCGATGGCCAATCCCGGCCTGCTGGACCCGGCGAACATGACCGACGAGGCCAGGGACGCGATGGCGGAGCTCTACAAGCGGGTGGTCCCGATGGGGCGGGTGGGGCAGCCGGAGGAGATCGCCAGGCTGGCGCTCTTCCTGACCGCGGACGACTCCTCGTACATCACCGGCCAGCCGTTCGTGATCGACGGTGGCTGGATGGCGGGCGTCAGCATCCTGTAGACGCCACGGCTCACCCTCCCTCAGTATCTGATGGAGCGTCAGCTATTGACGCTCCCGCCCCCGCGATGGAACAGTCGAGACATCGAATCTGACGCAACGTCAGAAACCAAAGGACGGTGAACCCCTTGGAATTCGGGCTCTTTGTGCAGGGATACGTGCCTGAGGCGCGGTCCAAGGTCGACCCCGAGGCAGAGCACAAGGCGCTGATCGAGGAGACCGAGTACGTCATCCAGGCGGACAAGTCAGGCTTCAAGTACGCCTGGGCCTCCGAGCACCACTTCCTGGAGGAGTACTCGCACCTGTCGGCGAACGAGGTGTTCCTCGGGTACCTCGCCCACGCCACCGAGCGCATCCACCTCGGCTCCGGCATCTTCAACCCGCTCGCCCCGGTGAACCACCCGGTCAAGGTGGCCGAGAAGGTCACCATGCTCGACCACCTCTCCAAGGGCCGCTTCGAGTTCGGCACCGGCCGCGGCGCGGGCAGCCACGAGATCCTCGGCTTCCTGCCCGGCATCGAGGACATGAACGGCACCAAGGAGATCTGGGAGGAGACCATCGCGGAGTTCCCCAAGATGTTCCTCCAGGAGGAATACGAGGGGTTCCAGGGCAAGCACTGGTCGCTGCCGCCGCGGAAGATCTTCCCCAAGCCGTACGGGAAGGCGCACCCGGCCATGTGGTACGCCGCCGGCTCCCCGTCCTCGTACGCGATGGCGGCGAAGAAGGGCCTCGGCGTGCTGGGCTTCAGCGTGCAGAAGGTCTCCGACATGGAGTGGGTCCTCGACCAGTACAAGACGGCCATCCGGGAGGCGAAGGCGATAGGCGCCTTCGTCAACGACAACGTCATGGTCACCTCGACCGCGATCTGCGCCGAGACGCACGACAAGGCCGTCGAGATCGCCGTCAACGCCAACATGAACCGCTTCCAGTCGCTGGTCTTCCGCTACCACGACACCTTCCCGCGGCCCGAGGCGA
Organism: Streptomyces sp. NBC_01294; assembly: GCF_035917235.1. Classification (NCBI taxonomy): domain Bacteria; kingdom Bacillati; phylum Actinomycetota; class Actinomycetes; order Kitasatosporales; family Streptomycetaceae; genus Streptomyces; species Streptomyces sp. NBC_01294. Next base: position 4,641,291 of record NZ_CP108423.1, read on the forward strand.
TCCCGCAGTGGCCCGAGATCCTGCCGGAGTACAACGCGGAGATCATCGAGCTGCTCATCGCCGAGGAACTGCTGATCTGCGGCGACCCGTCGGAGGTCCGCGCCCAGTGCAAGCGCTGGGAGCAGGCGGGCGCGGACCAGCTCTCCTTCGGTCTGCCGACCGGGGTCTCGTACGAGGACACGATGACCACGATCAAGCTGATCGGCGAGCACGTGATCCCGCACATCGACACGGACCCGGTCCACCGCACGACCCGCTTCCGGGAATCCGCGTAGCGGCTGCCCCGGACGACGGGCGACGGGCCGCAGCCGGCCCCGTGCCCCGGACCCGGGCCCCCGTACGGGGACGGCGCCTTCCCGGACCGCCGTCCCGCACCGGCCCCGGCCGGAGGCGATGCCGAGGCCGCGGCCGGCCCGGCGGCCTCCGGCCGGGGCACACGGGTGCGGCCCCGCCGCGGGGGCGCCGCCCCCGAACCCCCGCGCCTCAAACGCCGGCGGGGCTGGATGGTTCAGCCTCGCCGGCGTTTGAGGCGCGGGGTCTGGGGCGGCGCCCCGGGAAACCCGGCTCCGCCGGGCACCGGGCTCTGCCCGGACCTGTACGGCCGCAACGCGCACACCGGCAGAAGGGACGTCATGCTCGACCACCTGATCAAGGGCGCGACCGTCGTGGACGGCACCGGCGCCCCCGCCCGCATCGCAGACCTCGGGATACGGGACGGGCGGATAGCCGTCATCGCAGAGCCCGGCACCGTCACGGAAGAGGCCCGCACCACCGAGGACGCCACCGGCCTCGTCCTCACCCCCGGCTTCATCGACCCCCACACGCACTACGACGCCCAGCTCTTCTGGGACCCGTACGCCACGCCCTCCATGAACCACGGCGTGACCACCGTCGCCGGCGGCAACTGCGGCTTCACCCTGGCCCCGCTCCACCCGGACCGCCCGCAGGACGCCGACTACACGCGCCGCATGATGAGCAAGGTCGAGGGCATGGCCCTCAAGGCCCTGGAGGAGGGCGTCGACTGGACCTGGTCCACCTTCGGCGAGTACCTCGACGCGCTCGACGGCCGGATCGCCGTCAACGCCGGGTTCATGGTCGGCCACTGCGCCCTGCGCCGGCACGTCATGGGCGAGGACGCCGTCGGCGGCCAGCCCACCCCCGAGCAGATGCAGCAGATGCTCGACCTCTTCCACGACGCCATGAACGCCGGCGCCTGGGGCCTGTCCACCACCCAGTCCTCCACCCACTCCGACGGCGCCGGCGCCCCCGTCGCCTCCCGGCACGCCAAGCCGGCCGAACTCCTCGCCCTCTCCCGCGCGGTCGCCGAACACGAGGGCACCCAGCTCGAAGCGATCGTCGCCGGCTGCCTCGACCAGTTCTCCGACGAGGAGATCGACCTCTTCGTCGACATGAGCGCGGCCGCCGGACGGCCGCTGAACTGGAACGTCCTCACCGTCGACGCCTCCGTCCCCGAACGGGTCCCGCGCCAGCTCATCCCCAGCGAGCGCGCCCGCAAGGCCGGCGGCCGGATCGTCGCGCTGACGATGCCGATCCTCACCCCCATGAACATGTCCCTCGGCACCTTCTGCGCCCTCAACCTCATCCCCGGCTGGGGCGAGATCCTCGGCCTGCCCGTCCCCGAGCGGATCGAGAAGCTGCGCGACGCCGGCGTACGGGCCGAGATGCTGCGCCGCGCGGACAGCAAGGAGGCCGGGGTCTTCCGGCGCCTCGCGAACTTCGGGCGGTACGTCATCGGGGACACGTACAGCAAGGAGAACGAGGGCCTCTCCGGCCGGGTCGTGAACGACATCGCGGCCGAGCGCGGCCAGGACGCCTTCCACTGCCTGGTGGAGATCTGCGCCAACGACGACCTGCGCACGGTGCTCTGGCCGATGCCCACCGACAACGACCCGGCGAGCTGGACCCTGCGCGCCGAGACCTGGCAGCACGAGGACGTCATGCTGGGCGGCTCCGACGCGGGCGCCCACCTGGACCGGATGTGCGGGGCCCCGTACACGACCCGCTTCCTCGGCGACTGCCTGCGCGGCCGCAAGCTGGTGCCGCTGGAGCAGGCGGTACGGATGCTCACCGACGACCCGGCCCGGCTGTTCGGGCTGCGCGAGCGCGGCCGCCTCGCCGAGGGCCACCACGCTGACCTGGTCCTCTTCGACCCGGAACGCATCGAGGCGGGACCCGCGACCCTGGTCCACGACCTGCCCGGGGACAGCCCCCGGCTCGACGCGCGCGCCATCGGCATCGTCTCGGTACGGGTCAACGGCGTGGAGACCATCCGCGACGACGAGATCACGGGGGCGATCCCCGGGATCGTGCTCCGGTCGGGCCGTGACACGAGGACGGTGAGCACCCGGTGACGGACGCCCAGGCGCAGAAGCTCTACATCGGCGGGGAGTGGGTGGAGCCGGCGGGCGGCCACTACGAGGTGGTCGCCCCGGCGGACGAGTCGGTGGTGGGCCTGGCCCCCGAGGCCTCGCGCGCGCAGGTCGAGGAGGCGGCGCGCGCCGCGGCCGAGGCCTTCGAGAGCTGGTCGCGTACGAAGCCCGAGGCGCGGGCGGCGATCCTCGACCGGGCCGCGGACATCATGCAGCGGGAGTTCGAGCCGTGGACGGCGCTGGCCCGGGCCGAGACGGGCGCGCCGACCGGGATCGCCCGCGGCATGCAGGTCGGGGTCGGGGTCGCCCGCTTCCGGCGGTACGCGAAGGGCGCGCTGGAGCCGGTGGAGAAGGGGCTGCCGCCGCAGGTGACGGAGGCCGGCCCGATGGGGAAGGCGTCGATCCTGGGCGCGCTGGAGGTCCGCCAGCCGGTCGGGGTCGTCACCTGCATCACCTCGTACAACAACCCGTGGGCGAACCCGGCGGGCAAGGTGGCCCCGGCCCTGGCCATGGGCAACACGGTCGTGGTCAAGCCGGCCCCGCAGGACCCGCTGTCGGTGTTCAAGATGGCCGCGGCGCTCGCGGAGGCCGGGGTGCCGGCGGGCGTGGTGAACGTGGTGAACGGGCAGTCGGTGGAGGTCGGAGAGGCCGCCGTCGACTCCCCGGACGTGGACATGGTGTCCTTCACCGGCTCCACGGCCGTCGGCCGGCGCATCGCGGAGGTCTGTGGGCGGAGCATGAAGCGGCAGCTGATGGAGCTGGGCGGCAAGGGCGCGGCGATCGTCTTCGAGGACGCCGACCTGGACGCGGCGGTCATGGGCATCGGCACCACCTTCTCCTTCTACTCCGGACAGATCTGCACGGCCCCGACCCGGGTGATCGTCCACCGGTCGGTGTACGAACAGCTCGTGGAGAAGCTGACCGGCTACCTGGCCTTCATGAAGGTCGGCGACCCGGCGGCGGCCGGCACGGTGGTGGGGCCGGTGATCTCGGCGGCCCACCGGGACCGCGTGGAGTCCTACATCGAGCTGGGGAAGAAGGAGGGCGCGCGGATCGCCCACGGCGGCGAGCGCCCGGTGGTGGGGGACGGCCGCGGCTTCTACGTGGCCCCGACCCTCCTCGTGGACTGCACGAACGACATGCGGGTGGTCCGCGAGGAGATCTTCGGCCCGGTGGTCGTGGTGGTCCCCTTCGACGGGGATGAGGAAGAGGCGGTCCGGCTGGCCAACGACAGCGACTTCGGGCTGCTGAACTACGTGTGGTCGGGGGACTCGGCGCGCGCGTTCCGCGTGGCGCGGAGGCTGCGGGCGGGCGGGATCGGTGTGAACACCATCGGCCGCAACATGGAGGCTCCGTTCGGCGGCTTCAAGCGCAGCGGAGTCGGGCGCGACGTGGGCTCGTACGCCCTGCACGCGTACAGCGAGATCCAGTCGATCGTCTGGACGGCGTAGGTCCGCACGCGCGGATCGCGGGCGGGCACCCGGGAAGGGCGCCCACCCGAGCTCCTATTCCTCTTCCTCCTCGGGCCAGGGGAAGCCGAGGGCCTCGGCGTCCTCCCGGCGGGCATGACGGAGACTGGCCAGGAACCGGGGATCGCCGGCCGCGAGCCGGCGGAGTGCGGCGGCCGCCTGCTCCTGCGGTGGGGATCCGTCGTCGGGGACGAGCCACTCGAAGTACAGCCGCGGTCCGTCCGGGACCTGCGTCCCGGCCCCCAGGCCGCGCTCGTGGGCGAACGAGACCAGGACCGTCCCCGGATCGCCCCACGAGGGGTGCGCCGAGGCCTCCCCGCAGTCCCACGCGGAGAGCAGCTCGGGCCGGTCCCGCAGACCTCTGGCGATGAGCAGAGCGGTCGTGTGGGCCGGCCACTCCCACTCCCGGTCCTGTGTGGCCCGGGTGATCTCGGCGTCGTAGGCGGCGGCGTCGAATCGCAGCGCTGCGGGCTGCGGCCCCTCCGAGCCCCGCCAGCCGTCCCACACGACATGGTCGCCCTCCCGGCGGATGCTGACGTGGAGCGCGCCGCAGCACAACTCGCCGCAGTGCGGCCAGGCGAGCTGCACCTCGCGGGGCTCCGCCTCGGCCCGCAGAAGGCCGTTGTCGAGCAGGGCCCTGGGGCCCTGGCAGACACCTATGGGGAACAGCGCGGCCACCACGGGGAGTCCGTCGACCAGGATGCGCGTCTCCACCAGGCTCCGGACGGCCGGGTCGGTCACGACGACCTCCAGGCGGAACCGGTCCGGCCCGCAGGGGCGGGCGAACGGCCGCCGCCCGGTGCGGCGGATCCAGCCGGCCCGCAGCCCCGCGTCGCCCTCGCCGTCCGCCGCCTTTCCGGTCACGGCCGCCCAGGCGGGTCGGGCCAGCAGTCGGCCCAGGGTGTCGAGCAGCTCCTCGCGGCGCCCCGGCGGCCAGTCGAGGACCGCGCCCGCACCGCTGTACAGGTCGATGGCGAGCGACAGCAGCATGGCGTGGGCGTCCAGCTCCGGGGTGAGCCGGTGGGCCCCGGCGACCACCGCCTCGTACAGGGGCACGGGACGTGAGTAGTCGGGGAACCGCGGCCCCTGGACGTAGGGGTCGGCCATCACGGCGAGCATGCGTCCGGCCAGTCCGACCAGCCCCGCGTCCTGCGGGTACGCACGCAGCAGGACGTCGAGCCGGACGACCTCGGCGAGCCGGGCGACGGGTACGGGCCAGGGCGCGGGCGGCGGGTCCGCCGGCGGGAGCAGCAAGGCCCGTACGGCGTCGGAGTCCTCGCTGGTCACCGCCTCGATCAGCTGCTGGACGCGGGGTTCGTCATTGCGGCGGGTCAGCCACAGCAGAGCGGCCGCATGGCGGTCGATCCGTTCGAGGGCCTCGACTGCCGGGTCGGCGAAGCCTTCGAGCATGCCCAGGGTGCGGACGCAGGGGACGTCCTCGGGTCTGCCGAGCCAGGTCAGCAGGCCGAGACCGGCGCTGACCGCGGCCGGGTGGCTGCCCGTGCGTGCCAGTCGGCGGGCCAGGCACCGGGCGGTGCCGGTGATCGGGTCGTCCGGTGTGAGGCGGCGGCCGATCCAGTAGGTGATCCGGTGGACGGTCTTGGGCTCGACGGGGAGCGCGGCCAGCCGCAGCTGTGCGGATTCGGCGGCCCGGTCGGTGTCCGGGTCGGCCAGCAGCGGGGCGAGGGCTTCGGTGACCGCCGCTTCGGCGGGGCCGTAGTCGAGTTCGTCGTCCTCGTCGATTCCGGGGAACCCCTCGGGGAGGGGGAAGCCACCGGAGGGGATCCGCCCCTCGGGTTCGATGCCGTGCCGGAAGAGGGCGTAGTCGTAGAGGGAGGTGGTCCGGGGGCTGAGCGCCTGGCGCTCGTCGCGGGCGCTCACCGGGCGGGTTGGGACTCGATTCCGTAGGTCATGACCGGCAGCATGCCGCAGTGATCATCCGGCGTCCAGTGAGAAAACGGCCTCGCCGCGGACCCGGCCGTTGATCTGGAGCTGCACCAGGTGGTCGCCGGAGTGGTAGCGGCGGGTGGTGATCGGTTTGAAGGAGTGGCGCTTGGTGCCGGTGAGGGTTTCGCCGGGGCCCAGGGCGCGGGTGACGAGTTTGAACACCTTGGGGGTGCGGGTGCCGTTCGCCTTCGTGTGGTGCACGACGTAGTCGACCACCAGCTCGGCCGGGAGCACGCCGGTGTTGGTGACCGCGTAGCCGAAGACGAGGTACTCGCCGACGGCGACGCGCGGGGTGGTGACCACCGGCCCGCGCACGGAGACCGGCACGTCCGGGGAGTGCCCGAGCAGGGTCAGCGCCTCGGGCCGGCCGGCCTTGACGAGCGTGCGCAGGCCGTGGCGTACGACGCGGTCCGTCGTACCGGCGGGCTCGGCCAGCCAGCGGGCCGCGGTCTCGACGGCGAGCGCGGGGTGGTCCCGGCTGATGTCGTTGAGGTGGTTGGAGACGGAGCGGCGGACGTATTCGGACTCGTCGCGGTAGAGGGCGTCCAGCACCGGCAGGGCCGGGCGCGGGTCGGCGACGAAGGCGGGCAGCTGCGGGGCCCACGGCAGCCGGGGCCGCGTGCCCTCGCTGGCGAGGCGGCGTACGTGCGGGTCCGGGTCGTCCGTCCACTTCTGTACGACGGCCAGGGCGCGGGCCGGGTCGGCGCGCAGGAAGGGCCGTACGGCGGATTCGGCGGTCAGCCGGGAGGTGAGGTCGTGCAGCAGCGTCAGCCCGGGCTCGAAGACCTCCAGCCCGCGGGCGGCGACGGCCTCGTTGACGGGGAAGGTCATCCAGCCCTCGAAGCCGGGGTCGGCGAGGGCGGTGCGGACGACGGCCTCGAAGCCGGGCCAGTCCGCGGGGAGGTCGGCGAGGACGGCGTCGCGGACGGCGGCGACGCGGCCGCTGTAGGACAGCCCGTCGAGCGCGTCGGCGCGGGCGCGCAGGGCGGGTGCGGACCGGCGGCCGCCCGCGCGGGCGAGCAGCCGGGCCAGGGTACGGACGGTTTCCGCGCTGAGGAGCTCATCGGCCGTGGGCATGGGGACAGTCTTGCGGATGCGGGTGCCGCCCTGGGTGCAGCGGTTACCACTGGTCACCGCAAAGTTACGGGGGAAACTTTGTATTTGCACAAAACGGACATGGCTGCGGTTTCCGCATCCCGAAAGCTGCTCCCCGGAGCCTGTTGAAGCAGGGTCGATTCCGAAGTGAACCTTGTATTACGTGCTCATGAACTGCTCAGGCCTCAAGATTCCAAGGCGCTCCCGGGGTTGTCCTGCCGGACTCCGATCCTCCAGATGTGGAATGCGCAGCATCTAACGTCCTGACTCATGACTCAGCTGGACGTTCGGCCTCAGGCCGGAGACACGGTAAGCGGCGTCGCCGAGGGCGACGTTCGCGGCAAGGGCCTCGGAAAGGGGTCCGTCGGCCTGGTGGGAAGCGCCGTCATCGGCATCTCCACCGTCGCCCCCGTCTACTGCCTGACCTCGACGCTCGGCTCCACCGCCGGTGAAGTCGGCATGCAGATGCCCGCGATCTTCCTCGCCGGCTTCCTGCCGATGCTCCTGGTCGCCTTCGCGTACCGCGAGCTCAACAAGGCCATGCCGGACTGCGGCACCTCCTTCACCTGGACCGTCAAGGCCTTCGGCCCGCGGATCGGCTGGATGTGCGGCTGGGGCCTGGTGATCGCCACGATCATCGTGCTCTCCAACCTCGCGGGCGTCGCCACCTCCTACTTCTGGCTGCTGGCCGGCGAGATCACGAACAATCCGTCGATCGCCGCCCTGGACGACAACAAGCTCGTCCACATCGCCACCTGCCTGACCCTGATCGCCGTCGCGACCGCCATCAGCTACCGCGGCATGACGGCGACCAAGGGCGTCCAGTACGCGCTGGTCGGCCTCCAGCTCGTCGTGCTCGCCGTCTTCGTCGCCATGGCCTTCCAGAAGGCCTCCGCCGGAACCTTCGACACCGGCCTGGACTTCTCCTGGTCCTGGATGAACCCCTTCGCGGTCGAGTCCATGGCGGCCTTCACCGCCGGACTCTCGCTCTCGATCTTCATGTACTGGGGCTGGGACGCGTGCCTGGCCACCAACGAGGAGACCACCGGCTCCACGAAGACCCCGGGCCGCGCCTCCCTCATCGCGATGGTCGTCCTGGTCGGCTCCTACCTCGCCACCGGCGTCGCCGCCCAGATGGCCGTCGGCGCGGGCGGCGAAGGCCTCGGCCTCGCCAACGAGGAGACCTCCGGCAACGTCTTCGCGGCCCTCGCCGGCCCCGTGATGGGACCGGTGCTCGGCATCCTGCTCTTCGTGGCCGTCCTGGCCTCCGCCGCGGCGTCCCTGCAGACCACCTTCATCCCGGTGGCCCGCACGGTCCTCGCCATGTCGGCCTACGAGGCCCTGCCGCCCTCCTACGCCAAGGTCCACCCGAAGTTCAAGACCCCGGGCCGCGCCACGATCATGGCGGGCGCCGCCACCGGTGCCTTCTACACCGTGATGACCCTGGTCAGCGAGAACGTCCTGACCGACACGATCTTCGCGCTCGGCCTGATGATCTGCTTCTACTACTCGCTGACCGCCTTCGCCTGCGCCTGGTACTTCCGCGGCGAGCTGCGCCGCTCCTCCCGTGACCTCTTCTTCAAGGGCGTCTTCCCGGTCCTGGGCGGACTGCTGCTGGCCGCGGTCTTCTTCAAGACCCTTTACGACATGTTGGACCCGGCCTACGGCTCCGGCTCCACCGTCCTCGGCGTCGGCAGCGTCTTCGTCATCGGCGTCGGCCTGCTGGCCCTCGGCCTGGTGATCATGTTCGTCACCGAGCGCCGCAGCCCCGCCTTCTTCCGCGGCCAGGTCCTGACGAAGTCCACCCCGGCCCTGGTGGTCGAGGACTGACGCCTCCCCCTGCCAGCCCCACCCGCCGAGTCATCCCCGCGGCCCCGGATCGATCCCCCGATCCGGGGCCGCGGGCGTTCAAAGTCGGGCGCCGGTGGTGACCCGGGGCGCGGCGGGGTCGTTGGGAGGGGCATGAACGCCATGAAGCGCACCCTCGCCGCCCTGGTCGTCTCCGGCGGCGCCGCACTCGTCCTCACCCCCGTCGCCGCGCACGCCGACGGGCCGGCCGGTCAGACGCCCCCGGTCGCCCAGCGCGTCGTCGACATCGTCGACCACCCGGCCCAGACCGTCCAGGACGCGCAGACGGCGGTCAAGGTGACCACCTCGGCGGTCGGCTCCGCGGGGGCCGCCACGAAGGGCGCCGACTCGGCTCTGGGCAACCTCCCCAAGCCCCCGAAGGTCGAGTGACGGAGCGAGTCGCCACTACGCCGACGCCCGGGAGGCGGGGCTGAGGGGCGAGCGCGCTCGTTGAGCAGCGCATGATCCTCTGGTTGCTCAATCACCTCAGCACGTTCGTCATCGCCGTCCTCCTCGTGGGCGGTCTCACCGCCCTCGCCGTGGCCGGCAGCCTGGCGGCCCGGCGCCGCTTCCCGCACCTGGCCCAGGGGGACCACAACGAGATGGTCGGGGTCGCGCTCGGCATGTTCGGCGCGATCTACGGGATCATCCTCGCCTTCGTCGTCGTCACGCTCTGGACGCAGCTGGAGAACACCCAGAACATCGTCGCCGCCGAGGCCACCGACCTGGCCCTCGTCGTGCGCAGCGCCGACGCCTTCCCCCCGGCCGACCGGGCGAAGGTGCACGAGGCGGTGAGCGCGTACGCGCACGCCGTCGTCGAGGTGCAGTGGCCCCTGATGCGCGAGGGGCGGCCGAGCTACGACGCGACCGGGGCGCAGACCCACGCCCTGTACCAGGCCCTCCAGGCGTACGAGCCGAAGGGCGTCCGGGCCGAGACCTTCTACGCCGAGGCGGTCACCCGCCTCAACGACGTCGCCGCGCAGCGCCGCGCGCGCATCACGATGGCCGAGACCTCGCTGCCGGTCCTGCTGCAGGTGCTGGTGTACGGGGGCGCGTTCGTGATGGTCCCGCTCACCTTTCTGTTCGGGCTGCGCAGCCTGAAGATGCAGCTGCTCTTCGTGTCGGCGGTGGCCGGGCTGATCGGCTTCAGCCTGCTCCTGGTGGTGGCACTGGACCGCCCCTTCGCGGGCGACCTGAGCGTGAGCCCGGCGCCGTACAAGGAGGCGGCCCTGGCACAGTTCTGGGCCGCCGGCCCGTGACGCCTCAGGCCCGGCCCCAGGTGCGGGAGCAGAGCACGAGCCGGTAGCCGTCGGGGTCGGCGACGGTGACGCCGTACTCGTCCCAGTACGGGTTGTGCGACGCGACGCGGGTCCCGCCGTGCTCGGCGAGGCGCCGGACCAAGGCCTCGTCGGGCGCCTCGCCGAGGTAGAGCACGAACAGGTCGTCGACGGTGGGCGCGGGCAGGACCGGGTTCGAGGCGTCACGGGTGAGCTCGAAGTGCCACCCGCCCCCGGCCGGCCCGACCATCAGCAGGTCGTGCTCCCCGGGCACGCTCCCGCTGCTCCGCCACTGCACCTCCAGCCCGAGCCCGTCGACGTAGAACCGCTCGGCGGCCTCCAGATCGAGCGAGGGCCGGGCGACACGGACGTGGGTACGCGAATCGATCATGCACGGCAGCGTACGGAACGGCGGTGGAGCCGCCCGGGGCCGGGTGGCGCGCGCGATCAGCTCCCAGGACGCGGCCGCCCTCGTGGCCTATTGCCGCGAGCGCCACGGCGGGCCGTGCTTGCGGCGGTGCTCGTCGTAGAGGTCCCGGTCCGTGCGGCGGCGCTGGCCCGCGGTGAACATCGTGCCGCCGATGAGGAGGAAGAGGCCGCCGGTGATGCCCAGGGCCAGCGGGTCGAGGGCGCGGCTGTCGGTGGTCTCCATCCAGGGGTCGAGGCCGCCGAGCCGGTCCTTGAAGAGGACGACGTGCCCGCCCGGCTCGACGTCGGCGTAGCAGTTCTGGATGTGGTCGAGTTCGTGGCGCTCGCCCGAGGTGTCGACCACACGGCAGAAGAACCGGTCGTCGCCCTTGAAGTTGGTGTACTGGCGGGACTCCAGCACCACCGCGTCCGTCCGCTCGCCGAGCAGCTTGAGGTACGACTCGTTCAGGTTGATCCCGGCGAAGATGCCGAGCGCCATCGTCCCGAAGCCCACGATGGCCGCGGCTCCGGCCCGGTTCCAGTTCGAGCCGGCGACGGCCGCCCCGAGCCCCGCCGCGGCGAGGATGACGACGACGCCGACGTACAACATGCCGTACGGGAACTGCGAGATGAGGCCGCCCAGGGTGCCCGCCCCCGCGATGAGCACGGCCCAGAAGAGGGAGTTCCGTAGACGCCGGGCCCCCGTCGGGGACGGCTCGCCCATGCGTCCGGGTATCCGGGCCGTGTCCATGTCGCTCTCCTCCGAGCCCCGCGTGCAGTGCTGCCCAGCCTACGCAGGCGGCCGCGCGGGCCCGGTCAGAGGTACTGGGCGAAGTCGTCCAGGGTGCGCAGCACTTCGGGCTTCGACGCCGACGGGAGCTGCAGGACGACCTCCTCGATGCCGAGGTCGGCGTAGTGGCTGAGCTTGCCGGGGGTGGGCCGGACGGCGTACGGCACCACCTGGAGGGATTTCGGGTCGCGCCCGGCGGTCTCCCAGACCTGGCGCAGCACCGGCAGGGACTCGCCGAGGCCGCCACCGCCGATCGGGAGCCAGCCGTCGGCGTGGTCGGCGATGGCGGCGAAGAGCTTCGGGCCGGCCGCGCCGCCGATCAGGGTGCGGGGGCCGTACAGGGGGGCGCCGGGGCCGAGTTCGCGCGGGGCCTGGACCGGCTTGGGGTAGGCGCTGCTGGCCTGGACGGAGGAGTACTGGCCGACGTACGCCGTGGGCTCGGGGGCCCACAGGGCGCGCATCAGGGCCATCCGGTCGCGGACCAGTTCGCGGCGGGTGCGCCAGTCGACGCCGTGGTCGGCGGCCTCCTCGACGTTCCAGCCGTAGCCGATGCCCAGCGTGAAGCGGCCGTGGGAGAGGTGGTCCAGGGTGGCGACCTGCTTCGCCAGGTCGATCGGGTCATGCTGGGAGACCAGCGTGATGCCGGTGCCGAGCTGGAGCCGCTCGGTCACGGCGGAGGCCTGGCCGAGGGCCACGAAGGGGTCGAGGGTGCGTCCGTACATCTCGGGGAGCTCGCCGCCCATGGGGGCGGCGGTGACGCGGTCGACCGGGATGTGGGTGTGCTCCGGCAGGTAGAGGCCGGAGAACCCGCGCTCCTCCAGGCTGCGGGCCAGGCGCACGGGGGAGACGGTGCGGTCGGTGAGGAAGATGGTCGTGGCGATCCGCATGTGTTCTGGCACCTCCGAGACGTGGGACCCGCAACGGTACGGGCTGGACCCACGAATGTTGAGGGGGCGTCAGGCGTCAGGGCGACTTCGCCTGCCCGCCGCCCGCCTTGCGCAGCTCCCCTTCCAGCCACGGGGCGACGTACGCCATGCCGTCCGGCGTCAGGTGGACGTCGTCGCCCTTCGGGTACATGCGCTTGCCGCGCGGCGTCTTCTCCCGGCACGGGCCGCCGTCGGGGCACAGGTACCCGGCGAAGTCCACCAGCTTGAGCTGCGGCAGGTTGGCCCGGGCGACGTACTGGCCGACGACGGCGTTGAAGCAGCGCGCCCACTCGGGGGTGGTGGCGCCGGTTCCGGTGCGCTCGTTCATCAGCAGGATCGACACCTCCGGACCCGCCTCGCGCCACTGGTCCACCGCGGCCTTGAGGCGTTCTGTGTAGCGGCTGCGGAAGCCCGCGTCGCAGGGGGACATCCACACCCCGTCGCCCTTGATGTCCTGCAGGGTCGCGTCCCAGCCGACGTGGACGACCACGCTCTGCGGCTGGTGCTCCCTGAGCAGGCCGGCCCAGGTCTCGACGGACCTGCGGCACTCGTCGGAGTTCTCGACGACGAGGTTCTGGCGGTCCTTGACCCGGTCCGCGCCCATCAGGCCGCAGCCGGCGATGCCGCCGTCGATGACCGCGAAGCCCTTTCCGTGCCCGCTCAGCGCGGTGGCGAGGTCGTTGGCGAGCGAGTCGCCGGCCGTGACGACGAGCGGCTTGCCGTCGGGCCGCATGCCCTGCTCGGTGACGGCCGGCAGGTAGTACGCGCCGGCGGTGACGGCGAGGCAGGTGACGGCGAGGACCGGGACCGCGCGCAGCGGCTGCCAGTCGCGCAGCCGCAGGCGTTCGGTGACGACGTAGTGGAGCAGCAGCGAGAGGAACCAGGTCAGGCCGCCGCCCACGATCAGCAGGGCCCAGGGCTTGATGTCGGGCTGGCCTTTCTGGAGCAGCCAGTAGATCGGCAGGTGCAGCAGGTAGATGCTGTACGAGAGCTGGCCGATCTCGGTGATGATCTTCCCGGAGAGCAGCTTGACCAGGGGGCCCCGGTCCGTGCAGAGCACGCTCGCGAGCAGGGCGATCAGGGCGGCGACGACGGCCAGTCCGCCCTGGTACAGCCAGGGCTTGTGGTAGCTGTCGACCAGGACGCTCAGGACGATGACGGCGACGAGGGCGAGGATTCCGGTCGCGGTCAGGAGCGTGGTGAGTGCGCCGCCGGACGGCGCGGCCGCACCGGACGTACCGGCCGTCTCCGGGGCGTGGTCGCGCTGCGCGGCCCTGCGGTGGACGAGGTGGACGATGCACGCGGCGGCGGCGCCCGCCATGAAGGCGACGGCCCGTGAGTGGGTGCTCAGGTACAGCGCGTCGGTGTTCGTCCCGGTGAAGAGCAGGGGGGCGACGGCCGCGGAGGCGGCGAAGAGCAGGACCACGAAGACGGTCACGGCCGCGATGCGGCGGCGGCAGACGAAGAGGAGGGCGGCCAGCACGAGCGGCCAGACGACGTAGAACTGCTCGGTGACGCTCAACGACCACATGGCGGCGAGCGGGTCGATCGTGCCGTTGCCCTCCCAGTAGGCACTGCCGTTCGCGAGCTGGGCCCAGTTGGCGTACTGGAACAGGGAGGTGACGGCCTGCTGGGAGACGGTCTTCGCCTCGCGCAGGGTGCCCAGCAGGTAGGTCAGCGCGACCACGGCGGTGAGGACCACCAGGAGGCCGGGGATCAGGCGCTTGAAACGCCGCTTGTAGAAGCGGAAGAGGCGGATGCGGCCGGAGTGCTCCACCTCGCGGACGAGGAGCAGGGTGACCAGGAAGCCGGAGAGGACGAAGAAGGCGTCGACGCCGAAGAGTCCGTTGGCGAACCAGCTCGTGTGGTACAGCAGGATGGAGATGATCGCGATGCCGCGCAGTCCGTCGACCGCGGCGAAGCGACGGGCGGTGGCGGGAAGGGGAGCGGTGGCGGCAGCGGGCGCGGGCGCGGATGCGGCGACGGGTGCGGCGACGGTGACCGGTACGGAGGCGGTGACCGGTACGGAGGCGGGGGCCGTCACGGGCTCGGCGTACTGGTCGTCGAACCATTCCGCGGCCGGGGGCCGCGGGGCCTGGTGGCGGGTCCACTCGTTGTCGGCGTAGGGGTGCGGCTGCTGCACCACGCGCAGCTGGAACGTTTCGTCCACCGCGCGGTCGTCAGAGGGCCGCTGCATGCTGCACTCCGCTCTGGGCGGGGATCGATGTACGCGGGTCCGGCGAGAAGCGGACCGAGTCCGGGGCGAGGACGGCGCCGTTCCACAGGCGCAGGCCGGTCCGCAGCTCGTTGCCGCTGCCGACCCGGGCACGGTCGCCGATGACCGCGCAGTCCAGCACCGTGCCCGCGCCGATGACGGCTCCGGCCCCGATGACGCTGTCGCGCACGACGGCCCCGGCCTCCACGACCGCGCCGTCGAGCAGGATGCTCCCGCTGACGTGGGCGCCGGCGTGCACGGTGGCGCCCGGGCCGATGGTGCTGCCGCCGGCCACCGTCGCGCCGGGGGCGACCCGGGCGCCTTCGAGCAGCAGTGCCTCACCGCAGGGTCCGGGCAGGGCGGGCGAGGCGACCCGGCCGAGGACGAGGTCGGCGGAGCCGCGTACGAGGGCCTCCGGCGTGCCCAGGTCCAGCCAGTACGCGTCGTCGGTGATCCCCAGGACCCGGGCGTTCGAGGCCAGCAGGGCGGGGAACGTCTCGCGTTCGACGGAGACGGGCCGTCCGGCGGGGATGGCGTCGATGACGGAGCGGCGGAAGACGTAGCAGCCGGCGTTGATCTGGTCGGTGACGATGTCGGCCGCGGTGGTGGGCTTCTCCAGGAACCGCAGGACCCGGCCGTCGGGACCGGTCGGGACCAGGCCGTAGGCGCGCGGGTCGTCCACGCGGGTGAGGTGCAGGGTCACGTCGGCGTCCGCCGCGCGGTGCCGCTCGACGAGCAGGGAGATGTCCGTGCCGCTCAGGATGTCGCCGTTGAGCACGGCCACCGGGCTGTCGGGGCCGCCGGTGAGCAGCCGCGCCGCGTTGCGGATCGCGCCGCCGGTGCCCAGCGGGTCGGTCTCGGTGACGTATTCGAGGCGCAGGCCGAAGGCGGAGCCGTCGCCGAAGTACGCGCGGAAGGTCTCGGGGAGGTAGGAGGTGGCCATGACGAGGCGCTCGATGCCGGCCGCGCGGGCCCGGGCGACGAGATGGGCGAGGAACGGGACGCCGGCCACGGACACCATCGGCTTCGGCCTGCTCAGGGTGAGCGGCTGCAGCCGGGTGCCCTTGCCGCCGACCAGGAGGATCGCTTCGTTCATGTGCTGATTCCTATGGAGCGGAAAGGAATGAAAGGAATGAAAGGAATGAGGGGAGGGAGGGAGGCCTTGAGCGCGGCGCCTCAGTTGAGGCCCGACCACTGCCGGAAGCAGGTGGTGACGGATTCCTCGGCCGGCCGGCCCAGGAAGGAGTCGTGGGAGTCCGCCTGCGCGTCGAACGCGGCCGGGTCCTGGTGGAAGTCGAGCTTCCACCAGTACAGGCCGGACATGCCGCGGGCGCGGGCCACCTGGCAGACGGCGTCGAACCAGTTCTTCTGGACCTGGAGGTTGAGGGGAGCGGTCTTGCCCGCCCAGGCGCCGGGATGCCCGTAGGCGCCGTTCTCGGCCGGTGCGCCGACCTCGTACAGCAGGACCTTGCCGGGCCCCGCCGGGCCCTTCTTCTTGTCGAGCCACTTCTGCCAGCCGTCGACGATCGCGCTGACCGGCGCGTCGTCCTTGAGCTCCTTGAGCGGGAAGTACGCGTCCACGCCGGCGGCCTTGACCGGCATCGTGAGGTCGCGCTCGACGTACATGTCCCAGTTGACCGCGTAGGTGATCTCACCGGGGAAGGACTGCTGCGCGGTGTCGATGACGCCCTTCCAGCGGGCGTCGTTCTCCAGGGAGGAGAGCTCCGTCCCGATCACGAAGGTCTTCACCTTGTGCTGGGCCGAGAGCTCCAGGTACGGCTTGAGGAACTGCTGGTACGAGGCGAACCATGCGGCCGGGTCGGCGGGCTTGATCTTGCCGCGCCAGGCGAGCCGGTCCTGCGCCATGATCGTCTGCTCGTCGAGCAGCGGACGCACGGTCAGGCGCAGCCCGCTGGCCGCGGCCTCGTCGAGCAGGATGGCCAGGTGGGCGGTGCTCGGTGTGATCGGTCCGGCCTCGACCTTGCTGGACGTGACGCCCTTGGTGACGAAGGGGAAGGACACCGAGACGGAGTTCATGTCCCGGCCGACGACGTAGTCGACGATCTTGCGGGCCTTCGTCCGCACGGTGCTGTCCTTCTCGGCCGGATCCGCGTACCAGAGGACCTGGACGCCCAGTTCCGGATCGCCCTCCTTCCACGGCTTGGTGACCTGCGGCACGGAGGCGGGCGCGGACGCCGGTGCGGAGGCCCGGGAGGAGCCGGAGCCCTCGGTCCCGGGCGCGGCCGCCGGGTCGTCGAGGAGTCCGCAGGAGGAGAGGGCCAGGGCGACGACGGCGACGAGACCGGCGACGCGGGACGTGGAGCGGACGTACGGGGAAGGGCGCATGGCTGCTCTCATCAGGCCGGCTTCGCGATGACGACGAACTGGTTCTCGGTTCCGCGCAGGTAGCGCAGCAGGCCCTTGAACGAGCCGCACGCCTCCCAGATGGCGAAGAAGGGCATGAGCAGGAGCACGGCCGGCGGCTCCCACCACAGGCGGCGGCCGTTGGCCGACACGGAGGCGTTGATCTTCAGCCCCTCCCAGTACATCCACACGGCGTAGCCCATGGTGATGGCCCACAGCGGCAGGATCCAGGGGCTGACGGGCGAGGTGTTGATGTCGCCCATCAGCGCGCCGGCCGCGAGGACCACGGCGACGTGCTGGAAGGGGCCGATGACCCACGTGGTCACGCTGTACATCAGCAGGGCGCGGGAGTGGCGCGGCAGCGTCTTGTTGAAGGCGAGGCCGACCAGGCCCCAGGACCACCGCTCGCGCTGCTTGAGGAAGTCCCGCATGTTGGAGGGCGAGGCGCCGTAACTGCGGCCGGAGAACCAGTCGCTGCGGCCCTTGTACCGGCTGGAGAAGACCAGGGCGAGGTGGGCGTCCTCGCAGATGGAGTCGGGGCCGAAGTCCCAGCCGATGGTCGCCTCGATGGAGGAGCGGATCAGCAGCAGTTCGCCGTGGAGGCCGACGAGCGGGGTGCCGCCGCCGGTGAGGACGGCGAAGCGCGCGATGTCGTCGGCGGGGCGGATGGCGTCGGCGAGCCAGGTGAGGCGGTTGACGGCGTTCTCGCGGGGATAGGTGAGCATCCCCTGGGCCAGGTGCTTGGCGTCGTCGCCGGCCCGGCGCTGGGCGTTGATGAACCGGGCCACCTGCTGGGCGGTGTCGGGGCCCACGCCGGTGTCGTCGTCCATGTGCAGCACCCAGACGTCGTCCAGGGCCTCGCCCTCGGCGATGCGCAGTTCGTGCGAGTAGTGGTTGGCGCGGGCCTTGAACCGCGTGCCGTTCGGCGTCTTGTACGCCTTCGGGACGGTGACCACGCGGATCAGGGGGTGCGTGGCGGCGAGCGCGTCGATGCGCTCGGCGGCCTCGCAGCCCTCCTCCGTCAGCACTTCGATGCGCAGGTCGCCGAACCAGGAGGGCATGAACTCGCAGTACGACAGGACCGAGCGTTCGAGGGCGGGGTAGGTGTCGTGGCGTCCGATGGTGGGCACGAGCACGATCAGGCGGTCCTGGGTCACCGGCTCCGGGGGTGCCCAGTCGCGCTGGCGCTTGATGCGGCGGCGCGTCAGCACGGCGCCGACGATGCCGACGACGGAGCTGGCGACGGGGAGGGTCCAGAGGATGGTGACGGCCCATCCCATGAGGGTGTTCTCGTCGTAGTAGAGCCAGGACGAGACGATGTAGGCGGCTATGCCCGTGACGAAGAACGGGAGCAGACTGGGCTTCCACGCGGCCTGACGCTTCATCAGCCTGCCGGCGCGTCGGGTTCCGGGCGCCGCGACGTGCTGTGTGGAGGTGGTCATGAACTCCGCCCGGTCATGCGTTTATCTGTCAAGGAATGTCGCCGTCGCATTCAGCCGCCCCGTTGCGACGAATCGACTCACTTGTGTGCCGATCGTTTTATCACGAACTCGCGTGCGAGGTGGCATGGATGGAATCGCCCCGAAGTCCGTAAGGTCTTACTAGGGGCCGCTATTGGGCTATTGACCGGAGGCGCGGCTAAAGCGGGGGATATCTCGTGAGCCAGCCGGGGGCGGAACGGGCGGGGCTGTGGAGGGTCGGCCCCTGGGTCATCTCCAGGGCGAAGTCGTCGGAGATCTCCAGCAGCGTGGCCCGGCCTTCGAGTTCGGCGAGCCAGGCGGCCGGGAGGGCGGTCTCGCCGTGGAGGGCGCCGAGCAGCGCCCCGCACAGGGCGCCCGCGGCGGCGGAGTCGCCGCCGTGGTTGACGGCGAGGCGCAGGCCGTGCGAAATGTCCTCCGCGACCAGGGCGCAGTAGACGGCGACGGCGAGGACGTGTTCGGCATCACCCCCGCTCGGGGCGAGGGCCTCGACGGCCTCGGCGCCGGGCTGGCCCTGGGTGACCGCGGCCAGGGCGCGCTGGAGGGCGTCGGTGACGGGCTGGTGGCCGGGGCGCGCGCCCAGCATGCCCAGGGTGCGCTGGACGGCGGAGTCGAGGGAGTCGCCGCGGGTCAGGCCGTGGACGATGACCGCCAGGGCGCCGGCCGAGAACGAGGCGGCGGGGTGGCCGTGGCTCTGCGCGGCGCATTCGACGGTGAGCTGGAGGACCAGCGCGGGCTCCCAGCCGACCAGCAGCCCGAAGGGGGCCGAGCGGGAGGCGGCGGCCGCGTCGCGCGCGGTGGGGTTCTTCGGCTGCTCCAGGGTGCCGAGCACGTCGTCGGCGAAGCCGGTCAGACAGGCGCGCTCGGGACCGCGGCGGGCGTAGAGCCACTCCTCCTGCGCGAGCCAGCCGTTGTCCTTGCGGCGCTCGTCCGGGCCCCAGTCGTGCTGGGTGGCGGCCCAGCGCCGGTATGCGCGGTGGAGGTCGGTGGGCGGGTGCCAGGCTCCGGTGTCCCGGCGTACGTGGGCCCGTATCAGCCCGTCCACGGTGAAAAGGGTGAGCTGGGTGGCCGCGGTGACCCCGCCGCGGCGGCCGTGGGCGGGCGCGGGCCCGGTCGGACCCTCCGGGCCGTGGGCCGCCCGGATGGCGTCGAGGGAGAGGCCGGCCAGGGGGGCGCCGAGTGCGTCGCCGAGGGCGGAGCCGAGGAGGGCCCCGCGGACGCGGCTGCGGAAGTCCTGCTGCTCGGCGCGGCCCCAGAGGCCGGTGATGACGCTCCGGCCGAGGGTGCGGTGCCCGCCGGTGGGGGTGGCGGTGGGGGCTGCGGATGCCGCTGTCGCGGCGGCTGCCGCTGCGGCTGTGGCCGCGGGTCCGGCCGTTGGTGCGGGTCCCGCCGCGGGTGCGGGTGCCGTGGGTCCGGTGCGGCCCGCAAGGTCCGCGGCGCCCGCCGGTTCCGCGGGCGCGCCGCCGCCCGTGCCGGGGCCGCCCGCTCCGCCCATCGTGTCGTTCGCACCGATCACTTCGTCCACCCCCGGCACCGCGCCCTTGCTGACTCGTACCCGCCGCGCATGCGAAATCCGCACTGTAGTGGACACATTCGATCGAATCCGGAAGTGGTTCGCCAAGAGGCCGGTAAGTGGGCGGAGATCGACCAGAATGCGAACAGTTCCAGCCGCGACCTGGCCGATGGCACGTTTTGCCACTTGTCTTCGGGGTGGTCGATTTCGGCCACGCCTCGTTCATCCGACGTTCTCCGCGGCCACTGAGCCTCACGGCATGAAGAAGGCTCTCCTCGCCGCGACCGCCGTCGCCGCCGCACTCACCGCTTCCCTGGTCGTGGCCCCCGCCGCCACCGCCTCCGGCCTGGACCACCTCCCGTGGGCCGGTCACCGGGGCGACCGCTCCGCCATCCCGTTCACCGAGGCCACCGTCACCGCCGGCGCCGACGGTTCCTTCACCCTGCGGTGGAAGGCCCGGGGCACCAAGCGGGTGGAGATCAAGGCGAACGGCAAGGTCGTCGCCAAGGGCGGCGCCGAAGGCCGGGCCGTGGTCACGGGACTGCCCGCCGCCGACCGCCAGTGGTTCGACTTCAAGCCGGAGCGCGGCGGGAGCCTGCGCCTCGCCGACCGCCTGGTCAAGCTGGACGGCGCCGTCAACTTCCGCGACGCAGGCGGCTACCGCACCACCACCGGCCAGTGGGTCAAGATGGGCGAGATCTACCGCTCCGACGCCCTGAACAAGCTGACCGCGAACGACCTGGCCAAGCTGGAGCGCCTGCGCGTCAAGACCGTCTTCGACCTGAGGATGGAGGACGAGCGCACCAAGGACGCTGACAAGGTCCCGGCCGGCGCCGCCTACGTCGTCGCCGACGTCTTCGCCGGCTCCGGCTCCTTCCAGACCCTGCCGAAGACCCCCGACGAGGCGGTCAAGGCCATGGTCGACGCCGAGAAGGCCATGGTCAGCGGCGGCGGCGGCAAGAAGGCGTACACCCAGGTCTTCGACGGGATACGCAATGACCACCGCCGCTCCGTCCTCTTCCACTGCACCGCCGGCAAGGACCGCACCGGCTGGGCCAACGCCTCCCTGCTGACCGCCCTCGGCGTCCCGGACGAGACCGTCATGGCCGACTACCTGGCCAGCAACGACTACCGCAGGGCCGCCAACGACGCGATCCTCTCCCACCTGCCCGCCCAGCAGGCCGCCGTCTACAAGCCGCTGCTCGACGTGCGCCCCGAGTACCTGAACTCCGGCTACGACGAGGCCAAGGCGAAGTACGGCTCCTTCGACCGCTACCTGAAGGACGGCCTCGGCATCGACGCCCGCGAGCTGAAGCAGCTCAAGAAGGACCTGCTCGTCGGCTGACCGGCCCGGACGGAGGGGAGCCCGGCGCGGCTCCCCTCCGCCGGCGCTCAGTCCAGTACGGGAAGCAGCTCCGGCAGGTGACCGTCCGAGGCGCGGGCCGCGTCCTGCCGCTCCTGCGACACCTCCCCGTACAGCGTCGTACGGGCCTTCGCCGGCCGCCCGGCCGCCTCGGCGACGGCGATCAGGTCCTGCACCGACTTGTACGAGCCGTAACTCGACCCCGCCATCCGGGAGATGGTCTCCTCCATCAGCGTCCCGCCGAGGTCGTTCGCCCCGGACCGGAGCATCTCGGCCGCGCCCTCCGCGCCCAGCTTCACCCAGCTTGTCTGGATGTTGGGGATGTGCGGGTGGAGCAGGATCCGGGCCATCGCCGTCACCGCGCGGTTGTCGCGGACCGTCGGACCGGGCCGGGAGATGCCCGCCAGGTACACCGGCGCGTTGGTGTGGATGAACGGCAGCGTCACGAACTCGGTGAAGCCGCCCGTCCGTTCCTGGATCCGGGCCAGCGTGCGGAAGTGGCCGAGCCAGTGCCGCGGCTGGTCCACGTGCCCGTACATCATCGTGGACGAGGAGCGGATCCCGAGCTCGTGCGCGGTGGTGACCACGTCGATCCAGTCCGCCGTCGGCAGCTTGCCCTTGGTCAGGATCCAGCGGACCTCGTCGTCGAGGATCTCCGCCGCCGTGCCCGGGATCGAGTCCAGGCCGGCCTCCTTGGCCGCCGTCAGCCAGTCCCGTACGGACATCCCCGTACGCGTGGCGCCGTTGACGACCTCCATCGGCGAGAAGGCGTGCACGTGCATGCCGGGGACCCGCTGCTTCACCGCGCGCGCGATGTCGAAGTACGCCGTCCCGGGCAGGTCCGGGTGGATGCCGCCCTGCATGCACACCTCGACCGCGCCGACGTCCCACGCCTGGGCGGCCCGGTCGGCGACCTGGTCCAGCGACAGCGTGTACGCGTCGGCGTCCGTGCGCCGCTGCGCGAAGGCGCAGAAGCGGCAGCCGGTGTAGCAGACGTTGGTGAAGTTGATGTTCCGCGTGACGATGTAGGTGACGTCGTCGCCCACGACCGACTTGCGCAGGTCGTCGGCGATCCGGCACAGCGCGTCCAGGGCCGGCCCGTCCGCGTGCAGCAGCGCGAGCGCCTGCGCGTCGGTCAGCTTCGTCGGATCGTCCGCGGCCTGCGCGAGGGCGCCCCGTACGTCGGTGTCGATGCGCTCGGCCACCATCCCCGGAGCCGCCGCCTCCCGCAGGGCCTCCCAGTCGCCGTACACCTCGTCGAAGTCGTCGCGGCGGTCGCCGGTGCGGCCCTCGGTGTCGATGGTGGCGTGCAGATCGGTGCGCCCGTACGCGGCGAAGCCCTCGTCCGGCTCCTGCCAGGGCCGCCCCTCGACCTTCGCGGACTCGTCCGCCAGCCCGGTCCCGCCGTCCACCAGCGCCCGTACGTGCGGCAGCAGGCGGGGGTCCAGCCAGGGCTCGCCGCGCTGCAGGAACTCCGGGTAGATGGTGAGGCGTTCGCGCAGCTCGAAGCCGGCGGCGGCGGTGCGCTCGGCCAGCTCCTCGATGTGCGGCCAGGGACGCTCGGGGTTGACGTGGTCGGGGGTCAGCGGCGAGACCCCGCCCCAGTCGTCGATGCCCGCCCCGATGAGCAGGGCGTACTCGGCGTCCACCAGGTTCGGCGGGGCCTGGATCCGGGCGCTCGGGCCCAGGATGTGGCGGGCGACGGCGATGGCGGCGGCCAGCTCCTCCAGCTCCGCGTCCGGCATGCCGCGCATGGCGGTGTCCGGCTTGGCGCGGAAGTTCTGGACGATGACCTCCTGGATGCCGTGGTAGGCACGCTGGATCCGCCGGAGCTCGAAGAAGGCCTCGGCCCGCTCCTCGCAGGACTCGCCGATCCCGATCAGCACGCCGGTGGTGAAGGGGACGTTGGAGCGGCCCGCGTCCTCCAGCACCCGCAGCCGCACCGCCGGATCCTTGTCGGGGGAGCCATGGTGGGGGCCGCCGGGCTCGGACCACAGGCGGGTGGCGGTGGTCTCCAGCATCATGCCCATGCTCGGCGCGACCGGCTTCAGGCGCTGCAGCTCCGACCACGACATGACGCCGGGGTTGAGGTGCGGCAGCAGCCCGGTCCCCTCCAGGACCCGGATCGCCATGGCGCGCACGTAGGCGAGGGTGTCGTCGTAGCCGTGCGCGTCGAGCCATTCGCGGGCCTCGGGCCAGCGGTCCTCGGGGCGGTCGCCGAGGGTGAAGAGGGCTTCCTTGCAGCCCATGGCGGCGCCCTGGCGGGCGATGTCGAGGACCTCGTCGGGGGAGAGGTACATCCCGTGGCCGCTCTTGCGGAGCTTGCCCGGGACGGTGACGAAGGTGCAGTAGTGACACTTGTCGCGGCACAGGCGGGTGAGGGGAATGAAGACCTTGCGCGAGTACGTGATCACTCCGGGCCGCCCTGCGGCGGCGAGCCCGGAGTCCCTTACCCGTGCGGCGGAGGCGGCGAGGTCGCGAAGGGCTTCGCCGCGCGCCTGGAGGAGCACGGCCGCCTCGGTCGCGTCGAGCGCGACGCCGTCTCGCGCCCGCCGGAGCGCGCGGCGCATCGCGTTTTCGGTCGGAGCGTCACTCGGAGTGGTCATGTGGCGAGCATACGATCCGATGTTCCGGCGGTGGTGCGGCTCACCTCATCAGCTCACCGGCGTTGACCAGCAGGGACTGGCCGGTTATCGCCCGCGCCCGGTCGGAGGCGAAGAACACCGCGGCATCCGCCACGTCCCCGTCGGTGGCGAGGTCGGGCAGCGCCATCCGCTGCGTGAGGCGGGCGTGCACCTCGGCCTCGGGAACGCCTTCCGTATGGGCGGTGAAGGTGACGAAGGCCTGTACGGGCGGCCCCCACATCCATCCCGGCAGCACGGTGTTGACGCGGATCCGGTGGGGGCCGAGCTCGCGGGCCATCGAGTACATGGCCGAAGTCAGCGCCCCCTTGGAGGCGGCGTAGGCGGCCTGATGCACCTCACTGGGCGCGGCGACGGCGGACTGCGTCCCGATGACCACGACCGAGCCTCCACCACCCTCCTTGAGCGCGGGCAGGCAGGCCCGAGTCATCCTCAAGGTCCCCAGCAGGTTCACGTCGATGATCTGCTGCCAGGTCCCGAAGTCGGCGTCCTCCAGCCCCCCGAAGTACGAGTCCCACGCGGCCACGTGCACGACGGCGTCCACACCCCCGAACCGCTCCCGCGCGAGCGCCGCGAGCGCCTCGCACTGCCGCTCGTCGCCGATGTCGGTGGCCCGGTAGGCGGTGTGCACCCCGTCGGGGTCGATCTCGGCGGCGGACTTGGCCAGATTCGCCTCGGTCCGCGCCCCGAGCACGGCGTTCCCGCCGTCCCGGACGACGGCGGCGGCCACCTGATGCCCGAGCCCGGCCCCGACGCCGGAGACGATGACGGTCTTCCCTTGCAGCAGCATGACGGCCCTCCAGCACGCGACGTAACTGACGGTCCGTCAGGCTAGGCGAGGCGGTGTGGGTTGGGAAGGGTCTCGCAGGGAGCCCGGGACCGGCGGCCGATCGGGTCGGGTGCCGCCACCCGTCAGCGCTGGGCCTCCTCCAGCAGGGTGATCTGCCGTGCGATCACGGCCGGCGGGAAGGCCTGCCCCACGTGACCGTCCGAGCTCTTGGTGAAGGTCACGACGCAGTGCCCGGTCCGGACGACCGTGTACTGCCTCACGTGCCGGCCCGCCTCCGTCGGCGTCGAGATCTCGAACTGCACGGCCTCGTCACCGAGCGGCGGGGCGGGCACGGTGGTCACCGTGTTCTTCCGGAGCCCGGACGGACCCTCCTGCTCGTAGTACCGGCAGGTGGTCAGGCCGTCGCGGAGCAGGGTGAAGACGATCTGCGCGGCGGATGCCTTGTACGAGGCGAGGTACGAGTTGCTCCCGTACGCGTCGTCCTTCCAGTTGAAGGTCTGCTCGGCCACGGTCGGGGCGGTGTTCACGTTCATCTCGGCGTACGCGGCGTCGAGCACGCGCCCGCAGGCGAGGTCCGACGGCGGCTTGAACCGCGGGTCCGGCTTGCGGAACGTCCGGATGCCGACCGGGTTGGTGTACGAGCCCGGGACCTCCGCGTCCGGCACCGCGGCCGCCACCACTTCGTCGGCCGTCAGCCACCGGCCGGTGACGACCGCGGCCGCCGCGGAGGCCGATGCCGACGGTGCACCCGCCACCGAAGCCGATGAAGACGGCGCACCCGAGCCCGCGCCCCCGGCCCCGGCCGAAGCCCCGCCCAGCTGGGCTACCCATCGATACGCCGTTCGAAGTCAGTCAGGCAGCGCCACGGTGAGATCCACCTCGACGAGCTGTCCGGGAAAGCCCAGCTGGGCAACGCCCAAGAGCGTGCTGGCGGTGGTGAATGCCGGCCCCAGGGCAGAGTCGGTGAGCCGACGCCATGCGGCTCCGAGCATGTCCCTCTCGTCGCTCCGCACGTAGATCACTGACCGCACTACGTGTTGCGGCTGGGCACTCGCCGCGGCCAGGGCAGTGAGCGCGTTCGCGACCACCTGGTCGACCTGCGTCTCGAGGGAACCGGCACCGACGAGGTCACCGTTCCGATCAAGCGGGCACTGTCCCGCCAGGTAGGCCGTACGCCCTGCCTCTACCACCGTGATGTGGTGGTAGCCGGGCGTCTCATGCAGCTGCTCGGGGTTGATGCGGGTGATCTTCTCAGTCATGTCCGCGAGTTTGCCCAGCGTGGTTCCGGCACGCACCGCAATTTCCCCACCGGCAAGCACTCCGCAGCAACCTGAGGTTATAGAACAAGCTGAGACCGTGTTGGAGATCTGCCGTATCCCTGGGCTGGTGGGGGCGTTGGTGCTTGTGTGGGTGGCTCTGGGTATCCCGTCGAATCTGACGGGCGCTCAGTGGGCGCTGGTGGAGCCGCTGCTGCCGCCGGCGCGGGGAGGGCCGAGGGCGGGCGACGCGAGGAGCACCCACGTCGGCGGATGGTGGACGCGATCTTCTACGTGGTCCGCACGGGGTGCGCCTGGCGGCAGCTGCCCAAGGACTTCCTATTAGTTACGTGGAATCACGCGCCGCAGGATGCAGCTCGTATCCTGCGGCGTCCCCACGTACTGAGGAGATCCGTTGGGCAGCGCGGTGGTGCTGGAGGAGAAGTGGCCGGTCCTGGGCCGGCATGAGCGGGCGGCCGAGTGGCTGCAGGTATGGACGGAGCTGGGTCGTGCTCCGCGGACGATCGACGCGTACGCGCGGGGACTGGCCGAGTACCTGCTGGTCTGTGAGCGGGACGGGATCAATCCTGTTGCCGCCAAGCGTTTGCACGTGGCGGCGTTCGTGAAGGAGCTGAGCACGCGGCCGAGCCGTCGAGGAGGCAATGTCGTCGTTCTGGACTCCGGGGCTGGTCTGGCGAATGCGACGCTGCAGCAGAGGCTGGTGCCGGTTCGGCTGTTCTACGACTACCTCATCGAGGAAGGCCTTCGGGAGTCGAACCCGGTCGGCCGGGGTCGCTACACGCCCAGCAGGAACTTCGGCGGCCACCAGCGCGGCCTGGTGCCCCGGCTTACGAAGCTGCCTTGGATTCCGGGCGAACAGCAGTGGCTCGACCTGCTGGCCGTCGCACGTGACGAGCCGGTACGCAACCGGGTCATGCTCGCTCTCGCCTATGACGCGGCCTTGCGTCGCGAGGAACTGTGCTCGCTGCGGACCGACGACCTTGACCCAGCTCACCGGACCCTCCGGATTCGGGCCGAGACGACGAAGACCCGGCGCGAACGCGTCGTTCCCTACTCGGCGGCGACCGGCGTCCTGCTGTCCGACTACCTCACGCATCGGGCCACGATCAGCCGGGCCCGCGGACCGCTGTTCTTGTCCGAGTCACGCCGCAACTACGGCCAGCCGCTGACCCTGTGGACGTGGTCGAAGGTGATCAGGCGTGTCGCTCTCGCCGCCGACCTGCCGCGGTTCTCGACCCATACCACTCGGCATCTGTGCTTGACCGACCTGGCCAGGATGGGCTGGGAACTGCACGCCATCGCCTCCTTCGCCGGACACCGCAGCACTGAGTCAACGCTGACCTACATTCATCTCTCGGGCCGTGACCTGGCGGAGAAACTGAACCGCGGCATGCAGCAGATCCACTCCTGGCGCGTGGACATGCTCACCCGAGGCGGCCTTGCCCCTGAGGCGGTCGCCGAGTGACCGCACAACCGAGAACGGCGGGGCCGACAAGCCGTCCGACCTGGGCATGGTCCCTCGACCTTGCACGCTATGACCGTCGCGTCGCGGCCTGCTCACGGAGGCCGAGGCGGACACACTCCTGACGCTCAGCATCGATCAGCTCCGGAGCGACGGCCTCAGCCCCGACGCGGTGCCTCTGCGGCCGATCGTGCGGTTGGCGCGGCCGCTGGCGGACGCTCTCGCCAGCATGCACTGGCCACCGGACGACCGTCACCAGCGGCGGTTCGCTCGGGACGCGGCCGGCCTGGTACTGATCCGCTGCGGCGAGCTTCGCCGGGCCTTCTGGGGCTGGTCGACGGGTGACTGGGTGGACCTGGTGGACACCAGCGGCGCCGACTTCCGACGCTCGTGGGGCGGGCAGATCGGCCCCAACTCCCGGCCGTTCGTGATCGCTCTTGCCTACCTGCTCGGCGAGTTCGCCGCCTTCGACCGGCTCGGTCGCTTCCAGCGGCCGGCCCTGGCCAGCCGGGTGTTCGGTGCCGATCCCGTCGACGATGCCGTCGGGCGGATCTCCACCGTCCTGGCCGACTGGGGCTATCGCCGTGACGCCGACAAGATGGCCGCAGTGATCTGCCAGACGCTGCTGCTGAACCGCAGTCCGCTGCTGGAGGACCTGTCCACCGAGGCCCTGGCCGCACTGCGCCTCCATCCGGCGATGAGCGGCCAGTGGGGCAAGGATTTCTACGGCCTCCAGAGGGCGGTCGCGGCGCTCGGCCACGCGGACCCGCCACCGTCACGGCACGAGGCCGGACCGGCCGCGATGGAGGGCGTCCCCGCTTCCTGGGCAGCTTCGGTCGAGCACTGGTACGCGACATCGACGCTGACTCCGAAGATCCGCAGCGGCTACCGCAGCGTGCTCGCCAAAATCGGCCGCTGGCTGGCCGCCGAACACCCCGAGATCACCGAGCCCGGCCAGTGGACCCGACAGACGTGCGCGTCCTGGGTCGCAGCCGTGGACCGCATGAGCGTCGGAGACTTCTCCCAGTGGACCCACGGCATGCAATCGCAGAACCGCCTGGGCAAACCGCTCACGCCACAGACAAAGTCCGGCTATCTCAAAGTGCCCCGCGCATTCTTCCGTGACCTGCACGAATGGGAACTGATCCCGCGCCGCTTCGACCCCGCCCACGCCCTGAGAACGCCACGAAGCGTCCGAGCCCTGATGGGCCCGGACCCGCGGGTGATCGCCGATGACATCTGGGCCAAGCTGCTCTGGGCTGGCCTGAACCTCGAGCCCGGCGACCTGCCGACCATGGACGGCCGTACCTATCCCGTCGAGCTGATCCGGGCCATCACGCTGACCTGGCTGTTCGCCGGCCAACGCAGCGACGAGATCGCCCGCCTCCGGGTGGGCTGCATCCGCTGGCAGTACGACGGCCTGCCCATCCCCGGCGACTCCGGAGAGGTCCTCGCTCGCGACGCCGTCTGCACGCTGGACGTGCCGACCCACAAGACCGGCACCGCGTTCACCAAACCCGTCGATCCACTCCTGGGCCAAGCCATCGAAACATGGCAGGCCGTCAGACCCGCTCAGCCGCCGATGCTCGACCGCAAGACCAACGAGTACGCCGACTTCCTGTTCGCCCACCGCGCCCGCCGGGTCGCCAAGCACTACATCAACACGGCGATCATCCCGATGCTCTGCCGCAAGGCCGGCGTCCCCAACGCCGATGTCCGCGGCAACATCACCAGCCACCGGGCCCGGTCCACCATCGCCAGCCAGCTCTACAACGCCAAGGAGCCCATGACCCTCTTCGAGCTGCAGGAATGGCTGGGCCACCGAACTCCCGAGGCCACCACGCACTACGCGAAGCTCACCCCGAACACCCTGGCCAGGGCCTACAACGACGCCGGCTACTTCGCCAGAAACGTACGCACCATCGAAGTCCTCGTCGACCGTGACGCGGTCGCCTCCGGCGCCGCTGCCAGCGGCGAACCCTGGCAGTACTACGACCTCGGCCACGGCTGGTGCACCTACACCTTCTTCGAGCAATGCCAGCACCGCATGGCCTGCGCACGCTGCGACTTCTACACCCCGAAGCAGTCCAGCAAAGGCCAGCTGCTGGAAGCGAAGGACAACCTGCAGAAGATGCTGGCCAACATCCCCCTCACCGACGACGAACGAGCCGCCGTCGACGACGGCCAGGCCGCACTGGACCAACTGCTCGAACGGCTCACCGATGTCCCGACCCCTGCCGGGCCGACACCACGGCAGATCGGCGTCCCGGCCACCGCGACGCTGCTACCGATCGTCGATCTCAAGGCCGGGGGCCGGCCGTGCTCCGGCGGTGAGACATGCTGAGGCCATGGAACCCAGCCATGACCACTTCCTCGACCATGAGGCATTGCCCTTGCCCGAGCCCTGGACGCAGATTCTCGACGCGGGGGTCAGGGCCTCGCTGGAAGGGCAACTGCACGTCGAGGTCGGCGAAGGGCATCCGCTCTTCGGGAAGTCGGTGACCGCACTGGCCCGCTGCGAGGTCTGCGACGAGGTGCTGTTCGGTATCAACGGTGCCCCGTCTTTCGCGCAGGTGCATCTGACCTGGCGCCAAGCTCCTGACACGCCTCCGTGGCCCTGGACCGAGTTCCTCTCGTCACCACTGTTCGACGACCTCGCCGATCATGCTCACTGACCACCGCGCTTGACGAATCTGATTCCACAGAACGCCCTGGCCAACGGTGTACTGGTACTTCACCTGGTGGCACGACGACGGCACCGTCGAGCGGGTCCACGACGCTCTGCGCGGCCGGGTCCGCCGGGCCGACGGCAGGAACGCCGAGCCGAGCGCGGGGCTGATCGACCCGCAGTCTGTGCGCACGGCCGATACGGTTCCGGCTGACACGAGGGGCTTCGACGCGGGCAAGTTGGTCAAGGGCCGCAAGCGGTTCATCGTCACCGACACCCTCGGTCTGCTCCTGGCCGTTCATGTGGTCGCCGCGAACATCCAGGATCGCGACGGCGCGAAGCGCCCGCTGCTCTGGACTCGGCCGGGCAATCCGGGAGTTCGGAAAATCTGGGCAGCAGCCCGCCCGGTCCGGACCCTGATCCGCTGGGCAGTGATCGGCATCATGGTCCGCCGGCTCACCCGAGGCCGGCCGGCAACACGACAGGGCCAGCGCCCGCTGACGATGTACAGCTCTGATCAGTGACGGGCTCCCAGCGGGTGGCCTGGTTGGATAGGGGCATGAGCAGCGGCAACCACCAAGAATCGGGCCTCTCCAAGAGTGTCTGGAGTGACACCGACTTCGAGGAGATGGGGTGGCACGACACCACCATCCACGGCCTGTACGTGCAACAGACCGACGACATCCCGCCGCGTCTGCTGCTCGACCTCGACTACATCGTCCGCTGGGTCCACCCAGTGCGGCCCGCGAAGAGTTTCTCCTTCTGGGTCTCCCCTGCGACGCTCGTCTTCGAAGACGTTTGGGCCCTTGAGGGGGAACTCGGGTTCAAGGACACGTCCCCGGAGCTGGAGATCGACGACGTGCACCGGTTGGTGCCGGACGACGGCAGGCAGGACCTGCCGCAATGGCACATTCAGGGTCACGCCTTCGACCTGAAGTTCCGCGCGTCGGGCTTCCGGCAGTACTTCCGGCATGTCCCACGACTCACCGCTACCCAGGTCCTGTCCAACGCCGAGCGCGGAGGCTGCTGCTTTACCGAGATCGGGTTCAGCTGAGCAAGCAAGGCGCCACAGCAACCACGGTGAACGACTTTCCCCTCACCGGATGCGTGCCGCGCGATGAAGTTGGATATCTCCGTGCAGTCGACGTATTCCCCACTTGGTGCAGCTCGCATCGCATCAGTCAGAGCAGAGCTCGGAGGGTGGTCAGGGTGGTCAGGGTGGTCGGGCAGTGCTGCCCGCCCTCACCCCCTCCTGTCACCCCGTCATGTTCCTTGTCGACCCCCGTACTCCTGCAGCGCGCGGCCCAGGCGGGATACGCCCTCGGTGATTTCGGGCGGGGTGTGCGTCGTGAAGGACAGGCGGAGGGTTCGGGGGTCCGGAGGGCCCGTGTAGAAGGGGGCTCCCGGGACGAAGGCGACGTCGTGGGCCACGGCCGTCTTGAGGAGGGCCGTCGCGTCGTGGTCCTCGGGGAGGCGGGCCCAGACGAACATGCCGCCCGCGGGCAGGTTCCACTCGCAGTCCGCCGAGAGGGTCCGGCTCAGGGCCTTCTGCAGGGCGTCCCGGCGTTCGCGGTACGCCGCGCGCACCGTGGCTATGTGGGCGTCCAGGTCCACCGTCGCGAGGTAGTGCGCCGCGGCCAGCTGGTCCACCGTGGACGTGTGGAGGTCCGCCGCCTGCTTCGCGACCACCGCGGCCCGGCGCAGCGCCGCCGGCGCCCGGAGCCAGCCCAGCCGCAGCCCCGGCGCCATGATCTTCGAGAAGCTGCCGAGCAGGGCCGTACGGTCCTCCGCGCCCGGTTGCGCCGCGAGCCACGGGACGTGGGAGCCCTCGTAGCGGAGCTCGCCGTACGGGTCGTCCTCCACCAGCCACAGCCCGAGGCGCGCGGCCGTCTCCGCCACCGCCGCCCGGCGGGCGGCCGGCAGGGTGCGTCCCGTCGGGTTCTGGAAGGTGGGGACGGTGTAGAGCAGCTTCGGCCGCTCCCGCGCGACGAGGTCCGCCAGCGCGTCCGGGAGGATGCCCTGCTCGTCGCAGGGCACGGGCACCACCCGCGCCCCCGCCAGCCCGAAGCACTGGAGCGCCGCCAGGTAGGTGGGATTCTCGACCAGCACCACGTCCCCGGGCTCGATCAGGGTGGCGGTGATGAGGGTGAGGGCCTGCTGGGAGCCCGAGGTGATGAGGACGTCGTCCGCGTCCGTCGGCAGGCCGCGGGCCTTTGCCCGGGCCGCGACGGCCTCGCGGAGTTCCGGCACGCCCTCGGTGGTCGAGTACTGGAGCGCGCGCCGCGCCGACACGGCGAACGCGGCGTCGTACGAGGCCCGCAGGCCCTCGGTGTCGAAGAGTTCGGGCGCGGGGAGGCCGCCGGCGAAGGAGATGATCCCGGGGCGTTGGGTGAGCGCGAGGATCTCGCGTACGGGGGAGCCCTCCACCGAGGTGGCGCGGGCGGCGAACGCGGGCGGCGGCGCAAGGGCCTTGGCGGTGGCGGCATCGGCAGCGGCAGCGGCGGACACGGGCAGCTCCTCCGGGAGACGGGTGCGCGCATCGTAGCGATGTGTGGTTGTAGACGGCATCTATATATCGGGTGGTGGGACGGGGCCCTCGCCGCCCGCTCTCGCCGTCCGGCCCGCCGTTGACCCGGCCCGCCTGTTCCTTCCCGCCTGTTCCTTCCCGTCCTTCCCGACCCCTCCCGATCTGACGCCACATCAGCTAGACCGTTCCCATGACGACAGGAGAGCAGAGCCCCCAGCAGGCCCCCCGGCAGAACCCGCCGCGCGACACCCGCGTCGACGACTACGCCGAGCTCGCGGCCGTAGGCCCCTACGGCGTCCGCCCCGGCCACGCGCTGATCACCATGGTGGAACCGCACCCGGGCCACGAGTACGCGTACAACCGCTGGTACGAGGACGACCACTACTACGCCGGCGCCATGGCCATGCCCTGGATGTACGCGGGCCGCCGCTGGGTGGCCACCCGCGAGCTCCAAGAGCTGCGCTACCCCGAGAAGTCGGCCGTCGCCCAGCCGGTCACCGCCGGCTGCTACATATCGACGTACTGGGTCACCGAGGGCCGCTACGACGAGCACATGAAGTGGACCGTCGGCATCAACAAGCGCCTGAACCGCGACGGGCGGGTCTACCAGGACCGCACCCACGTCTTCACGTCGTTCCAGGACCACGCGGCCACCGTCTACCGCGACGGCGCCGCCGGCCCGCGGGACTTCCACGCCCTCGACCACCCGTACGCCGGTCTGGTGGTCCAGGTCGTCGACGCCGACGGACCCGAGCAGCGGGCGGAGCTGCTGGAGTGGCTGCGCTCACGCGCCCTGCCGAAGCGGCTGCACGGTTCCCCGGCCGCGATGGTGACGGTCTTCCGGCCCACCCCGCTGCCCGGTGACCGGATGACGTACGTCAAGCAGGTCGAGGGGGTCGACACCCGTCTCACGCTGCTGTGGTTCCTCCAGGAGGACCCCCGGACCTGCTGGGACCGGTTCCAGGGGCTGGACACCGAGGTCGCGGAGGCGGGGCTGGGGCGGGTGGAGTTGGTGGCGCCGTTCATCCCGACGGTGCCGGGGACCGACCGCTACGTCGACCAACTGCGCTGAGGGGGCCGACGGCCAACCCGGCCGTACGCGGACATGGCCGAGCCCCCTCGGCCAAGACGGCGGACCGGTCGAGAGGGCTCTAGTCAGTGGTGCAGGTGGTGCAGGTGATGCTGGCGGTACAGGTGGTGCAGATCGATATGAGGGCGAGACGGTTGGGACGTGTCGTGATCTTCAGACGAGGCGTCCCAGCCGGCCCTCGGTGACGTCGGCGACGAACGAGGTCCAGGAGCCGGGCGCGAAGGTGAGGGACGGACCGTCCTGCACCTTCGAGTCGCGGACGGCGATGGCCTCCACGGCGGGGGACTTGACCTCGACGCAGGCGCCGTTGGCAGAGTAGGAGGACTTGATCCAGTTGGCCGTGGCGCCCTGACGAATAGCCATGTTTCTCTCCGGTGAGCGAGTAGTTCCGGTGTCTTGTCGGCCATTGCTCCGGCTGACCTGATCGACGCTACCCGCAGCTCCTGATAGGTGAAGTGGGCATTCACCCGACCGAGTGGCATATTCCGTTCAGGCCTTCTGTGGCTGGGGAGTGACGGTGTACCGTACCGACCCCTTCGCTTCCGGCCCCGTGCATCACGGGCTTATTCGCCCCTGTCCTGATATTTCTTGATGGTGTCGGAGATGAACTGACGGGTGTCGTCGACGTTGAGGGCCTGCGCGCGCAGGTGCTCGTACATCACGCTGTACTTCTGGACGTCGTTGGCCTTCTCCAGGTACAGGTCGCTCGTCACGCCCTCGATGTAGACGACCGTCGAGTCGGACGCGTCCGGGAACTCCAGGATCGCGTACTGGCCGTTGACGCCCGGATGCGCGCCCAGCGAGAAGGGCATCACCTGCACGGTGACGTGCGGCTGCTCCGACTGCTCTATCAAGTACTCGAGCTGCCGGATCATCAACTGGGAGTCGCCCACCCGCCGGCACAGCGCCGCCTCGTCGATGACCGCCCACAGGCGCAGCGGTCCGAGCTCCGGGTTGTTGTTCTCCGTCTCCGAGAGCCGCTTCTGCCGGTGCATGCGCACCTGGACCCGTTTGTCCACGTCGGCCGGGGCGGTCTCCGGCCACGCACCGCGGACGAGGGCCTGCGCGTACTCCGTGGTCTGGAGCAGCCCGGGGATCACCAGGGGCTCGTAGGTGCGCAGGCTGGCGGCGTCCGTCTCCAGGCCGATGTAGACGCTGTACGGGATGTCGCCGAAGGCGTGCCACCAGCCCTGCTGGCGGGAGTCCTTCGCCATCTGCATGAGGGAGTCGATGAGCCGGCGGTCCTCGACCTCGTACACGTCGCACAGGTCGCGGACGTCGCGCTGGCTGATGGAACGGCGGCCGTTCTCCAGCCGGCTGATCTTCGACTGGGAGACGAGGAGGCGCTCGGCGACCTGTTCGGCCGTCATGCCCTTGTCCTCGCGGAGCTTGCGCAACTCCATGCCCAGTCGGCGGCGTCGGACGGTGGGATTGACATTGGACGCCACGTGAACGGCACCTCCGCCTTCTTCTGTCGTGCAGCAGCTGTCTCTCTGCGTGTCTGGTGTTGAGCAGACTGCCACCGAAGCGGGCGGCGCCGCTGGGGAACGGCCGGGAAAACAGACGCGCGGGGTGGCGGGGTCGGCGAACCGGCCCCGCCACCCCGCGCGCTGGCGGCTCCCGAACCGGGTCTTTGCGGACGTCGGTCCCGGCGATGGCGTTGCGATGTGTTGCGCTGTATTGCGGTGGAACGGGACGGAGATGTGGTGCGGTGGAGCGGTGCGGACCCGGGGACCCGGGGATCCGAGGACCCGGAAATCCGGGATCCGGGACCCCGGGGATCCGGGCCTGCCACTGCGGGTGGATCAGTGCGCGGCCGCGCGGGCCATCGCACCCGTCCGGCGCGGCTGCAGCGGGACACTGCTCGCCGTGGCCCGGCCCGGCGGTGCCGGTGCGCGGTCACGGCGCGGCTGTACCGCCACACCGTTCTGGACGTCCATCACGGCATGCGCCACGAGTCCGCCCATCGGGTCGTGCCGGATCAGGTCCCGCAGCCGGGACCTGGACGACCGCCCCTCGTTGCCGGGGTACAGGTGCTTGCCGAGTCCGACCGCGTGGGCCAGTGCGGCAAGCGCCGCGGTCCGCGGGTCCGGCGGTACGCCGGTGCGGATCGCACTGTCGAGCCGGGCTCGGATCTCCCGGCTGATCTCCGTGTCCGTCGCCTGGTAGCGAGTTGTCGGCAACACTCCGCACATCTGACCCGCGACGGCATGGACCATGCCGCAGCGCTCCAGATGAGCGAGGTAAATCTGACGGAGCCCCAACCGGGGTCCGCCGATCCAGTGGACGGCCCGTACCGGGCTGCCGCGCCTGCGCAGCAGTTCCAGTGCGGAGTCCAGAGTCGGATCTCCTGTCGGCCGTGGCATCACCACGGCGATACGATCCCCATCAGGGGCTATCCGTCCTGCCAGAGCCAGCTCCACTAGCTGTGCCCCGGCCAGGCCGAGGTCGAGCGACTGCGGCTGCGCCGTGGTACCCGTGGCCGGGTCCAAGGCGAGCAGTAGAAGCTCCTCCGGAATTGTTCTGCGGCTCCTGCCCATCCATGCCTCCCCGCGTGGATGAGTGACAGGGTGACGCCTCTCACATTCATCTGTCGAGAGCGCGTGGCCGCTTTGTGGGGGAACCCGCAGCTATGTCGTTCTCGTCTAGCACGGGGGCGATGCTCCCGAGACGGGACACTGTTAGACATTCGGACAGCCGAACGTGGCGGCGATGGAGGAGGAACGGTGGCGGGCGAGTCCCCCGACAAGTCGGTAGATGCAGGAGCGCCGGGGGCGGCGGAGTCGTCCGCGGAGCATGATCCGAGGCTGTCGGTGTTCCGGCCGAGGGAACCCGAGGGCGGGGCCAAGGCCGTCGATGCCGGCGCCGATGCCGATGCCGATGTCGATTCCGACGCCGGCGAAGCGGGTGCCGCGGCGGAGACCGCAGCCGAAGCTGCCGTCGAGGCCGAGGCCGAGGCCGGTCGGCGGGATCCGCTGCGGGAGGCGGTGGCGGCCTGGGTGGCCACGACCGACGAATCCGCGCGGTCGGACGCCGATTCCGCGTCGGGCGAAGCCGCGGACACGGATTCCGTAGCCGCGGACACGGATTCCGTTTCTGTGGACGCGGATGAGTCCGCCGCCGACGTGAAGCCCGCGGACCGCGGGCGCAAGCCGGATGCCGCGCCGACGGGCGCCGCCGCTTCGGGTGCTCGCGCCGAACAGGCGGATGCGGACTCGGATTCAGATTCGGATTCCGGTTCTACTTCCGGTTCCGCTTCCGAGTCGGCCCCCGCCCCGGCCTCGGCAGGCGAGGCGAAGCCTGCGGGCGGCGCGCGCACTGCGGTCTTCCGTGCGCCGAAGTTCGATTCCGGTTCTACGTCCGACCCGGCTGCCGACGCGAAGTCCGCGGCTTCTGCCGCGGAGGAGCCGAAGCCTGCTCCTGCGGCTTCGGCGCCTGCTGACAGTGAGCGCACTGCCGTCTTCCGTGCCCCCCGGTTTGATTCCGCTTCTACGTCGGCCGCAGCTGCCGGCGCGAAGCCTTCGGCTCCCGCTGCGGAGGATTCGAAGCCTGTTCCCGCGGCTTCGGGGCCTGCTGACAGTGAGCGCACTGCGGTCTTCCGTGCCCCCCGGTTTGATTCCGCTTCTACGTCGGCCGCAGCTGCCGGCGCGAAGCCTTCGGCTCCTGCCGCGGAGAAGCCGAAGTCCGCTCCCGCGGCCGACGAGCCCGCGGACAGCGAGCGCACGGCCGTGTTCCGTGCCGTGAAGCCGGGTTCCGCTTCGACCCCCGCCGCGGCGCCGGTCCGTGAGCCCGAGCCCGCGGCCGAGGAGCCGGCGGACAGCGAGCGCACGGCCGTGTTCCGTGCCGTGAAGCCGGGTTCCGCTTCCGGCCCTGCCGCGGCCCCGGCCCGTGAGCCGCGGCCCGCGGCCGAGCGGCCTGCGGACAGCGAGAGCACCGCCGTCTTCCGGGCCCCGAAGCCCGCGCCCGCCCCCGCGACCGAGGAGGCGGCCGACAGCGAGCGCACGGCCGTCTTCCGCGCCGTGAAGCCGGACGCCGCCAAGCCGGACGCCTTCAGGCGGGACGCCGCCAAGCCGGACGCCGTGAAGCCGCCGACCGCCCCGTCATCGGGCGCCGCGCCGGATGCCGCCAAGTCGACGACGCCCGCGCCCCCCAAGGGCAGCACTTTCGTGCCCCTGCGTCCGCAGGGCGGCTCGTCCAGGCCCCAGGCCGGCCAGCTCCCTCCGAAGGCTCCGGCCCCTGCCGGCCCTCCGGCCCCTCCCGCCCCGGCTGCCCCCGCCGCCCCCTCGGCGTCCGTGTCCGCCGCCGAGCGGCTCGCGCGCTCCGAGCGGACCACCCAGCAGCCCCTGCCGCCCAAGCCGCCGCTCGACATGCTGGCGGACCTCACGAACAACCCGCCCCCGCCGCCGAGCCCGATGCGCACGGCCGTCCGGCGGTTCAAGATCTACGCCCCGCTCGTCGCGCTCCTGGCGATCATCCTGGCCGTCGTGCAGCTGGTGCGCCCGCTGCCCGAGCCGAAGCTCGTCATGACCGCGACGTCCTCGTACACCTTCGAGGGCTCCAAGCCCCAGCTGCCCTGGCCCTCCGAGGGCCAGGCCTACATGGCCGCAGCCGGCCTCGGCACGCTCGGCCAGTCCGGCGAGCAGAAGCCCGTGCCGATCGCCAGCGTCACCAAGTCGATGACGGCGTACATCATCCTGCGCGACCACCCCATCAAGAAGGGTGAGCAGGGCGCGATGATCGACATCGACAAGACGGCCGAGACCGAGGGCAAGAAGAACGACTCGGTCAACAACGAGTCCACCCTCGACACGGTCAAGGAGGGCGAGAAGATCTCGGAGTACGACGCGATCGCCGCCCTCATGATCCCGTCGGCCAACAACATCGCGCGGCTGCTCGCGCGCTGGGACGCCGGTTCCCAGGAGGCGTTCGTCAAGAAGATGAACGACACCGCCAAGGAACTCGGCATGACCAAGACCACGTACACGGACCCCTCGGGTCTGGACGCGACCACGGTCAGCACCGCCGAGGACCAGGTGAAGCTGGGCCTGAAGCTCGTGGAGATGGAGACGCTGCTCGACATCACCAAGAAGCCCAGCTGGGTCGACCCGTCCGGCAAGAACTGGCCGAACTGGAACCGCCTGGTTCCGTACAACGACTCGCTCGGCATCAAGACCGGTACGACGACGAAGGCCGGTGGAAACCTCCTCTTCGCCGCGCAGAAGAAGATCGGCAACACCAACCAGCTGATCGTCGGGGCCGTCCTCGGCCAGCACAAGGCGCCGATCATCGACACCGTCATCGCCGCGAGCAAGCAGCTCATGCTCGCCACCCAGAAGGCCCTCGAAGGCGCGACCGTCGTGAAGAAGGGCCAGGTCGTGGGCTACGTGGACGACGGCCTCGGCAACCGGACGCCGGTCGTGGCCACCGCCGACGTGCAGGCGGTCGGCTGGGCCTCGCTGACCGTCGACGTCAAGCTCGCGAACGGCGGCGGCAAGCTGCCGCAGACCGCGAAGGCCGGCACCGAGGTCGGTGTGCTGACCGTCGGCGAGGGTGCGAGCCAGGTCAAGGTGCCGGTGGCGCTGCAGAGCGACCTGGCCGCGCCGGGGATCGGCAGCAAGCTGACGCGCATCGGCTGACATCCGGTGAGAGCGTGGTTCCGGCGCCCCGGGCAACCCCGGGGCGCCGGGGCGCGTCTTGGCACCCGGGATGTGTGCGGGTGTGGGTGTGGGTGTGGGTGTGGACTGACGTGTTGGGGAGTGTGGCAGTGACCACCGCTGAGCAGCAGGGCCGGCGCCCGGAAGCCGTACCGCCGGCCGCCGGTGACGGCAACGGCGAAGGCGGCGGCTCCGGGACCCCCGAGCGCCCGGCCGCCACGCCGACCGCCTCCACACCGACCTCCACACCGACCTCCACACCGACCGCCGCCCCTGCCTCCGACACTGCCCCCGCGCCCACCCCCGCCCCCGCTCCCGGCGGCATATGGCCCCGCGGCCTCTTCCGGGCCGGCCTGGACCGGGCCCGGCGCCATCCGGTGGCCGTCGCGACCGTCCTCGCCGGCCTGCTGCACGTGTTCTGGTTCTTCAGCTTCGCCAACAGCGGCGGCGACCTGGCCGCGCAGGACGCCTGGGCCGAGTTCGTCGGCCGGCACCCCGATTCGGCGTACAACCTCGCCTGGTACGGCGGCATGCACCCCGTCTCGTACAGCGTGGTCTCGCCGTACCTCATGCACATGCTCGGCGTCCGGACCACGATGATGATCGCGGGCACCGTCTCGGCCGGCCTGCTGGCGATGATCCTGACCCGCTGCCGCGGCGCCGTGCGCGAGCCGCTGTGGCCCGCCCTGGCCGGGGTGTACGGGCTGCTGTGCAACGCGCTGTCCGGCCGCGTCACCTTCGGCCTCGGCGTGATGTTCGCGCTCGGCGCGGTCGCCGTCGTCTTCTGCTGGCCCCGCAAGTGGGCGGAGCGGCGCTGGGCCAAGGCCGCGGCGGCGGCCCCGCTGGCCGGCCTCGCGACGGCCGCCAGCCCGGTCGCCGGGCTCTTCCTCGGGGTGATCGCCGCCGCGCTGTTCCTGAGCGGGCGGCGCCCGGGCGCGTACGCGCTGGGGCTGGCGCCGGTGGCCGTGGTCGGGCTGTCCTCCTGGCTGTTCCCCTTCTCCGGGACGCAGCCGATGAAGCTGGGCTCGGCCGGGCTGCCGTTCGTGTTCGCGCTGCTGATCCTGTTCCTCGTCCCGAGGCGGTGGAAGACGGTCCGGATCGCCTCGGCCGTCTACGCCCTCGGCGTCTTCCTGACCTGGGTGATCGACTCCCAGGTCGGCTCGAACGTCACCCGGATGGTGATGCTGTTCGGCGGGGCCGTCCTGTTCGCGGCCCTCGCGTACGAGGTCCCGCGCTCGCGGCGCTGGTACGGGGTGCTGCTCGCCTTCGTCGGGCTGAACGCCTGGATCACCACCAACAGCATCACGGACATCGTCCGCACCACCCCGGTGGCCGCCTGGAACCGCGAGCTGGCCCCGCTCGTCGACCGGCTGCAGAAGGCGGGCGCCGACCGCGGCCGGGTCGAGGTGGTCCCGGCCAGCAGCCACCGCGAGTCCTCCGCCTTCCCCTCGTACGTGAACCTCGCGCGCGGCTGGAACCGGCAGGCCGACCTGGAGCGCAACCCGCTCTTCTACGACGACACCCTCACCGCCGAGAGCTACCGGGCCTGGCTTGAGCGCTGGGCCGTGCACTACGTGGTGCTGCCCGCCGACAAACCCGACTCGGGCGGTGAGGACGAGGCGAAGCTGGTGCGCGGGGGGCTCCCGTACCTCCAGCAGATCTGGGGCGACGCGAACTGGCAGCTGTTCAAGGTCCACGAGCCGACGGACCTGGTCACCGGACCGGCCACCGTGTCGCGGGCGGGCGCCGACCGCCTGGTCATCGACGTGAAGCAGGCCGGGCGGGTGCTGGTACGGATCCCGCACTCGCCGTGGCTGGGGCTGGTGGACGCGGCGGGCAAGCCGGTGCCGCCGCCGCAGGAGACCTTCGCCTCGAAGGCGCGGGGCGGGAGCGGGGAGGGCGGCGCGCTGCGCAAGCAGTACGCGAACACGGCGGGATGCCTGTTCAAGGCCGCTCCGGACGATTCCGGCGACGTGTGGACGGAGCTGCTGGCGCCGGCGCCGGGGGAGTACCGGGTGGCGGCGAAGTACCAGCTGCCGCGGGGGACGCCCTGCCCGGAGGACCTGGTGCACCAGACCCTGGGGCAGCCGAGCCGTCCGGCTCCGCCCCGTCCTTGATCCGAATTCTTTACGTGTCGGTCCGGGTGCGTTGGT
This sequence comes from Streptomyces sp. NBC_01294, assembly GCF_035917235.1. Classification (NCBI taxonomy): domain Bacteria; kingdom Bacillati; phylum Actinomycetota; class Actinomycetes; order Kitasatosporales; family Streptomycetaceae; genus Streptomyces; species Streptomyces sp. NBC_01294. The sequence goes on from NZ_CP108423.1 coordinate 4,682,637, forward strand.
CCGTTTATATGCATACGATCCCAGTAGTCCGATTGGGTGCTTCCCGAAGGAGTTGACGACGGGATGAACAAAGAGCAGAAGTGGGACGTCCGGGCGGCCATCGCGAAGGCGCAGGAGCAGGCACAGCCGCCGCGCCCTCCGGGTCACGGCTTCGACGGTCCGGTACGCAGCAAGGTCAAGGGTGGAATGCACACGAAGGCCGCGCTCAAGCGGGCCGGCACTCCGCAGGGCGACCGTATCGGCGAACGCAGCAGTGGCCTGAGCTGACCCTTCACGGGACGGCGCATTCGTGGTGGCACAGCCCTTCCGGTCCTGGCCGGGAGGGCTTCGTGCGTCTGCGCCCACCGAGCCACCTCGTCCACCTCGCCCGCCTCACGTGCCTCAGGTGCTTCGTGGGCCCTTGACGTCTTCGCAGGGGAGCAGCGACCGCGTCCCGGCGCTGCCCCGGTCGCGGCCGACCGGCATGAAGATCGACGCGGCGGGGGTGGACGCGCAGAAGATGGTCGACCTCGCGGTGGACCCGGCATCCGGCGAGCTCGGCGTGCCGAACGCCGACACCGACGCGGACAGTCCCGGCTGGTGGACCCAGGGCGTCACCCCGGGCGAGAAGGGCGTCTCCGTGCTCGTCGCGCACTTCGACACCAGGCACGGCCCGGCGCTGATGAGGGACGTCAAGAAGATCAGGCTCGGCGACCTCGTCGAGGTGCCGCGCGAGGACGGGACGACGGCCAGGTTCAAGATCCGCGAGATCGAGGACGTGGACAAGAGGAACTTCCCGACCGGCAAGGTCTACGGGGCCACCGACCGCCCCGAGCTGCGCCTGCTGACCTGCGGCGGCCCGCTGAAGGACGGGCACCGCACCAACAACGTCATCTTCTACGCCGACCCGGTGGCATGATCCCGCCGCACTGCCGCCGAAGGGGGCGCATTAACGTGACCCGTCGGGGGAGGGTCACCGGGACCTGATCGCCTCACCATCCGCGTCTCCCCACGCGAAGGACGGACGGGCCTCGAGGACCATGAAAGAGATGCGGCTGCCCGCCTGGACCTCCACCCTCACCTGGAAGGCCACGGTCTTCATCACCCTCATGTGCTGCGGGCTCGCGGCGCTGCTCGGGGGCCTCGTGCACAGCGCCATGACCCGCCAGACCGTCGGCACGGCGCGCGAGAAGGCGCTCACCAAGCTGGAGCGGACGATCGAGGCCTACGAGGCCGGCGCGCGCCTGCCGCGCGGCGAGGGCATCGATCCCGTGGGCCTGCCCCCGCGGCTGCGCGCCCTGGCCGTCGGCGGCAAGCGCGGCACGGCGGTCGGCGAGCACCGGGGCCGCGCCGCCATGTGGGCGGCGGGGCCCGCCGACCACGGCTCCGCGATAGCCGTCTCCGTGGACTTCCGCGCCGGCGAGCGGACCATCGCCGAACTGGACCGGGCCATCCTCGGTTCCTCGGGGCTCGCGATCGGAGGCACCCTCCTCATCGGCGCGTTCGTCGTCACCCGGATCACCCGGCGGCTGCACCTGACCGCGCAGGTGGCCCGCCGGATCAGCGCCGGCGACCTGGACGCCCGGGTCGACGACAGCCCGCGGAACAAGGACGAGGTGGCGGCCGTCTCCCGGGCCCTGGACACCATGGCCGCCTCGCTGCAGCGCAGGCTCGAAGCGGAACGGCGGTTCACGGCGGACGTCGCGCACGAGCTCCGCACCCCGCTGACCGGCCTGAACGCGGCCGCCGAGCTCCTGCCGCCGGGCCGCCCGGCCGAGCTCGTACGGGACCGGGTGCAGGCGATGCGCTCGCTGACCGAGGACCTGCTGGAGATCTCCCGGCTGGACACGCGCTGCGAACGCGTGGAGCTGGACTCGTACGACCTGGCGGACCTGGCGGCGCGCACGATCCGCGCATCCGGCACCGACACCCGCCTGGAGGTGCTCTCCTTCCTGCGGGTGGAGACGGACCGGCGCCGCCTGGAGCGGATCCTCGGCAACCTCGTCGCCAACGCGCACGGCCACGGCGCGGCCCCCGTCACGATCACGGTGGACGGCCGGACCCTGACCGTGACCGACGCCGGCCCCGGCTACCCGGAGTACCTCCTCACGACCGGCCCGCAGCGCTTCCGCACGGAGGGCACGAGCAAGGGCCACGGGCTGGGCCTGACGATCGCCGTCGGCCAGGCCCGGGCCCTCGGCGCCACCCTCGCCTTCCGCAACCGGGAGGAGGGCGGCGCCGAGGCCCGCGTCACGCTTCCAGAGCCCGCAGCACCGGGAGCAACTGCGCCTCCTCGGCGTCGAGATGAGCCTCCAGCTCCCGGCTCATCCGCTCCACCCGCTCGCTGAACCCGGCGCCCGGCGCGTCCAGCGCACGCGCCAACTCCTCCTGGAGACCGGCGATGACGCGGTGCTCGGCGCCGATCCGGCGGAAGAACTCCCGCAGGTGGGGGTGCTGTTGCTCCAGGTACGGGAAGAGGCCCGCGTCCTCGCTCGTGTGGTGGAACTCCAGCGTGTGGCAGAACGCCAGGCAGTGCTGGCGCAGTTGCAGCCCGAGCGAGGCGGGCCCGCCACCGCGCGGCTCCTCCTCGCGCACGAGTTCCCGTACGAGGGCCAGCTGGGCCCGCAGCCAGCCGTGCACGTCGAGCAGCTTCCCGGCGATCCCGCCCTCCCCGGCGGGGACCTCGTGCGTCCGCTGGAGCACCACGACGGGGATCACCCGCGCGGTGCCCGCCTGGTAATCCCCGTACCCGGGCTCCTCGCGCACGACGTGTGCGAACAGCTCGTCCCGCCGCGCCCCTTCGGCGGGCACGGCGACGGCCTCGTACTCCTCGGTCCCGGTCTCGACCTGGACGAGGGGACGCGCGAGCAGATTGTGGTACCAGGCGGGATGCCGGTCGGCCCCGCCCGCGGACCCGACGACGAGCAGGTGCCCGCCGGTGCCGCCCTCGCGGACGAAGCCGAGCGGGACGGTGTGCGGCTTGCCGGACCTGGCTCCGGTGGTGGTGAGAAGGATCAGCTCGGAACCTTCGAAGGGCCCGCCGACGCGGCCGGCGTTCGCCCTGAACTCTTCGATGACAACCTGATTGAACGATGCTGCATTGAATGACGACATGGAGTGTGGGTTTCCTCACGGTGTGTGTGCGTGCGATGGCAGCGAAACAACCGAGGGAGATCACCCGTAGCCGGTGGCGTACATGCCCATGGGCCCGGTCCTTCAACAACAGGTGCCTGCCCGACCACCGCCCGGCCCACATCTCAGTAGGCGGCGTCACGCGACACGGGCGCCATGCTAACCCCCACACGACGAGGACCCCCAGCCGTTTACGGCGGGGGGTCCTCGGGGGTGTGCCCTCGGCAGGATTCGAACCTGCGACACCGGCTTTAGGAGAGCCGTGCTCTATCCCCTGAGCTACGAAGGCGGGGGCTTGTCGGAAACGTTGCCGGAATCCGCAGAGGGATCGCGCGACCTGTCTCGACAAACATGCTGGTCAGATGACGTGCACACACCCGGGTGGAGATGTCCTCGCGGACACTTTCCCCGGCACGCGCCTGGTAGCCGTCTGACCGCTGACAGCCTAGCGGATCGTGCTGGGAGTGGTCGCATGGATTGCCGCAGGCGCGGGTCTGAGCCGAAGGCATGCCCTCGACCTGGGGGTTCTGAGGGGCTGAGGTGGTGGGCGCGGAGGCAGGGCGCGCTGCGGGGGCGAGGAGGGACGGCCCAGGCATCCGTTCTGTCCGCTTGCCCCCGCCGGGGTGCAAATGCGTCGACGGCCGCACCCTGGGGCGGGTGCGGCCGTCGTTGGGTTGAGGCACGTCAGGCGACGCGGAGCTCTTGCTGGGCGTTGCTGCGGGCTTCGAGGTGGATCTGGTGGCTGGTGGCGTTCTGGGAGAGGGCGAAGCCGAGAACGAAGATCTTCTGTCGCTCGACGCCGTAGGCGATCATGCGGCGGTTCCAGAGGCTCTGGTCGAACTGGCTGTGTACGGACTCGGAGTCGGCGCGGTAGGGATAGAGGAGCTGGTGGGTGAGGCTGGCCTCGGGGCACCCCTGTTCCCGCGTCCGTCGAAGGCCTGCTGCTGACGGCCGACCGCCTCCTCGACGGCGAACTCGCCGACGCCACCACCGCCGGCCGGCACCGCGGCGCCTGCCTCGCGCTGCGGACCGCGCTGGAGCTCTGCGTCGACCGGGTGCTGGACGCCGTGATGCCCGGTCTGTCCCGGACCACGGGGCGCGCCAAGCTGCTCCTCCTGCACTCCGTCGCGCCGGCCGAAACGGCCCGGAGGGCGAAGGCCCTCTGGTCCCAGCTGAGTCTGGGGTGCCACTACCACCTGTACGAGCTCGGACCCACGTACGACCAGGTGCGGGTCTGGCGGGCCGAGGCCGGCGGTCTCGTCCAGGAACTCGGCAACTGATCGTTCGTCACCGTCCGTTTTCTGATAGTTGTTTCACGGGGTACGGGCACATGCCCGTGGCGGTGTCCCCCGGCACCGCAGGGAGGACGCACATGAGCACCACCACTCGGGACGAGACCCTCGCCGGCGAGCAGCGGGCGGTGGACCACGCGTACGACTGCTACACCACGAAACTGGCCGAACTGAGCGGCACCTCGGCGGCCACCGCCTCGGCGAGCGGCAAGGACGGGATCGCCAACCGGGCCGAAGCGGAGGCTCGTGCAGAGGCTTACGGAGGGCTCGGCGATGAAGCCCTGGTCTTCTCCCGCGTCGACGCGCCGGAGGACCCGGGAGGAGATCCGCGTCCCTGGTACATCGGGCGCCGTAGCGTGCACGACGCCTCGCACGAGCCGGTGGTCCTGATGTGGACCAGCCCCCAGGCGAAGACCTGGATCGAGACCCGGCCCGAGAACCCGGGCGAGGTGGTCCTGCGCCGGCAGCTCCGCTGCGTACAGCGCATCGTCGAGGGCTACTTCGACGAGATCTCCCCGGCGGCACCCGTACCCGTACCCGTACCCGTACCCGTACCCGTACCCGAGCCCGTCGGCGTACCCGAGTCCGCCGACGTACCGGTGCCCCGCCAGGCCGCCGACGACAGCGTGGCGGAGGAGGCGGACGCGTCCCCCGCCCCGGAACGTACGTCGGCCCCCACGCCCGGCGATGTCGTACGACGGCAGCGGCGTAAGGCACCCCAGCCGGACGACTTCCTGCTGCAGGAGCTCCAGCGGTCGCGCGGCGGCCGGATGAGGGACATCGTCGAGACCATCCGCCGTGATCAGATGGCGCTGGTCACCGGCTCGCCCTCGGACATCCTCGTCGTGCAGGGCGGCCCCGGTACCGGCAAGTCGGCGGTCGGTCTCCACCGGGTGACCTGGCTCGTCAACAACGAGCACTTCAAGGCCCAGGACATCCTCGTCATCGGCCCCCACCAACGGTTCCTCGACTACGTCGGCCAGGTCCTCCCCACCCTCGGCACCCGGGACGTCAACGCCGTCCAGCTGGAACGACTGTGGGAGGGCGAGACCCTCGGTGTGGACTCCCCGAAGGCGCGTCTGGCGAAGTCGGGGGAAGGCATGGAGGCCGTACTGCGGCGCCGGGTCGAGAGCGACTACCGACCCGAGGCCCTCGACGCCCTCACCGTCGCCCCCTCCTACGAGGGCGACGAGCCCGGGGTCGTCGTCACCGCCGGCAGTACGACCCTCCGCGTGCCGAAGTCCGAGGTCCTCGCCCTCCTCGACCAGGCTCACGCCGGCGACGGGCCCTTCCGGGAGCGGCGGGACCGCTTCCGCGGCCTATTCGTCGACCGGCTGCTCCAAGAGCTCGCCGATGTCGCACCGCGCCGCGGACAGGCCGGCACGATCCGCCGCGACCTGGAACGCAACCGCCGGGTCGAGCGCCTCGTCGAACGTGTCTGGCCGTCCCCCGGACCCCGGGAGGCCCTGCGTAGCCTCTACGACTCGGCCGACCTCCTGCGGGACTGCGCCGACGGCATCCTCGACGAGGACGAGCAGGCAGCCCTGTTGCGGGCCCGCGCTGCCAGCGCCGACGCCGACCCGTGGACCCTCGACGACCACGTCTGCCTCGAAGAGCTTCGCGTGCTGATCAGCGGCGAGACCCCGCCGCGATACGGCCACATCGTTGTCGACGAGGCCCAGGACCTCACACCCATGCAGGCCCGCTCCCTGCGGCGGCGGTGTGCCGTGGGCGGCTCCATGACCGTCCTGGGCGACCTCGCGCAGGCGACGGGCGCCCACACCCCGACGAGCTGGGACCTGCTCGGCGCACTCCTCTCCGACCACGGCGACTGGAGCGTGGCTCAGCTCACCACCAGCTACCGCGTCCCCGCCGAGATCATGGAGTTCGTCGCCCCTCTCGCCCGCGTGGTCGCGCCGTCCCTGCCTTATCCACAGGCTGTCCGTGAGGCGGGCGTGGATGCCGTGCGGACCGTGGCGACCGAACCGTGGAAGTTGCTCGACGACACCTTCGCCCACGTGGCACGACTGGTGCGCACCAGCGATGGCAACAACCCCCGCTCCGTTGCCGTCATCGTTCCCGACGACTCCGACTGGCTGGACGCCATCAGCCACCGGATCCACGAGGGTGGCGACATCGCCGAGCGCGATCGCGATGCCGTGTCCGTGCTGGCCGCCGCGCAGGCCAAGGGAATGGAGTACGACCACGTCCTGGTCGTCGAGCCCGCGACGATCGCCGACCGTGGTCCGGCCGGGCTGCGTCAGCTGTACGTGGCCCTCACCCGCAGCACCCAAAGCCTGACGGTCCTGCACACCGCCGCGTTGCCGGAGGCGCTCACCGCATCCGCGGACGACTCCGAACCCGCGGCACCGGACGTCCGGCCGGCGGGCGCGGCGGAAAGCCTTCCCCGGATCGGCAGCGATGTCCGGGTCGAGGTCGTGGGCCACGTCTCTGGCGGTCGTTACAAGGTCAGGCCGCTGTCTCCGGTGATCGGTCGGCCGCTCGTGCTCACCGTCCGCCAAGGATCGGTTCCGCCGCGCCGGGGTGACAAGCTGGACTGCTGGGTGTTCGCGAACGACACGAGTCAGACGGTGCTCACCGCCGATCAGCGTGGCCGGTCGCCCGTCTCGGAGCGGATGGCGGGGCGCTATCTCGCGGCGCTGGACGTGCTGGGAGAGCTGACCGGCAGCGACGGCGACGTTCCCGAGGCCCGCAGCCGCCTCTCCGAACTCCAGGGCATGGCCAACCGCATCCTTCGCCGGGACCAGGCCGACTGGGTCGACGTGTTTCACCTGTTCGGTGATCCGGACAGAGAGCGACTCGGAGTTCTTCGAGACCTTGCCGCGACGACCAACCGTGCGCTCAAGGAGGGCACTTTCGACGCAGGTCGGTTCGCGGAGGGGCTGGATGCTTCCGGCTGGGCAGGGCCCCTCGCTGAAGCACGGCGAGAGCTCCAGGAGCGCTTCAGCATGGCGACGAAGCCGAACTCTGACGGCGCGATCCCCGTAGCCCCGACCCAACCAGATCAGAAGGAAGAGGTGCAGATGACCACCGCGGACACCGCCGACGCAACACCGGCTGCGACCACGAAGGACGGTTTCCTCCGCGCGCTGGAAGCGGCTGCCGGGGCCGACCGTACGTGCAAGAAGCACGAGGCGGTCCGTCATGCGCTGAAGGCATCACTTCTCTGGGCGGACCTCCAGCCGGCCGACTCCTCGGTGGTCGACGTCAGCTGCGTCACCCAGCACGGTCTCTTCCTCTACGAGGCCCTGGGTGCAGGCTGCTCCACCTATGCGGACCTGCGATCGGGCGCGACCCGCCTGCTCGAGATCAACCACACGCTGCCCGCGCCGGCCGACGGTCTCTACCTTGTCCTCTCCGAACCGCCTGCCGAAGACTGGTCTGTAGACACGATTCGCGACGTCTTCCGTGTCAATGTCATCTGGCGCAGCCCGACCGGCTGGGGCGGCGACAACGCGCACACCGCCTTCGGCTCCTCCGGGGTGAGCAATCACCAGTAGCCGTCGGTCTCTCTTTGCTGAGCGCCTGCGAGTTGCGGCCCTGGTTGCCGGGGCCAGCGCTTCATCAGGGCGTCTGAACTGCTCGACTTCACTCCCAACCCCGCGGTGTCACCTACTTCTGCTGCCCCTGCTCCAGCAGGCGCAGGCGAGAACTGAACGGGGCCCTCGGGAATTCACTCCTCGATGTATCCGGTGGTCAGCGGGACGATGCACTCAGGGTGGATCTCCCGCCTCCGTCTTCGTAGGTCTGCGACGCCCCCATCGAGAGTGCGTGGGTGAACTCTGCTCGATTGCCCGCCCCTCGGTGTCGCTGATGCGGACGATGAAGACACGTGGCGGGCGCGACCGGGTTGACGTGTGCTGGCAACACCGCTGTCTCCGCGGATGGCTGGGTGTCAGACCGCACCGCGGCTTTTTCGGGCGTCAGTCGACCCCTCTCAGGTAGACGCGGCTGCTCCGTTCGTCGATCTGCGCCACCGCGACCTTGAGCCAGTTCAGGTCGCCCTTGCAGGGAGCGCACACCTGCCCCTCCCGGACCTTGGGAAGCGAATCCGGTTCCGGCAGCCCCAGGCGTGCGAACGGCGTGGCCGGTGTTGCCTCGGCGGCGAAGGGCTGCTCGCGCAGTCTGAGGGGCTGCTCCGGCTTCAGCTGGGTGAGGAAGGGCTCCACGGCTTCCGCAGGCAGGACGAAGGACAGGATCAACCCGTCGTCCTGGAACCCACTGCGGTGCGCCGCGAGGGCACCGGTCGCAGTCGAGGGGATCTCCACGTGAAGGGTCCGGGCGACGGACTCAGTGGTGGCCCCCTCGACCCAGTTGGACGTCCCCGGGTCCGCCGAGCGGCCGCCTTCCCTGCCGCCACCGCCGGACGCCCCGGAGCATCCGGCGGCGAGCGCGCCGAGCACCACCGCCGCCACGGCGAGCGCCGGGGCGCGCCCCGGGCGTTGCGCGCGGATCATCGGGCCGCCTCGTTACGGCCGATGTCCGTGCGGGTGCCGTCCCGCCCCGCGTCCTCGGGAGCGGGCCAGGACCCTCCCGCCGACAGATCGTGCCGCTGCACCGAGCTGCTTCCTCGCATGTCGAACTCCCTGGCCAGCCCTGTCGTGTGCATGCGGGCCATGTCGGCATCGGTGACGGTGGTCGGTCCGATCGGCGTGGCCTTGATTCCGTCCCAGTTGTAGCGGTCCCACACATTGACCTGGTAGTCGATGCTGACCTGCGGTTTCCCATCGGGTCCGGGGACGGCGGTGACCACCCCGGTCGTGTTGGTCATGCCGCTGCCTACGGCTAGGTACCAGTTGTTTGTGCCGTCCGGGCCCTTTTCGTGTTCGTATCCGCTGCTGCCGGATTCCACGGGGATGGCGACAGGCTTGCCGCCTGACTTCTCGAAGGCATCCAGTGCCTGGCGCCGCCACTCGTCCTGCTCCGTGGCGCGGATCCGCGCCACCTGGTCCCTCAGGGCCGGGTCGTCGGCCAGCATGCGATCGACGTCCAGGTCGAGCGTTCTGCCGGTGCCTTGGAGGTAGTGATCCATGTGCCGGGCCGCGTCGGTCTTGCCCATGAAGTCGCCGGAGTTGGAAATGCCGTAGGCCTGGATCTGTTTCCAGTAGTCCGACATGCCTGGCGATTCGACGTCGTACCGTCCAGCGCCGTCGTCCGCGGCGACCCGCTTGACCTGAGGCCGGAGCAGGCCGGCCGCCAGGAGGTCGTCCCGGTGCTGGGTCCACAGCTGGGCCCGGGCCTCGGGGCCGAGGGACTGCCAGAGCCGCTGCAGCTCCTTCCGCTGTTTGGTGTCGGCCTCCTCGCCGAGTCCGGCCAGTTTCAGTGCTCGCGGGAGCATCTCCTGGTCGAGGGAGGTGTACGTCGCATGGCCGGCGTTGTGCGGATCCGCGCCGTGGCTGCCGCGCAAAGCGCGTACGGCAGCGGCATCGACCTCGGCCGCATGGCTCACCACTCCGCTCAGGGTGTCGGCGTACCAGCGCATGAGGTCCTGCTTGCGCTGGCCGGGCCCGTCCACCTCGCAGACCAGGGCATCCTCGAGCGTCACCGCTCCGCCTTGCCCCACACGGACGTTGAAGCCTGCCTCCTTGGCGTCGGCGGTCACGTTCTTCGCCTGCTGCTGGATGGCCACCAGTTCGGAGTGGGCGTCCTGGAGGACGCTGAAGATGCTCTTGGCCTCCGTGTGGAGGTCCTCTATCTCCTTGACCGTCTTGCCGACGAAGGCGCGCGTCACACCGGCGTTCACGCCTTCCCAACGGGCCTTCTCGGCCTTGGCCTTTGCCCCGTCGCGCGCCTGTCCCCCCAGGCTCTGCAGAGCGTCGGCCGTGAGCTTCCAGTCCTGAACGGCGGATCCCAGCTTCGTGAGGTCGAGTTCCATGAGGTCCGAGTAGTCCATGCCGTGCTCCCTACTTGAGGTACTCGTCGATACGGGAGACGGACACGGCCGAGCCGTCGCGGTTGCGGAGCGAGGCCGCGATGGCCTCATCGTCCGCGGCGTGCGCCTTCTTGGAGTAGTCCAGGTGGTTCGAGATGTTGGCGCATGCCTGCAGGACCGTCTTCACCTGAGAGGTCCACACGGACACGGTGGTCTCCAGTTCGCCGCCGAGTGAGAAGCCGGCCGCCTTCAAGGATCCTGCGGCCTGCATCGTGGAGCCTTTTCCTGAGCCGTCGGCACCGGCACCGGCGCCAGCGATATCGGCCTGCTTCTGCAGCTGCCCATGCAGCAGGAAAGCCTCATGCCCCACTTCGCCCAGGTCATCCTGGTGTACGACCAGGTCGGCCTGCCCACCACCAGGTCCGCTGGTCAGCTGATTGAGGCGCATCGACACCTGGCGCTCGCCAGCGACATCTACCTTGGCCTTTTCCCATTCGTCCCACACCATGGCGCTATTTGATCATGATTGGACAGGCGAGGTAGGAGTAATGCGAGCCAGCTTTCACACATGAACAGGATGCTCTTCGGCATGGCCATGACGATGGTCGACGGCGACGGCGACGGCCAGCGGCCCGGATCGGAACCTCGACGCGCCCTGTCCCTGGTGCCCTGAATGGCGGATGGCCGAGACGGGCTGACAGGGCCGTCTCGGCCATCGGTGAGCTGGGTGTCGACCGTGTCGGCGATAGGGCTCTGAGCTGCAGCGATGGGCTGAGCGTTCCGAGAAGGGGAGCGGAGCGTTTTCGGCAGCTTCCGCGGTAAGCCTCTGACCTGGGCTTCTAGGGTTTCCGTCAAGCCCCACGAAGGCGGGGGTCATCGCGAACCGCTGACAGCCTAGCGGATCAGGCTGCTCAAGGTCGCCTCGATAGACGCGCGGTTCGGCCGGCGCCGTCCCGTGCCCTGTGAGCTGCGCGTTTCGATGATGTCGGGTGCGCGGGGCCTCGGTCGCGGCGGAACGGGGCGGCGTACGGCGACGTGGTGTCGGAGTACGCCGCCCCCGGGCGGGGCGAGTTGCGGGAGGTGGCCCGCGCTGGCATGTCGGTTACTTCGGGTCGGCGTTGAACTTGGAGGCCGACCAGAAGTAGCCGAGCACCGTCAGGCCCACGCACCAGGCGATGGCGATCCATCCGTTGTGGCCGATCTCGGTGCCGAGCAGCAGGCCGCGCAGGGTCTCGATGGCGGGGGTGAAGGGCTGGTACTCGGCGATCGGCTGGAACCAGCCCGGCATTCCGTCGACCGGGACGAAGGCGCTGGACAGGAGCGGCAGCAGGATCAGCGGCATCGCGTTGTTGCTGGCGGCCTCGGCGTTCGGGCTGATCAGGCCCATGCCGACCGCGATCCAGGTGAGGGCCAGGGCGAAGAGCACGAGCAGCCCGAATGCCGCCAGCCATTCCAGGGCCGTGGCGTTGGTGGAGCGGAAGCCGATGGCGACGGCGACGGCGCCGACGAGGACCACGCTGGCGATCGACTGCAGCACGCTGCCGATGACGTGCCCGATGAGCACCGAGCCGCGGTGGATCGCCATCGTGCGGAAGCGGGCGATGATGCCCTCGGTCATGTCGTTGGAGACGGACACCGCGGTGCCGATCGTGGTGCTGCCGATGGTCATCAGCAGGAGGCCCGGCACGAGGTAGGCGATGTACGCGGAGCGGTCGCCGCCGCCGATGCCCGCGCTCATCACGTCGCCGAAGATGTAGACGAAGAGCAGCAGCAGCATGATCGGCGTGAGCAGCAGGTTCAGCGTGAGGGACGGGTAGCGCCGCGCGTGCAGGAGGTTGCGGCGCAGCATCGTGGACGAGTCGCGCAGGGCGAGGGACAGAGAGCTCATCGGACGGACTCCTTGGACTGGGTGGGCAGGGTGGACTGGCCGGGCAGGGTGGGCCGGCCGGGCTGCGGGTCGGTGCCGGCGCCGGTGCCGGTGCCGGTGAGGGCGAAGAACACGTCGTCGAGGTCGGGGGTGTGGACGGTCAGTTCGTCGGCCTCGATGCCGACGGAGTCGAGCCGGTCGAGGAGGGCGCGCAGTTCGCGCTGGCTGCCGTCGCTGGGGATCTGCAGGGCCAGGGCCTCGTCGTCCCGGGTGGCCTGGGGCAGGGCGGTGCCGGCGGACCGGTAGGCGGCCGGGTCGGAGAAGCGGAGTCGGACGTGGCCGCCGGGGATGAGCCGCTTGAGTTCCTCGGCGGTGCCGTGGGCGGCGATCTTGCCGTCGTTGAGTACGGCGATGCGGTCGGCGAGCTGGTCGGCTTCTTCCAGGTACTGGGTGGTGAGGAAGACGGTGACGCCGTCGGCGACGAGTTCGCGGATGATCTGCCACATGTTGTGGCGGGAGCGGGGGTCGAGGCCGGTGGTGGGCTCGTCGAGGAAGATGATCCGCGGGTCGCCGACGAGGGTCATGGCGATGTCGAGGCGGCGCTTCATGCCGCCGGAGTAGGTGGAGGCGGGCTTCTTGGCGGCCTCGACCAGGTCGAAGCGCTCCAGCAGTTCGGCGGCGACACGGCGTCCTTCGCGCTTGGACAGGTGGTGCAGGTCCGCCATGAGGAGCATGTTCTCCTCGCCGGTGATCAGGCCGTCGACGGCGGAGAACTGTCCGGTGACACCGATCGCGGCGCGGACCGCCTGCGGGTCGGTGGCGAGGTCGTGGCCGCCGACGCGGATCTCGCCGGAGGCGGGGTCGGGGGAGATGAGGGTGGAGAGGATCTTGACGGCCGTGGTCTTGCCGGCGCCGTTCGGGCCGAGCAGGGAGAAGATCGTGCCTGCGGGGACGGCCAGGTCGACGCCGTCGAGCACGACCTTGTCGCCGTAGGACTTGCGCAGCCCGTTCGCCGCGATGGCCAGGTTGGTCATGAGGGGTGCTCCTTCAGGGGTTTCGGGCGAGTTGCTCGGGCGAGTCACTCGGGTGGGTCAGAGGCTGCGGGCGGTGATGTCGCCGTAGGCGGTGGTGGCGTGGATGTCGAGGCCGGCGGTGGGGCCGTCGGTGTTGGTGAGGGTGTTGTGGATCCGGCCGTAGCTGGTGTCGGCGTCGAGGGTGGCGGAGATTCCGCGGGCGGCGCCGATGGTGACGTTGCCGGCTTCGGTGTGCAGGGTGACCGTGCCGTGGACGGCTTCGGTGATGTGGAGGTCGCCCTTCTGGGTGCTGATGTGGGCGGGTCCGCCGAGTCGGCCGACGCAGATGTCGCCGGCGTGGAGGGTGAGGCGGGCGCTCGCGGTCTCGTCGAGCTTGACGGTGCCCTGCGCGCCGTCGAAGGTGACGTCTCCGAGCCGTCCGACGCCCCGGAACTCGGCGAGGGCCGTCTTCGCGTCGATACGGGAGCCGGCGGGCAGCTGGACGGTGACCTCGACGGATCCGGAGTTGCCGAGGATCCGGTTCTTCGCCGGCGCGGCCGTGATCCGCAGGACGCCCTCGCCGTACGTGACGGTGGTCTGTTCCGCCGCCTTCACGTCGCGGCCGTTCGAGGCGTTCGCGGGCAGGACCTCGACCGTGGTGTCGGCACGGTCGGCCGCGATGAACCGGATGCGTCCCGCGGGGATGTCCAGGACGGTGGCGATCGGGGCCGGGGTGTCGAACGTCTGCATGGTGCGCTCCTTGGACTCGTCGTTTCCGATGACGCAAACGCTACGTTGCGTTCAAAGATACTTCAATGGGTTCGTTGCGCTAAATCTCAATCTGTGCAGCTCAAGGCGCAGAAATCATTGCAATGGTCTGGGAAATTAATGCAACGGAGCACAGTCGTGCGTTGCAATGGATTGAAAGTGAACGCTATAGTGGAGGCATCGACGAGCACGAAGGAGACCGTGATGCCGGGAGGCAGGCTCACTCAGCAGGAACGTCAGCAGATCGCGTCGGGAGTGGCCGACGGTCTCGCCTACGCGGAGATCGCCAGGGGTCTCGACCGTCCGACCTCGACGGTCACGCGTGAGGTGATGCGCAACGGCGGCCCCGCCGCCTACCGCGCCGACCTGGCCCACCGCGCCACCGAGCACCGCACCCACCGGCGCAAGCAGACCGCACCCCGGGCAGCGGGCGCACCCCCGCAGGCCGACGGCCGCGACGCCGACGCGGTGCGCGAGTACGAGGAGACGTTCACCACCCTCCTCATGCAGTCGGGCGTGCCCAAGATGATGGCCCGCGTGCTGACCTGCCTCTACACCACCGACGCGGGCAGCCTCACCGCGTCCGACCTCGTCCAGCGCCTCCAGGTCAGCCCGGCCTCCATCTCCAAGGCCATCGCCTTCCTCGAAGGCCAGGGCCTCGTCCGCAGGGAACGCGACGAACGCCGCCGCGAGCGCTACCTGGTCGACGACGACGTCTGGTACCAGTCGATGATCGCCAGCGCCCGGTCCAACGCCGAGCTCGCGGAGACCGCACGCCAGGGCGTCGGCGTCCTCGGCCCCGACACCCCGGCCGCCATCCGCCTGGAGAACATCGCCCGCTTCCTCGACTTCGTCGGCGAGAGCATCACCCGCGCCGCGGAGCAGGCGCGCGAGATCCTCTACACGAAACCCGAAACGACCCCGGGCCACACTGCCGAGCCGAGCACGGATCGCGGATAGACACCCGCCCGACCGTGCAGCCGCCGCCCGCACCGAGCTCCGCGCCACGGGGCCCACAGGGCCACCCCCGGGGCCATCCCAGGGGGCGGGTCCACGGACGACGGTCGGCAGGCAAGAGGGGTCGGATATCGTCCCGGGGTGAAGTTCATACCCACACTCACCCGGCGGACGTCCGCCGCGCCGGTCGCCGCGCCGGTCGCCGCACCGGCCGCCACCCCAGGTGCCCGGCTCGGCTGGCTGGACGCGCTCCGCGGCATCGCCGCACTGATCGTGGCGCTCCACCACTTCGACGTGCTGCGGATGCTGCCCTTCGGGGGCATGGTCTGGCGGAACTTCGACATGGGCCTGTTCGGCGTCATGCTCTTCTTCATCGTCAGCGGCTACATCATTCCGGCCTCGCTGGAACGACGCGGTGACGTCCGCGGCTTCTGGATCGGCCGGATCTTCCGGATCTACCCGGCCCTGATCGCCGCCTTCGTTCTCTCGATCATGATGCTGCCGCCGGGGGACGGCTCGGTCGCGCTGCTGCGCACCGGCGACGACCCGGCCTCACTGGTCGCGAACGGCCTGATGCTCCAGGACCTGCTCGGCGTCATCAACGGCATGAACGTCACCTGGACGCTCTGCTACGAGATGGTCTTCTACTTCTTCGTCACCGCCCTGTTCACCCGCGGCCTGCACCGGCACAGCGGGCCGATCGCGGTGGCGCTGGCCGGCGTCGCGCTGGTGACCGGTACGGCCGTCGGCACCGGGCTCCTCAACGCGGAGCTCGGCTCGATCCGGCAGCTCCTGCTGATCGTGACGCCGCTCGTGCTCGTGGGCCTCGTCGGCGTGCTCAGCGGCAACCGCGTCCTGACCGGGGCGGGCGCCCTGCTGCTCGCCGGCGTCGGCCTGGTCCTTGTCTCGCTCAACAGCCGGGCCCCGGCCTTCGAGACCTGGATGATCTTCGCGACGATGTTCGCCGGCACCGTGGTGTACCGGGCGCAGCACGGACAGCTCGCCCGCGTCCCGGCCCTGCTCTCCTGCGGTTTCGTCGTCGTCGCGGGCGTGCTCGTCGGCTGGCTGTACAACCGGGGCGAGGCTCTGAACCAGACCTGGTCCTCGGGCTGGAAGGCCTGGTCGATCGCGTACCTCGCCGCATGGGCGCTCTTCGGTATCGGCTTCCTCCTGCGGGGGCGCCGCTTCCCGAAGGTGCTGACCTGGCTCGGCGCGATCAGCTTCTCGGTGTACCTGCTGCACATCCCGCTGCTGCGCACCGTCGAACCGCTGGTGGGCGTTCCGCCGCAGCCGTCCTCGACGCTCGGCCGGATCGTCTGGACGGCGATCTTCCTCGGCGTCGTCGTGGTCGTCAGCCACCTGATGTACCGCCTGGTCGAGATGCCGATGCAGCGCCTCGGCAAACGAGTCCACAAGGCAGCGGACCGCCGCCGCCCCCGAACCGCCGCCACGACACCGACCCCACTCGCAACCCCCGCCGAACCCGACGCGGCCCTCTCCGGCGCGTCCCGCACCTGACCTGACCTGACCTGACGGCCGGTCGGTGTGAAAGCCGGGTGAGCGGGGGCGTGGCGCTGCATAGTCTGACCATCGGTCAATTCGGATCCCGAGGAGAATCACTGATGGTCGGGTCGCGTTCCTCCTCCGCCGTCCCCTGGTGGCCGTCGCTCCGGCTCCAGGGTGCGGCCGTCGCGCCCCGCGCGCGCCTGCTGGTGTTCCCGCACTCCGGGTCCGGCCCCAACACCCTGTACCCCCTGGTCGAGGCGCTGCCCCAGCACGTGGAAGTGCTCGGACTGTCGCTGCCCGGGCGGGAGCGCCGGTTCGGCGAGCCTCCCGGCTGCCGGCTCGACCAGGTCCTGGACTCCGTGTCCGACGAGGTGCTCGGCCGTGCGCCGCTGCCCACGGTGGTCTTCGGGCACAGCCTCGGCGCGCTCCTCGCCACCCGGGCCGCGCGCCTCCTCGGCCCGCACTGCCGGGCCGCCGTCGTCAGCGGCCAGGTGCCGGGCGGGACTCCGCGCCGGGCCCATGCCACCACCACCGACCAGGACGCCGTCCGGCTGCTGCGGGAAGGCGGGGGCACGCCGGAGTGGGTCCTGCAGGATCCGGACATGCTGGACCACCTCACGCGCGTGCTGCGCGCCGACCTCGCGCTCGGCCGGGAGGCCGCGTCGGGGTTCGAGGACGTACGGCTCGACGTGCCCCTGGACGTGCTGGGCGGGACGGCGGATCCGCTGGTCCCGCACGAGCCGCTCGATGACTGGGCCGCTCACACGACCGCGGCGTGCCGGGTGCGCCGGTTCGACGGAGACCACTTCTTCCTGCTGGCCCCGGAGCACCGCGCCGAGGTCGTGGACGTCCTGCGCCAGGCCCTCGCGGGGGCCTGACGCCCGGGCGCCGGCCGGGGCGGGGAGCCGGAGAGCCACGGCGCCACGGGGCTGTGGCTCCACAGGGCCACGGGGCTACGGGCTACGGCCGGTTGATCCGGACCTGGTAGCTGCCGGTGCGCAGTTCGCCCACCACCGAGATGCTGATGCCCGCCTTCTCGTCGGTGAAGGTCTCGCCCGGCCGGAACGGCGCGTCCGAGAGCTCCGCGTGCACGTTCGGCCGCCGGGTGCAGCCGCCGCTCGCGTCCGCGCTGTCCGACACCGTCACCGGGCCGCGTCCGGTGTCCACGTCGGAGTCCACCTTGTAGATGAGGACGCCGGGCTTGCAGACGGCCTCGTCGTTCCCGGCCCGGGTCCGCACCTCCACCGCGTATCCGGCACTCTCCGACAGCGGTACGAAGGCCAGCTTCGTCCCGCCCCGCACCGACAGCGGGGACAGGACGTGGTCACTCGTGCCCGGCTTCGACGCGCAACTGATCTGCGTGCTGTCCAGCCAGCCCAGCTTCCACTTGTGCCAGCCCAACAGGTCGTTGTTGGCGCCCCAGTCCTCGCTCATGATGTCCCAGTGCCCGACCGTGCTGCCGCCGTCGGAGGTGTAGAGGTCGGGCAGTCCGAAGACGTGCCCGTTCTCGTGTGGGAGCACCCGGTAGCCGGTCTCCCGGTAGGTGCCGGAGCCGTCGTCCTGCCGGCTGTAGACGAAGGACGCGTTGGCCAGCGGCACCCCGTCGGCGACCGGCGCCTCACCGTTGCCCGAGAAGGTCACCGACAGGACGGTGTCCAGGGCGGACGGCCCGGCGTTCGGCGTGACCAGGACGTTGATCAGGTCGTACCGGCTGAAGTCCACGTCGGGGTCGGCGGCCTTCGCGATGTGCTCGGCGAGCTGCCGGTAGCCCGGCTCGTACGCGGACCCGCGCTCGATCCCGTACGCCGCGAAGGGCATCGGCATCCGCAGCCAGGTCGCTATCGGCGCCTCGGCCCGGTAGGCCAGCCGCCCGTAGGAGCTGGTGCGGAACCAGTCGGAGGTCTGGGGGAAGAACTCCGCCAGCCGGTCCATGGCCGTGCCCTCGCCCTTGGCATCGGGGAAGTCGATCATCAGGTTCAGGGCCCGGACCTCCCCGGTCGAGCGGGAGTACCCGGGAGGGGTCGGCAGGCCCTCGGACATCTGGACGCCCATCGTGCCGGCGATCCGGCAGGGCGCGAGAGCCGATTCGACGGTCGTGGCCACCGCTCCGGCCGCCGAGTTGCCGTGGCTGGATATCCCCGTGCTCGCGGTCGCCGTGACGCCGAGGGCCAGCGCGGTCAGCCCGATGAACGCGCTGGTGCGGCGTGATCTGCGTATCCGGTGGCGGGTCTGCGGCATGGAGATCGCCTTCGGGTCCGCGGCAGCCGGCCCTGTCCGGTCTGCGCTCTGTCCGATCACCCTCCGCCGGGCGCGGCGCGCCCGCGCGCCGGGAGAGGCCGAACGTGAACGGGGGTGTGACTCAGGTCACGCGGAGGAGTGAAATAACCGGGGAGTGGATCCCCGTTTGTACGTGAGTCCCGGCAAGTGGGGACCGGCTCCCCGTTTCGGCGGAGCCGACCATGAGCTCCGACCATGAACTCCGACAGTCAAGTCCGACAGTCACGTCCGATCGTGTATCGCGTGCCAGGGAGGCCCGGAATGAAGCGCCCCACCACCACGACCGCCCCGGCGGCCCCGTCCGTCCTCGGGGTGGCCGTGGGCCTGGCGGCGGCGCCCGAGGTCACGCCCGGTCTCAAGGTCGCGACCGGTCCCGAGGTCACGCCCGGTCTCAAGGTCGCGACCGGTCCCGAGGTCACGCCCGGTCCCGAGGTCACGACCGGGCCCGCGGCCACGACCGGTCCCGGCGCCCCGGCGGAGGCCGGGGCCACCGCCGGGGCGACCGGCCTCCCGCGCCCGCGCGCCGACGCCGTCCGCAACCGCGAGCGGATCCTGACGGCGGCCCGCGAGGCCTTCGTCGAGTTCGGCGCCGCGACCCCGTTCGACGAGGTGGCCCGCCGGGCCGGCATCGGAAACGCCACCCTCTACCGGCACTTCCCCGACCGGCCCACGCTCGTCCGCCAGGTCGTGCTCTTCACGATGGGCCGGGTCACGGCCTCCGCCGAGGGCTCCCTCGCCGAGGAGCCGGACGCCTTCGCCGCGCTGTGCCGCTTCACGCACACCGCCGCCGACGAGCGGATCGGCGCCCTGTGCCCCGCGCTCGCCGACGACTTCGACCGGGAGCACCCCGAACTCATCGCGGCGCGCACCGCGTTGGAGACGGCCGTCGAGACCCTGCTGACCGCCGGCCAGGACGCCGGACTGGTCCGCACGGACATCGGTATCGGCGACCTGATGGTCGCCCTGTCCCAGCTCAGCCGCCCTCTGCCCGGCACCGCCTGCCTCGACACCGACCGCTTCGCCCACCGTCATCTGCAGCTCTTCCTCGACGGGTTGCGGGCTCCGGCCCGCTCCGAACTCCCGGGTTCGGCAGCCACCTTGGAAGACCTGCGGCAGAAAACCATGTGACGCACCACATGCCTACGAAGTAGCCTTTTTCAGTCATTCCGCACAGTGAAGTGGGTACCCCCATGTCAAAAACAGCCGCGCCTGCGCCGCTGGCTGCCGATCCCAGCCGCTGGAAGGCACTCGTCTTCATAGCCCTGGCCCAGTTGATGGTCGTCCTCGACGCGACCATCGTGAACATCGCCCTGCCCTCCGCCCAGACCGACCTGGGCATCTCGGACGGCAACCGCCAGTGGGTCATCACCGCGTACGCGCTGGCCTTTGGCGGACTGCTCCTCTTCGGCGGCCGCATCGCCGACAAGTGGGGCCGCAAGAACGCCTTCGTCGTCGGCCTCATCGGCTTCGCCCTGGCCTCCGCGCTCGGCGGCGCCGCGAACGGCGAGGCCATGATGCTCGGCGCCCGTGCCCTCCAGGGTGCCTTCGGCGCACTGCTCGCACCGGCGGCCCTGTCGCTGCTCGCGGTCATGTTCACCGACGCCAGGGAGCGCGCCAAGGCCTTCGGCATCTACGGTGCGATCGCGGGCGGCGGCGGCGCCGTCGGCCTGATCCTCGGCGGCTTCCTCACCGAGTACCTGAACTGGCGCTGGACCTTCTTCGTCAACATCCCGTTCGCGATCGTCGCGGCCGTGGGTGCCTGGCTGGTCATCCGTGAGCCCGCCGGCTCCCGCAACCGCGCCCCGCTGGACATCCCCGGCGTGGTCCTGTCCACCCTGGGTCTCGTCGCCCTCGTGTACGGCTTCACCCGCGCCGAGTCCGAAGGCTGGTCGGACGGCCTGACCGTGGGCATGTTCGTCGGCTCGGCGGTCCTGCTGGCGGCCTTCGTCCTCGTCGAGGCCCTGGTGAAGTCCCCGCTGCTGCCGCTGCGCGTCCTGCTGGAGCGCAACCGCGGCGGTGTCTACCTCTCGCTCGGCCTGGCCGTCATCGCGATGTTCGGCCTGTTCCTCTTCCTCACCTACTACCTCCAGATCGTGAAGGGCTTCTCGCCCGTCAAGACCGGCTTCGCCTTCCTGCCGATGATCGCGGGCATGATCCTGGGCTCGACGCAGATCGGCGCCCGCCTGATGACCCGCGTCGCGCCGCGCCTGCTGATGGGCCCGGGCTTCCTCGTCGCCGCCGCAGGCATGCTGATGCTGACCCAGCTGGAGGTCGGGTCCTCGTACCCGGCGCTGATCCTGCCGGCGCAGCTGCTGCTCGGCCTCGGCATGGGCACGGCGTTCATGCCCGCCATGTCCCTGTCCACGCACGGGGTGAACCCGGCCGACGCCGGAGTCGCCTCCGCCATGGTCAACACCTCGCAGCAGGTCGGCGGGGCCATCGGCACCGCGCTGCTGAACACCATCGCCGCCTCGGCGACGACCGCGTACCTGGCCGACCATGCGGCCGAGGCCGCGGCGGGCGGCGCGGCCGGGCAGCTGATCCAGGCGCAGGCCGCGGTCGAGGGCTACGCCTCCGCCATCTGGTGGGCGGTCGGCATCCTGGTCGCCAGCTCGGCCATCGCCCTGACGCTGATCAACACCGGCCGTCCGAACATGGGCGGCCCGGTGGCCTCCGGTTCCGCCGAGGGCGTCGACCTCAAGGTCCCGGTGATCGCCCACTGACGGCGGCGCCCGCACGGGAATGACTGATCACCCCGCTTGGTTCAAATTTGAACCAAGCGGGGTTAGTCTTTTCACGGCAGCCCTGCACCGACCACGGAGGAGCGCCCCATGACCCCGGCCCCCGCACCCATGACTCCGCCGGGCGCGATCCCGCCGATCCCGCAGGGGACCCGCATGCCGGCGCTCTACCTCAGCCACGGGGCGCCACCGCTCGCGGACGACGCGCTCTGGCCGGGCGAACTGGCCGCCTGGTCCGCCGGGCTGCCCCGCCCCACGGCGATCCTGATGGTCTCCGCCCACTGGGAGGAGGCCCCGCTCGCCCTCGGCGCAACCGAACCGGCCCCGCTCGTCTACGACTTCTGGGGCTTCCCCGAGCGCTACTACCAGGTCCGCTACGAGGCTCCGGGCGCCCCGGACCTCGCCGCCTCGGTCCGGTCGCTGCTACGGGCCCCCGGCACCCCGGTCCAGGACATCCCGGACCGCGGCCTGGACCACGGGGCGTACGTCCCGCTGGTGGAGATGTTCCCGGAGGCCGACATA
This sequence comes from Streptomyces sp. NBC_01294, assembly GCF_035917235.1. Lineage (NCBI taxonomy): Bacteria > Bacillati > Actinomycetota > Actinomycetes > Kitasatosporales > Streptomycetaceae > Streptomyces > Streptomyces sp. NBC_01294. The sequence goes on from NZ_CP108423.1 coordinate 4,704,584, forward strand.
CCGGTGCTCCAGATATCCATGCCGACCCTGGATCCGCGCCGCCTGATGGACATCGGCCGCAAGCTGGCGCCCCTGCGCGACGAGGGCGTCCTCATCGTCGGCAGCGGCTTCTTCACCCACAACCTGGCCGCGCTGCGGCACCCGGGCCCGGGCGTCCCCGCCTGGTCCGCCGAATTCGACGCGTGGGGCCACGAGGCGCTGGCCTCCGGCGACCTGGACTCCCTGCTCGACTTCGAGACCAAGTCCCCGTCGGGCCGCCTCGCCCACCCCCGTACGGAACACTTCGCCCCGCTCTTCGTCACACTCGGCGCCGCGGAGGCCACCGGCGACCTGACCACCCGCCGCGACCCGGTCACCGGCTTCTGGATGGGCCTCTCGAAACGCTCCCTGCAGTTCGGCTAGGCCGTCCGGCCCGGCCCGGTGATGTCTTCCCCGATCGTGAACCCCTTGGCGGGGCCCTCGGGGATGGTGACCGTGGTGCCGTAGGCCACTCGGACCTCGTCGTCGTAGACGGCTTGGTCCGGATCGGGGGTGGTGAGCACGGTGACCATGCCGAGTTCGTCGTGATCGTCGATCAGAACGTAGACGGGAATGCCCGCGCGCGCGTAGGCCCGCCGCTTGCGGACCCGGTCGCGGGACACGCTGTCGCGCCCGGGGGAGACGACCTCGACGACCAGTTCCACGGCCGAGGCCTTGATGCCGATCCCGTCCTCGGTGACGTGCTCCGGGGTGTCCCTCGGCGCGATGAAGACGTCGGGGATCAAGACCTTGCGGCCGTGGATGACGTTCATGTCCTGCCGGGCGGCGTAGTCGCTCCCGGCCAGGAACAGTACGAGCCCGTCACGCAAATCGTTGGCGGTCCTGCCGTGTGAGTACCGACCGGTGGGCGACACTTCGATGGACCCCTCGATGATCTCTGCGCGGAAGCCCTCGGGGAGTTTCTCGACTGCGGCCTGCCATGCGAGCCACAGGGCCTCGTCCAGTTCTGAAGACGGGGTGGCGGCCTCGGGGGCGGACTCATTGGCAAGAGCGGTCATGGGTGCAGCACCTCCTCCTCAAGTGTGGGCGTCGCCGACCGGGTGGCACAAGCGACGCCCCGACGCTACGGAGGTGCCGTCCCGTGCCGCCGGGATATGCCACGACCTCACCCGGACGGGTGGCCGTGGCCCGGACCCAGCCGCTTCTCGTACCACCGGACGTCCCAGTAGCGGCCGAACTTCCAGCCCGCCTCCGTGAACTCCCCGATCCGTCGGAAGCCGAAGCGTTCGTGGAGGCGGACCGAGGCCTCGTTCGGGAGCGCGATCCCCGCGAAGGCGCGGTGCACCCGCTCCTCGGCCAGCGCCGCGAAGAGTGCGTCGTAGAGCAGCGTGCCGATGCCCCGGCCGACCGCGTGCGGGGCGAGATAGACGCTCGCCTCCACCGACGTGGCGTAGGCCGGTTTGGGGCGGAACGGGCCGCTTGTGGCGTATCCGGCTATTGCATCGCCCGTCCAGGCAACCAGAAGCCGGTGGGGACCGTCTTCAGGGTGGGAGCGCAGCCAAGGGCGGCGCTGTTCCGGAGTGAAGACGGCCGTGTCGAACGTGACGGCCGTCTCACGGACGTAGTGGTTGTAGAGGTCCGTGAGTGGGGCCAGATCGGCCTCCGCTCCGGGTCTGACCTGCACCTCTTCGGGTTTCTGAGCCATTCGCGCCCCTCTCGTGGCGGGGCAGGATACTGCAAGATCTCGGAAAAGAGGGAACAGCGTGGGAATTCTGTCCCGATTCCAGTCGTTGTTTCCTTCGGAAGCGGGCACTCGGGAGAGTGTCCGCAGGATGCGTCACCGCGCCGCCGGTGGCCGTCCGACCGCCGCACCGCGACCGAACTCATCGCAAGGGAGCACGCATGGCAACCCGCGCCGTCGCCCGTCGTAAGTCCACGAGCAGCGCACGCGCTGAGGGCGGGGAGATCGCAGACCGCGACCTGGTCGGCATGTACCTGGACGAGATCGCGCGCACCCCGCTGCTCGACGCCGCCAAGGAAGTGGAGCTCTCCCAGATCATCGAGGCGGGCGTGTACGCCCAGCAGATCCTCGACGGCGCGATAGAGCGCGACGGGGACACCCCGGCCCGCGAGGAGCTGGAGGCGCTGGCCGCCGACGGCGCTCGCGCCAAGGAAGTCTTCATCCGCTCGAACCTCCGCCTCGTCGTGGCCGTCGCCCGCCGCTACCCGCGCAGCGGCCTGCCGCTCCTCGACCTGGTCCAGGAGGGCAACGCCGGCCTGGTCCGCGCGGTCGAGAAGTTCGACTACGCCAAGGGCTTCAAGTTCTCCACGTATGCCACGTGGTGGATCCGCCAGGCGATCACCCGCTCCATTGCGGACCAGTCCCGCACCATCCGCCTCCCCGTCCACCTGGTCGAGGAACTCGGCCGGATCCGCCGAGTCCAGCGCGAGTTCAACCGCGAGAACGGCCGCGACCCGGAGCACGCCGAGGTCGCCGCCGAGCTGGACACGACGGAGAAGCGCGTCGGCGACGTCCTGGACTGGGCGCGCGACCCGGTCAGCCTCAACATGGCGGTCGACGACAACGGCGACACCCAGTTCGGTGACCTCCTGGAGGACACCTCGGCGATCTCGCCCGAGCAGTCCGTGCTCTCGCTGCTGCGCAGCGAGGAGCTGGAGGACCTGCTCGGCAAGCTCGACCAGCGCACCGCGTCCATCATCAAGATGCGGTACGGCATCGACGACGGCCGCGAGCGGACGCTGACCGAGGTCGGCAAGCAGCACGGCCTGACCCGCGAGCGGATCCGCCAGATCGAGAAGCACGCCCTGCTGGAACTGAAGCGGATGGCGCGCGACACGGGCTTCGACGCGGTGGCCTGACGCGGCCCGCAGCCCCCTGTACGAGCCCCGGTGCCTATCCCCCCAGGCGCCGGGGCTCCCCCTGTCCCGGGGTCGGGCCAGGGGTCCCGGGGCCAGGCCGAAAGATCGGGGCTCCGCCCCGGACCCCGCGCCTCAAACGCCGGCGAGGCTGTATTTCAGCCCCGGCTACGGCGCCGCAGCCGCCGTCAGGCGGGCGGCCAGCGCGGCGGCGGCGCTCGCCAGGGAGTCCGGCCCCCGCACCGTGAACGGCAGCCCCGTCAGCGCCAGCCGCGCCACCATCCACTCCGGGGCATCCGCGCTCTCGAAGCGCACCGAGGTCTGAGCTCCCCCGCCCGGGAGGGCCGCGCTCCGCAGCCACTCCGGCAGCTCCGCCGCCCCCGCCGCGAACGTCACCTCCACCAGGTACGTCTGCTTCTCCCCGCCCCGCAGCCCCCGCCGTACGAAGTCCTCCGCGTCCATCGGCAGCTCCCGCGGCGCGAACCGGGCCCCCGTCGCGAAGGCCTCGTCCACCCGGTCCACCCGGAAGGTCCGCCAGTCCTCCCGCTCCAGGTCGTAGGCGACCAGGTACCACCGGCTCCCCGTGCTCACCAGCCGGTACGGCTCCACCTGCCGCCGCGACTCCGCCCCGTCCCCCGCCCGGTACGCGAACCGCAGCCGCTCCCGCCCCGCCACCGCCGACGCCATCGTCGTCAGCGTCCGCGGGTCCACGCTCGACCCGTCCCCCCGCGTCAGCGCGATCGTGGCCGTCTGCAGCGCGCCGACCCGGTGCCGCAGCCGCGAGGGCAGCACCTGCTCCAGCTTCGCCAGGGCCCGTACGGAAGCCTCCTCGACCCCCTCGATCGCATGCCCGGCCCCCGCCCGCAGCCCCACCGCGATCGCCACGGCCTCCTCGTCGTCCAGGAGCAGCGGCGGCATCGCCGCCCCCGCCACCAGCCGGTAGCCGCCCTCGGCCCCCAGCGTGGCCTCCACCGGGTAGCCGAGGTCCCGCAGCCGCTCGATGTCGCGGCGGATGGTCCGCGGGCTGACCTGCAACCGCTGCGCCAGCTCGCTTCCGGGCCATTCGCGCGGGGTCTGGAGGAGGGACAGCAGGGAGAGCAGCCGTGCCGGGGTGTCGGTCATGGAATCCAGGTTGCCAGCGAAATAGGACACCGACTGACCTACATCCCGTCTAGGTTTCTCTCCATGACCACCGAGACGTCCCAGACATCGCCCGAAAGAGAGAACGGGCCCGTACAAGAAGAGCGGAACGACGTAGCCCACGACGCACCCAGTTCAACCGCCGACCGCCGCCGCTGGCTGGCGCTCGCCATCGTGATGACCGCGGCCTTCATGGACCTGGTCGACGTCACGATCGTCAACATAGCGATACCCAGCATGCGCGAGGGCTTCGGCGCGTCCCCCAGCGCGATCCAGTGGATCACCGCGGGCTACGCCCTCGCCTTCGCCGCCGGCCTGATCACCGGCGGCCGTCTCGGTGACATCTACGGCCGCAAGCGCCTCTTCCTCCTCGGCATCGCCGGCTTCACCGTCGCCTCGCTGCTCTGCGGCATCGCCGCGAACCCGGGCATGCTCGTCGCCTCCCGCCTCCTCCAGGGCGCCATGGCCGCGCTGATGGTCCCGCAGGTGCTGGCGATCATCCACGTCACCTTCCCTCCGCAGGAGCGCGGCAAGGTCTTCGGCATGTTCGGCGCGATCGTGGGCCTCGGCGCCGTCTCGGGCCCGATGCTCGGCGCGCTGCTCACCGAGTGGAACCTCTTCGGACTCGAATGGCGCCCGATCTTCCTGATCAACCTGCCCGTCGGCATCGCGGGCGTGATCCTGGGCCGCAAGTTCATCAGTGAGTCCAAGGCCCCCAAGGCCCTGCGCCTGGACCTCGTCGGCGTCGTCCTCGCCACTCTCGCCATGGTCATGCTGATCTTCCCGCTGACGGAGGGCCGCGAGAACGGCTGGCCGCTGTGGGGCTTCGTCTGCATGGGCGCGGTGCCGTTCGTCTTCGCGGGCTTCATCGCCTACGAGAAGCACAAGATCAAGAAGGACGGCTCCCCACTCGTCGAGCTCTCCCTCTTCAAGGTCAAGAGCTTCGCCGGCGGCATCGCCGTCCAGCTCACCTTCGGCATCGCGACCGGCATCTTCTTCCTGGTCTGGACGATGTACATGCAGATGGGCCTCGGCTGGAGCGCCCTGCGCGCCGGCACCACCGGCATCCCGTTCTCCATCGCCGTCTCGGCCGCCGCGGGCATCTCGGTCGGGAAGCTCGTCCCGCGGTTCGGCCGCAAGGTGCTCCAGGCCGGTGCGCTGATCATGGCCGCGGGCCTGCTCCTCTACATCTGGGAGTCCGAGCACTACGGCATGGGGATCGCCTCCTGGCAGATGGCCGCCCCGCTGGTCCTCATGGGCATCGGCATGGGCCTGATCGTGGCCCCGCTCAACGACACCACGCTGTCCGAGGTGCCGCGCCAGGACGCCGGCTCGGCCTCCGGGCTGATCAACACCACCGGGCAGATGGGCAACGCGCTGGGTCTCGCCCTGACCTCCGTCGTCTTCTTCGGGCTGATGGACGACGACAAGGTCTACGGCCCGCCGTACGTCGAGGCCTTCCGCGGTGCGCTGTGGTGGGTCGTGGCCGTCCTGATCGTGATCTTCGCGGTGATGTTCCTGATGCCGCGCAAGCCGATCCCGATCGAGCAGCGCGAGGGCGCCGCCGAGCACGCGGAGCGCACCGATCCGGCCGTCGAGAAGGCCCCGGTCGCCTAGATCGCGTTCGCCCGCAGCAGCGGGACAGGACACGGACATGCCCGCCCCTCTTGGGTGGGCATGTCCGTTTTTCTTTGTTTTCGTCCTCAAGTGGGCGTACGGTGGGGCGAAGCCACAGATTCGGGCATGGAACGGACGTAAACCCACATGTACGCACCGGAGCGCCGCCAGGAGATCCTCCACCTCGCCCGCGAGGCGGGCAGTGTCGACGTGCTCTCCCTCGCCGAGCGGTTCCAGGTCACCGCCGAGACCGTACGCCGCGACCTCACCGCCCTCGACCGGGCCGGCCTGCTCCGCAGGGTGCACGGCGGGGCCATCCCGGCGGGCCGCCTCGCCTTCGAGCCGGACCTCACCGAGCGCGAGGCCACCGCGGCCGACGAGAAGGACCGCATCGCGGCCGCCGCACTGTCCCGCCTCCCCGACGGCGGCAGCATCGTCCTCGACGCGGGCAGTACGGTCGCCCGCCTGGCGGCCGCCGTTCCCGTCGACGTCGCGCTCACCGTGGTCACCCACGCGCTGCCCGTCGCCGCCCGGCTCGCCGACCACACCGGCATCGACCTCCACCTCGTCGGCGGCCGCGTCCGGCACCGCACCCGCGCCGCCGTCGACGCGTGGGCGCTGCGTGCGTACGCCGAGATCCACGCCGACATCGCCTTCCTCGCGACGAACGGCTTCTCGGCCGAGGGCGGCCTGACCACCCCCGACCTCGCCGAGGCGGCCGTCAAGCGCGCCGCGATGGCCGCCGCCCGCCGCGTCATCCTCCTCGCCGACTCCGCGAAGGCGGGCCAGGAGCACTTCGCGCGCTTCGGCTCCTTCGCCGACGTCGACCTGCTCATCACGGACACGGGGCTCGCCCCCGCTCACCAAGCGGCGATCGAGGCCGCCGGTACGGAAGTTGTGCTCGTATGATCCTGACCGTCACGCCCAACCCCTCCCTCGACCGGACCCACGAGGTCCCCTCGCTGGACCGAGGCCGGGTGCTGCGCGCCACCGGCGACCAGGTCGACCCCGGGGGCAAGGGCGTCAACGTCTCCCGCGCGGTGGCCGCCGCGGGTGTCCGTACGACCGCGGTCCTCCCGCTCGGCGGCGCCCCCGGCATCCTCCTCGCCGAACTCCTGGGCCTGCAGGGCGTGGACGTCACGGCCGTCTCGATCGCCGGCCAGACCCGCTCGAACATCTCCCTCGCCGAACCGGACGGCACCCTCACCAAGATCAACGCACCCGGGCCTGAACTCTTCCCGGAGGAATCCGCCCTCCTCCTGGAGACGGTCCGCACCTCCTGCGCCGAAGCGGCCTGGATCGCCTGCTGCGGCAGCCTCCCGCGCGGACCCGAACCCCGGTGGTACGCCGACCTGGTCGCCCTCGCGCACGCCGCGGGCGCCCGCATCGCCCTCGACACCTCGGGCCCGGCGCTGCTGGCGGCGCTGCCGGCCCGCCCGGAAGTGATCAAGCCGAACGTGTCCGAGCTGGCGGAGGCCGTGGGCCGCCCGCTGCCCACCCTGGGGGACGTGGTCAAGGCCGCCGAAGAGCTGCGCACGCTGGGCGCGGGGGCCGTACTGGCCTCCCTCGGCGCGGACGGCCAGCTCCTGGTCTCCGCGGAGGGCACCTTCCACGGCACCGCCCCGGCCCCGGTGGTCCGCAGCAACGTCGGCGCGGGCGACGCCTCCCTGGCCGGTTTCCTGATCGCGGGAGGCACCGGCCCGGACGCGCTCTCCGCGGCCCTGGCCCACGGCGCGGCCGCGGTCCAACTGCCCGGCAGCGCCATGCCCACCCCCGCGGACCTGCGCCCGGACCAGGTCACCCTCACCCAGGACCTGCCCCTGGACCTCCCGCTCCGCGACGCGGCGACGGCGGCCTTCGGGCCGTGAGGCGGCCGGAGCGCTAAGCCGCCAGGCCGCGGCCTGATCCGGATCCGGAACGCCAGGCCCGTCTTCGTTCACCCCGGCGGCAGTGTCACCGCACGCGGGCGCGGCTCTCCATGGCTCCGCGCGCGGCCCCCTCGCTCTCGTACACCTCGCACATGTGCCGTCCGTCGGGCGTGGCCGTGTGCTCGACCTCCCACAGGCTGACCTCGGTCCCGTCCAGCAGCACGAAGGCGTGCTCGTACAGGCTGAAGCCGGCGTCCCGCCCGTCCGACAGGCACTGCCGCGCACCGAACGCCTGCGTGATCTGGTGCCCGTACGCCGAGCGCAGCAGCGTCGCCAGCGGCTCGCCCGGCCGGTCCGCGTTCTCCGCACGGCGCAGCACCCGCCGGGCGTGGTCGGCGGACTGCTCCACCGTGTACTCCCGGTGCCGCTGCACCGGAGCCGACGCCGCGAACAGCGCGCTCAGCACCGCCGCGTCGTTCTCCGGCTCCTCGTCGCCGGGGAGCAGCACCGGATCCAAAGTCGCCCCGGCGGCGGACTCGCCGAACAGCCGGGCCACGGCCAGCGAGGTCTCCGCCTTGCTCGCGAAGACCTCGTGCCGGACCGTCCGGTCGTCCTCCAGCCGGTAGGCCAGCTCCCACAGCGAGACCGAACCGCCGTCGGTCAGCAGGTAGGTGTGCCGGTGGGTCTCCCGCCAGATCCCCGTCGCCGGGCTGTGGTGGGTGGTGTAGAGCGAAGAGCTGTGGGCGAGCGCCGTGCCGAGGCGCTCGACCAGCCTGTCGGGCAGGTCGAAGGAGTTCAGGGCGCGGCCGAGGAGTCGGTCGAGGTGCGCCTCGGTTGTCTCGTACGGATCGCTCAAGGTGGGTCTCCAGGCCGTCGCAGCTTGTCACTTCGCGGAAGCTCAACGTAACCCCTGGCTCTGACATCACGTCCGGGGTTCGGTAAAACGTCCGGGAAGCATCGGAGGTTCCCGCCACCCCTTCAGGTCAACTTGCATACGAATGAGCACGGTTGGGTCTGTTCTGGGAGGGAGCGCGGGACTATGGGCCACATGGCAACGAATACAGTGGGCGTTCCCCGCCAGCAGAGACGGCTCGACACTCGGCCCGAGGGCGAACGGGAAGCCGTACCCAAGGGGTTGGCCTGGCTGCTGGCCCTCACCGGCGCGGCCGGGCTGCTGGCCTCCTGGGTGATCACCCTCGACAAGTTCCTCCTGCTGGAGGACCCGGACTTCAAGCCCGCCTGCAGTCTCAACCCGGTCGTCTCCTGCGGCAGCGTGATGGAGAGCGAGCAGGCGGCGGCCTTCGGGTTCCCCAACCCCATGCTGGGGCTGGTCGCGTACGCCGTCGTGGTCTGCGTCGGCGCGGGCCTGCTGGCCGGCGCCCGCTACCGCGGCTGGTTCTGGCTCGGACTGAACGCCGGCACGCTGTTCGGCGTCGGCTTCTGCAGCTGGCTGATGGTCCAGTCGCTCTACGAGATCAACGCGCTCTGCCTGTGGTGCTGCCTGGCCTGGCTGGCGACCCTGCTGATGTTCTGGGCGGTCACCGCGCACAACGTCCGTACGCGCGTCCTGCCCGCCCCCGGCCCGCTGCGGGGCTTCTTCACCGAGTTCGGCTGGGCTCCGCCCGCCCTGCACACCGGAGTGATCGGGATGCTGATCCTCACCCGGTGGTGGGACTTCTGGACCGGCTGAGCGCCGACCGTGCGGGGGGTGCCTCCCGGCGGTAGCGGGGCGGGGGAACGGGCGAGGGCCCCGGCGGCTGGACGCTGCCGGGGCCCTCGTCACCTCACTCCACGGGCGCAGGGAGTGGAAGTCAGCTGCCGACGGAGGCGTTGCCGGAGAGGATCGGGATGTTGCTGAGGATGTGCGAGAGCGGCTCGTCACCCTTGGCCTGGGTGGAGTTCTCGGTGCACTGCTGGTTCTGCGGGTTGGACAGGACGTTGATGTCCTGGACACCGATGTTGAGCGCGCCGATCAGCGACTGGGCGTTGACCTTCGCCGGCAGGCCGATGCAGGGCTTGTTCAGGGTCCCCTGGACCAGGCCGAGCTGCGGGCTCAGGTCGCCGTGGGTCTTCTGGTTGCCGTAGATCTGCTGGGCGCCGTTGCCGTTGACGGTGTTGATTCCGTTGTCGTTGCCGATGGCCATGGCCGGGGCCGCGGCGGCGGCGCCTGCGCCGACCGCAACGGCGGTGACGGCGGCGGCGGTCATGAACTTCTTGATCATTTTGATCCCTTTGTCGCACGAGTGCCCGCTGACGGAGCGTCCTGGTCAACTGCCCCGTCGGCGTTTGGTTCCGGGCCTTCACTCAAACGGCCTGCGGGGGCAGAGGATTTCTCCGGCCCGGTGAGCGGCCTCCGGACGCCTGCGCGAAGCCCGTACGCGTCCCGCTGTCACTCAAGGTGCGGTTGCGCTCCGTGCGAGCTGTTCGCACGGTGGGTGAGTAAGCGGATCGTTCGGGTCCGTTTGCGTGTCGCCACCACGAAGGAACCCCCATGCACCGCACGAAGCCGTTCCGCGCCCGCATCCTCGTCCCCTCGGCCCTCGCCGTCGTCATATTGTCCGGCGCTGCCGCCCCCGCGAGCGCCCTCGACGACGGGTCCCGTGCGGTGCCTTCCCGAGAAGGCGCCGCACGGGCGGCCGCGGCCGGACCCGTCGACGACCTGATCAACGGCATCCTCGACCAGATCAAGGCCCTCCTGCCGCCCGGCGTCAGCCTGCCGGACATCACGATCCCGGAGATCACGCTCCCCGACATCCAGTTGCCTGACATCCAACTGCCTGACATCCAACTGCCGGACATCCAGCTGCCGGAGATCCCCGGGGTGGAACTCCCGGCGATCCCGGGCGTGGAGCTGCCCGCGATCCCTGGGCTGGTGCCGCCCGCGCTGCCCGAACCTGCCCCGCCGGCGGAACTGGTGCCGGAGGTCCCCGAGGTCCCCGAGATCCCGGAGATCCCGGAGATTCCCGGCCTTCCGTAGGGCCGGGGTGGCCGGAACCCGTCGGATGGTTACGACAATTGAGCCGAACAGGTCTGTTCGTGCGCGAGGCCGTGTCGTCATGGAAGGGTGGGCCGTTTCGCTCGGTGTGAGCCCCGGATCGGGGCAGAACGTCGAACAGAAGGTGCACTTCCCATGAACTCTGCCAAGAAGGCCGCTCTGGTCCTGGCCACCGCTGGTCTCGCTGCGGCCGGTGCCGCCGGTTCCGCCGTCGCCGACTCGTCGGCCGAGGGCGCGGCCGTGGGTTCCCCCGGCGTCCTCTCCGGCAACCTGGTCCAGGTCCCGGTTCACGTTCCGGTCAACCTCTGCGGCAACACCGTGAACATCATCGGTGCGCTGAACCCCGCGTTCGGCAACCACTGCTTCAACGACTGACGTCGGCTGCACAACCGACTGTGGGCGCCCCGGCCTTGCCGGTGGCGCCCACAGTCGTGTCGGCCGGAGTCCGGCCGGGGTGGTTCAGCGCTGGCCGCCGTTCAGCTGCACACCACCGAGCAGCGGGGACGCCTGGGTGGCGCCGTTCGCGAGGCCGAGCGCGGTGCCGGGCGCGTCGTTGCGGACCTTGTTGACCTTCTGGGCCGCGCCCACGACCTTGTCGACGGTCCCGCCCTGCTCGGCCAGGCCGTTGCCCACGGTCTGCGGAAGCGACTCGGTGACGGGTCCGACCGCGTTCAGCGTCTCCGTCACCCCGCCGGTCAGGCTCATGGGAGGCATCGCGGCCGTGGGCTCGGCGGCGAAGGCGGTGGCGGAGGCGCCGAGGGCGGCGACGGAGCCGGCGACGACAGCGGCGACCTTCGTGAGCTTCATTATCGAAATCCTCTTCTTTTCGTGGGCAGAGGCGTCAGCGGCGACCGTCGCGCCGCTTTCGCCCTGGGTAACGATTCCCCGCCGCTGCGGAAACGCGAACGCGTGCGCGGTGCGGAACGGGGGCATGACAGCGGCCGGAGAATCCGACGAGGGATTCTCCGGCCGATATTTCTTCCGATTACCGGTAATGCCGGTCAGGCGATGCGCGAGCGCCGGTACAGAATGGCGCCGCCCAGGATCAGGGCCGTGGCGAGGGCCGCCGCGGCCGCGGGCTGACCCGCTCCGGTCTCGGCCAGCACGGGCGCGCTCACGTGCGCCGGAGCCGGGACCTGTGCCGGGGCGGGTACGGGTGCCGGGGCGGGTGCCGGAACCGGGGCGGGTGCCGGAGCCGGGGGCAGGTGGACGGGGGTGTCACCGGCGGGGCCGGCCGGCGGCTGGTCCGCGGGAGGTACGACCTCGGGTACCGGGGCCGGGTGTTCCACGGGCTGGCTTCCGTGCGGCGGCCGCGGCGCGGGGGCCTCCTCGGCCGGGGCTTCCGGTGCCGGGGCGGGGGCCTCCTGGACCGGCTCCGGGTGGGGCAGCGGGGCGGGGTGCTCCTCCGCGGGCTCCGGCATCGGGTGCGGCCGGTCGGGCGCGGGCGGAGTGTGGTCCTGCGGCGGAGTCGGCGCGGACCCGGGGTGGTCGTCGCACTCCTCCTCCTTGGTCTCCTCCTCGCCGTGGCCGCCGTAACCGCCCTCGTGGCGCGGCTCCTCGTGGCGCGGCTTCGCGTGCCGCGGCCCCTGGGGCCGGGATGCCTCGGGCCGGGCCTCCTCGTGGCGCCGCGACTCCTGGCGCTGCTCCGGCACGGCGTGCCGGCCCTGGCGCTCCTCGAGGTAGCGTTCGAAGGCCTCGGCGTTCTCCGGGCTGAGATGGCGCCCGTAGCCGTGGCCGTCGTCGGTGTGCGAGCCGGTCGTGGTGGCACACGTGTTCCCCATCGCAGGGTTGAGCGCCGCCCCGCCGTCCACGCTGTTGCCGCACACGTTCGGTGCGAAGGTGACCGGTACCGAGATGCTGTTGCCGGCCAGCACGCCCGGCGAATGCGAGGCCTCGGCCGTCGCCCCGGTGTGTGCGTAGGCCGCGCCGGTCGCGATCGACAGCAGACTCGACGCGGCCGCCGCCGTGAGCATCCCCTTGCCCAGTACCTGTCGGCTCAGTACCTGTCGCATGGGTCCTTCCCTGTCTACCGGCGCTGCGGCCGGTCTGGAATCGAAGGTGGCCCCGGAGTGCACCGCCGTGCACTCCGAGGCCACCCCGAGGAGGTTTGCCCTGGTGGGCGCAAGCGCTTCGTCAGTGGTTGATGCAGACGTTGCCGAACGAGGGGTTCAGCAGCGCGGCGACGTTGACGGTGTTGCCGCACAGGTTGATCGGGATGTTGACCGGCACCTGAACGTTGTTGCCGGACAGGGCGCCGGGGGAACCCGCGGCCTTGCCCGCGGCACCCGCGTCGGCCATGGCGGGGGAGGCGGCACCGGCTGCCATCAGCGCGCCGGCGGCCAGCACCACTGCCTTCTTGTACGTCATTTTGATTTCGATCCTTCCCGCAGGGGCGTATCCACTGCAGAATTAACAACGACTGGTCCGAGAAAAGGAAACCGCACATTTTCGGCGGCCTTCCGGCAATTCACCCCAATGCCCGGCTCGAATTCGGGGCGGCCGGCTGATTCGCGCCGTTGATTTCCGTCGGCGCGTGGAAGCCGGGCTCCACACGCGGCGAGGCCGCCGCGACCCGAAGGTGCGACGGCCTCGCCGGCGGGGCCTCGGTCAGCTGCCGTTGGAGACGTTGCCGGACAGGACCGGGATGTTGCTGAGGATGTGCGAGAGGGCCTCGTCGCCCTTCGCCTGCGTGGAGTTCTCGGTGCACTGCTGGTTCTGCGGGCTGGACAGGACCGGGATGTCCTGGACGCCGACGTTGACCAGGGCGAGCACGGACTGCACGTTGGCCTTCGCGGGGAGGGCGATGCAGGGCTTGTTGAACGAGCCCTGGATCAGCGCCATTTGCGGGCTCATGTTGCCGTACGTGGCCTGGTTGCCGTAGATCTGCGCGGAGTTGTTGCCGTTGACGCTGCTGACGCCGTTGTCGTTCCCGATGGCCATCGCCTGCGGCGCCATGGCGGCACCGATGCCCACGACCGAGGCGGCAACCGCGGCCGAGGCCATCATCTTCTTGATCATTGTCGTCCCTTTTTTGCAGGATTGCCCGGTACTGGAGCACCCGGATCAACGGGCATACCCCGGTTCGGGTTGCGTGACTTCACCCGGATGCAGGCGTTTCACGCGGTGCGGTTGACGCTCGGGCGTTCATCGGGGTGCCGGCGGGGCCTGGAGCAGATCGCCGCCCGGGATGCCGGGGGACTCGCCGACGGACATCTCCGCATTTCCATTCGGTTCGAACAATGGTCCACCCCATAACGACCCGCCCGTTGCGAGGGTGCCTGCCATCGCCCAAAAGGCCGTACGAGCGAGTCCGGCGTGATTTCCAGCCTGATTTCTGACAAAGTTCACTCCTGTTTTGTCCCCTTGATCGAAAATGGAGACAGGGTCATGGGTTCCTCCCGCAGAATCCTCGGCACGCTCGGTCTGCTGTCCTGCCTCACGCTTTCTGTGAACGTGCCCGCGGCGGGGGCCGCGGCCCCCGCACCGAAGGAGTCGCCCCGAGTTCCCTTCACGCAGCGTTACCAAGCCGTGCAGCACGGCGGGCTCGTCCGCGCCTCCAACTCCGGCATCAGCTGCCGCAAGGAGGAGGCTCCGCAGGCCGAGCCGTGCGCCGAGGTCAAGCGGGGCGCGGCCGGGGTCAACAGCGACTTCGAGATGTTCTACAGCGAGGTCGACAAGGATCCGGACACCTACAACTCCACCCGGGCCGAGCTCAAGGTCCCGCAGGGCGCGAAGGTCTCGTACGCCCGCCTGTACTGGGGCGGGAACCTGCGGGTGGGCGAGCAGAAGCCGCCGGAGGACAACGGCCGGGTGCTGGTCGCCGAGCCGGGCGGCGCCTACAAGGAGGTCCTCGCCGACACGGTCATGGGCCACCGCACGGACGCGGGCAGCGACGCCTACCAGGCCTCCGCCGACGTGACCCCGCTGGTCCGCAAGGGCGGCGCCGGGATGTGGACGGTCGCCCAGCTCAACATCGCCATGGGCCACTCCGAGGTGGGGGCCTGGGGCGGATGGACGCTGGTCGTCGCCTACGAGCACCCGCAGGAGCCGATGCGCCGGATCTCCGTGTGGGACGGCTTCGAGGGGCTGGCCGCCCGCGCCGGCGACGGAACGGTCGGGCTCACCGGCCTGGACGCGCCACCGGGGTCCGCCGGCCGGGTCGGGGTGGTCGCGTACGACGGGGACCGGGGCACCCTCGGGGACTCACTCACCGTGACGGCCGACAGTGGGCGCCGGGTGAGCCTCAGTGACGGAGAAAATCCTTTTAATGATGTTATGAATTCCACGATCACGGAATTCGGCAGTCAGTCGTTCGTGCGACAGCCCGAACATGTGAATAATCTCGGATATGACGCGGACGTGTTCGACCTGAGTCCCGTCCTGTCCGGAGGTGCCCGCAGTCTGAGCTTCAGGTTCACGGGCGAAAGTCAGGGTCATTTCCTCGGTGTGCTCTTCGTTCAGACAGACGCGCGCCGCTGAACGCAGGAGACCAACTCCACGTGCCCACACAACCTCGGGCGACACAGCCCACGACCGTCCTCCATCTCGTCCAGCCCGTCGACGGCGGTGTGGCCAGGGTCGTCACCGACCTCGTCCGCGCACAGACCGCCGAAGGCCTGCGCACCGTCGTCGCCTGCCCGCCGGGCGGCACGCTCGGCGACGCCGCCCGGTCGGCCGGGGCCGAAGTGCTCACCTGGAGCGCCGGGCGGGCTCCCGGACCCCGGCTGCCCGCCGAGGTCATCGGCGCCCGGCGGCTGCTGCGCCACGTCCGCCCCGACCTGCTGCACGCCCACAGCGCCAAGGCCGGGCTGGCCGGGCGGCTCGCCGCGCGCGGGACCGTGCCCACCGTCTTCCAGCCCCACGCCTGGTCCTTCGACGCGGTCGGCGGGGCCACCGCCGCGCTCGCCCTGCGCTGGGAGCGGTACGGGGCCCGTTGGGCCGACCGGGTGCTCTGCGTCAGCGAGGCCGAACGCCGCGCGGGGGAGACCGAGGGCATCACCGCCCGCTGGTCGGTGATCCGCAACGGCGTGGACCTGGACCACTTCCGCCCCGGCGGACCGGACCCCGGCCAGGACCGGGCCCGGGCCCGCGCCGAACTGCCGCTGCCCGCCGCCTTCCCGGCCGACGGACCGCTCGCCGTCTGCGTGGGCCGCATCTGCCTCCAGAAGGGACAGGACATCCTGCTGCGGGCCTGGCCGGAGCTGCTGGGCACCGTCCCCGGAGCCCGCCTTGCCCTCGTCGGCGACGGCCCCGACACCGAACGGCTGCGCCGCACGGCCCCGCCCGGGGTGTTCTTCGCGGGCGCCGCCGCCGACATCCGACCGTGGCTTCGGGCCGCCGATCTCGTTGTACTGCCGTCGCGGTGGGAAGGCATGGCGCTCGCCCCGCTCGAAGCCATGGCCTGTGGCCGCCCGGTCCTGGTCTCCGACGTCAGCGGTGCCCGGGAGAGCCTGCCGCCCGGCCAGGGGCGCCTGTGCCTCGTGCCGCCGGAGGACCCGACGGCCCTGGCCAAAGCCCTGGGACGGCTGCTCGCCGAGCCGGGGCTCCTCGCCGAACTCGGGGAGCAGGCCCGGGAGCACGCCCGGACCGGCTTCGACGTGCGGCGGACCACGGACGCGGTCACCGGCCTGTACCACGAACTGCTGGGCAGGCCCCGGCCCTTGAACCAGGAGCGCATCAGCCGATGACGATGGACAGCGCACCCGCCCGGCACACCGGGCAGGGCGGCACGGGCCCCGCCGGCGGCAGCGCCTTCGCGCCCGCGCCCCACGCGGCAGCCCGCCGTTCCGCGACCGCCATCCACCCCCCGCGCGGGCCCAGGACGGACCAGGCCCGGTCCGCCGTGCGCCCGCACCGCGTCCGCCGCCGCGGCCGGGTGCTCCCGCTGCTCACCACCGACGCGCTGGCCGCCGTACTCGCCGTGACGACACTGCCCGGAGCGGGACTGCCCGCCCTCACGGCCGTGCCGGTCGCCGGACTGCTCGCCGCGCTGCACGCCCAGGCCGGGCTGTACCGGCCGCGGCTCGCACCCTCCGCGCTCCTCGAACTGCCCGCGGTGGCCGGACGGTCCGCCGTCCTGTGGTGCGGGACGGCCGCCGTCGTGGCCGCCGTCGAGCCGGCCCGGGCGCTGGGCTGGAGCGCGCTGCTCACCGCCGTCTGCCTCCAGGTCCTCCTGGCGTGTGCGGGGCGCGGGTTCGTCAACCAGCTCCAGCGCCGTTCGGCCGTGCGCCGGCCCGCCTCCGCCCTCGTCGTCGGAGCCGGCGCCGGGGCGAGCGCCGTGGCCGCCGCCCTGCACGGCCGACCCGAGTTCGGGCTGCGGCCGGTCGGGCTCGCCGACACCGCGGCGGCCGCCGACGGGGACACCGGCGCCCTGCCGTTCCTCGCCACCCACGAGGACATCCGGCGCGCGGTCATCCAGAACTCCGTGACGCACGCGGTGTTCACCCGCCCGCCGGAGGCCGACGAGCGCACCGCCTCCCTGGTCCGGCTCTTCCACGACCACGGCTGCCGGCTGTGGCTCGCCGACCCGGCCGGCACCGCCAAGATCACCGGCATGCGCGTGGTGCACCCCGCCGACCAGCTGTGGGGGTACGCCGTCCAGCCGCTGCTGCCGCGCCCGGCCCGGCCGGTGGAGCGCTGGGCCAAGCGGGGCATCGACTCCCTGCTCGCCCTGGTCGCGCTGATCGCCGCCGCGCCCGTGATGGGCCTGTGCGCGCTGGCCGTACGGCTCTGGGACGGGCCGGGGGTCATCTTCCGGCAGGAGCGGGTCGGCCTGTACGGGCGCCCCTTCACCCTGCTGAAGTTCCGTACCCTGCGCGCCGACGAGCACGAGTCCGCCACCCGCTGGACGGTCGCGGGCGACCGCGGGATGAGCCCGGTGGGGTCCTTCCTGCGCAAGTCCTCGCTGGACGAGCTGCCGCAGCTGTGGAACGTCGTACGAGGTGACATGAGCCTGGTCGGGCCGCGCCCCGAACGGCCCTTCTTCGTCGCCAAGTTCTCCACCGTCCACCCCGGCTACGAGGCCCGCCACCGGATGCCCGTCGGCATCACCGGCCTCGCCCAGATCAACGGCCTGCGCGGGGACACCTCCATCGAGGACCGGGCCCGCTTCGACAACCACTACATCGACACCTGGTCGCTGTGGCAGGACCTGTGGATCCTCGCCCGCACCGCGGCCTTCTTCTTCCGCTTCCGGCTGGGGGGCAGCTGATGAGCCTCGTCGTCCCCGGTTCCTGGGCCCGGCCCGACGTGCCGGGACTGCTGCGCCGGCACTGGCCGCTCCTGCCGCTCGCCGCGACCGTGCTGTTCCTCCTCGCCCCGCTCCCGGCGGGGGACGCCACCGCCTCCGGGAAGGTCGGCCCGGCCGACGCCGCCTCGCTGCTGCTGGTGTTCGTCTGCGCGGTGCAGGCGCTGCGCGGGCGGGTCCGGGCGCTGACCCCGCTCGGCGTGCTCGTGCTCGGGACGCCGGCCGTGGGCCTCGCGGTCGCGACGATGACCGCGGGGGACCCGTACGCCGCCCTGCCGGGCTTCGTGCGCTACCTCCAGGTCTTCGTACTCGTCCCGGCGGCCGTGGTGCTGCTGGTGCGCGACGCGGCGGAGTTCCGGCTGGCCGCCGGGTGCTTCGTGGTCCTGGCGCTGGTGCAGGGCGCGGTGGGGGTCGTGCAGTACGCCACCCACACCGGGGCCTCCTACCAGGGCCAGAACGTCCGGGCCGTGGGCACCTTCGGCCCCGGTGACGTCATGGGCATGGCCACGGTCGTGGCGTACGGGCTGGTCGTGGCGACCGCGGTCGCGCTGGCGCCGGGGCTGCCGCAGCGGGTCCGGCGGATCGCCGGGGGCGTGGCGCTGGCGCTGGTGCTGCCGCTGGTGCTCTCGTTCAGCCGGGGCGTGTGGATCGCCACCGCCGGCGCGGCCGTGCTGGTGATGGTGCTGGCCGGGATCCGCCGGGCGCTGAAGGTGCTCCTCGCGCTCGCCGCGGCGGGTGTGGTCCTGGTGGGCGGACTCGGGGTCGGCTCCGAGATGGTCGCCGAGCGGCTGACCTCCATCACCCAGATCTCCAGCGCTCCCGACCAGTCGGTGACCGACCGCTACACGATGTGGGCCGCCGCCGAGTCGATGTGGCGCGAGCGGCCTGCGGTGGGGGTGGGGCTGAAGGGCTTCCCCGCCCACCGCGACGGGCACGCCTCGCTCGGGCTCTCCTCCGGAAGCGACACCGCGGGCGCGGGTCAGGCGTACCTGCGCCAGCCGCTGCTCTCCCCGCACAACATGTACCTGCTGATCCTGAGCGAGCAGGGCCTGATCGGGCTGATCGCGCTGGCGGGCGGCTGGGCGGCGCTGCTGGTGGCCGGCCTGCGGCGGCTCGGCTCTCCCACGGGGGTGCGGGACTGCGGGCTGATCGCGATCGGGCTGCTCGTGTGGCAGCTGACCGACTTCCTGTACGCGGACATCGGGGGGCCGTCCACCGTGCTGACCGGAGTGATCATCGGCCTGGCGGCCTGGTGGGCGCTTCCCTCCCGGGGGGTCGCGGGTCCACCGCGTGGGGCGGCTGCGCACCGCGTGGCCGCCTTCGGTGCGGGTTCACGGGGTAGGGCCCCCGGGGTTGCGGCTCGCCGGTGACGGACACCACGCCCTGGCGGCCCGCCTCCGGCCCCCCGGCCGGGGCGGGCCACGCCCGTGTCCCGGGTGCCGCGGGGTCCGGCCCGAAGCGGACGGACCCCGGCTTCGCCGGCTACGCGCGGAACGTGCCCGTGGCCGGGCGCCGCACCGGGCAGGATCCGACCGGCTCTCCGGGCGCGGCGGACCCTGCGGCCCCGGCGGACCGCGGGTTCGTCACCGGGGGCCCGCCGGGGCGCAACGGCGCTGCGGCGCCCCGTTCGGCAGCGGCTTCCGCGACCCCGGGCCTGCCGGCACCGGCGGACCCGGGTTTCGTCGCAGGCGGCCTGCCCGGCGGTGAACCGGGGGTGCGGGAGCTCGTGTTCGGCTCCGCCGGGTACCGGCGGAGCGTGCCCGGGCGTCCCGGCGCCGGCCCGGATCCGGACGCGGTTCCCGTCCCGCCCGTCCCGCCCGTCCCGCCCATCCCGGCGGACCCCGGTTTCGTCGCCGGCGGGCTGCCGGGCGGTGAACCGGCGGTGCGGAAGGCCGTCTTCGGCTCGGCCGGGTATCCGGGCGGAGCCTCGGGGAAGCGCAGTGTGCCGGTGGCGTCGCGGCCCGCGGGCGGCTCCGCCGACGCGCCCGAAACCCAGGCGGCGTCCGCGGGCGGCCGGCTCGGCCGTGTCCGGCACGCGCACGCGGGCGATCCCGCCGTACCCGCGCCCCCGGGCGGGAGCCGTACGGCGGGTGGCCGGTCCGGCCGTGTCCGGCACGCGGGTGGTCCTTCCGGATCCGCGCCCCCCGGCGGGAGCCCGTCCGCACCCGCCACCCCCCGCGGGAGCCGGACAGGCGGCCCGGACGAGCTTCCCGAGCCCGCCACCCCCGGCGGGAGCCCCCCACTGGGGCGGTTCCTGGCCAAGGCCGCCGCGGTCACCGCCGGGCTGACCGCCGCCGGGGCGGTGTTCGGGCTGGTGCGCGACCAGACCATCGCGCACCTCTTCGGTGCCGGGCACGACAGCGACGCCTTCCTGATCGCATGGACCCTGCCCGAGATGGCCTCGACGCTGCTCATCGAGGACGCCATGGCGCTGCTGATGGTGCCCGCCTTCAGCCACGCCCTGGCCCGGCGGGCCGCCAGCAGGGCCGGCCTCACGCGCCGGGAGGCCCGCGCGCAGGACCCCGTACGGCTGCTCGTGGGGGCGACCCTGCCGCGGCTGGCCGTGTTCCTGGCCGCCGTCGCCTCCGTGCTCGTCGTGGCCGCGCCGGCCGTCGTCGCCGTGCTCGCGCCCGGCCTGCCCGACCCCCGGCTGGCCGTCGAGTGCACCCGGCTCACGGCGCTGACCGTGCTCTCCTTCGGGATCACCGGCTACTTCAGCGCGGCTCTGCGGGCGCACAGATCCTTCGTACCGCCCGCCGCGATCTACGTGTCGTACAACGTCGGCATCATCGGCACGATGGTGGCCCTGCACGCCCTGTGGGGCGTACGGGCCGCCGCCGCGGGCGTCGCCGTCGGCGGGCTGCTGATGGTCCTCGTCCAACTGCCCGCCTTCATCCGCAACGTGGGCTTCGGCCTGCCCCGCGCCAAGAGGAACGCCCCGCGCAGCCAGCGCGACCGTGACCGCCCCACCCTCATCGCCTTCGGGGTCATCGCCCCCGTGATCTTCTTCGCCGTCTTCCGGCAGTCGCAGGTGCTCGTCGAGAGGTTCCTGGCCGCCTCGCTCCCCTCAGGGGCGATCTCCCACCTCAACTACGCGCAGAAGGTCGCGCAGATGCCGATGGTGCTGTCCCTGATGATCTGCACCGTCACCTTCCCCGTCGTCGCCCAGGCCATGGCCGGCGGGCAGCGGGAGAAGGCCCGGCGGCGGGTGGAGCAGGACCTCGCGCTGGCCTCGCTCGCCGTCCTGATGGGCACCGCACTCGTCATCGGCTACGCGCCCCAGATCATCCAGGTCCTCTTCGAACGCGGTGCCTTCACCCATGAGGACACCCTCGCCACCGCCTCCGTCATGCGGGTCTACGGACTCGGACTCCTCGGCCACTGCCTCGTCGGGGCACTGTCCCGGCCCTTCTTCTCGACCGCCCGGCCCACCTGGTTCCCGGCGCTCGCGATGGGTGCCGGCCTGCTCGTCAACATCGTGGCCGGAGCCTTCGCCGTCGGCTGGTGGGGCACCTACGGGCTCGCCGCCGCCAACGCCGCCGGCATCTCCACCACCGCCGTCCTGCTGCTCACCGGCCTCGGCTCGCGGATCATCGCCATCCAGGTCCGCCGGGTCGCCGTCAGCATCGGACGGCTCGCCGTGGCCGCCGTCGCCGCGTGCGTCACCGGCTGGATCGCCGGTCCCATGATCCCCGACCCGATGCTCAGCGTCTCCCTCGGCTGCCTGCTGGTCCCGGCCATGTTCGGAGCCACCGGCATGGCCATACGCGCGCTCGAAGTCACCGCCCTGCCCGGTCAGATCTCCCAGTTCACGCAGAGGTTCCGCAATGTCCGCTGACACCGACACGGCCTCCGCCGCCGTGGTGGCACCCACCCGCCGGACCGCTTCGCCGTGGGTCCTGATGTACCACTCGGTCGCCGAGTTCACCGATCCCGCCGAGGACCCGTACGGGATCACCGTCACCCCGCTCGCCCTGGAGGCCCAGCTGCTGTGGCTGCGCTCGCGCGGCCTGCGCGGGGTGTCGGTCGGCGAACTGCTCCGGGCCCGCGCGGCCGGGCGCGGTGCCGGGCTGGTCGGGCTGACGTTCGACGACGGCTACACCGACTTCCTCACCCACGCGCTGCCGCTGCTGCGCCGCCACGACTGCACCGCCACCCTCTTCGTCCTGCCCGGGCGGCTCGGCGTGGACAACGTGTGGGACCCGCTGGGTCCGCGCAAGTCCCTGCTCACCGCCGAGGGCATCCGCGAAGTCGCCGGGGCCGGACAGGAGATCGGCTCGCACGGACTGCTCCACCAGGACCTCACCGCGGCCACCGACGAGGTGCTCCAGCAGGAACTGCGGGGCAGCCGCGACCTGTTGCGCGAGCTGACCGGGACCCTGCCCGAGGGGTTCTGCTACCCGTACGGACACCTCGACGCCCGGGTCGTCGACGCCACCCGGGCCGCCGGGTACGGCTACGCCTGCGCCATCGACCCCGGACGGCTCGCGGGCCCGCACGCCCTGCCCCGTACGCACGTCAGCCTGGCCGACGGCGGCGCCCGGCTGCGGATCAAGCAGGTGCGCCACCAGGCGCGGGAGCTGCGGCGGGCGGTGTACCGGTGAAGACGGACCAGACGGACCAGACGGCGCTCAAGGCCCTGCACATCATCACCGGGCTCGGGGTCGGCGGCGCCGAGCAGCAACTGCGGCTGCTGCTGCGGCACCTGCCGATGCGGTGCGACGTGCTGACGCTGACCAACCCCGGGCCCGTCGCCGAAGGGCTGCGCGCCGACGGGGTACGGGTCGTCCACCTGGGGATGCGGGGCAACCGGGACCTGGGGGCGCTGCCGCGGCTGGTGAAGTTCATCCGGCGCGGACGGTACGACCTCGTGCACACGCACCTGTACCGGGCCTGTGTGTACGGGCGCCTCGCGGCCCGGCTCGCGGGCACCGGGGCGACCGTGGCCACCGAACACTCCCTCGGCGAGGGCGAGATCGAGGGCCGGCCGCTGTCGGGCGGGGTGCGGGCGCTGTACCTGGCCAGCGAACGCCTGGGCGCGGCGACGGTGGCCGTGTCGGACACCGTGGCCGCCCGGCTGGAGGGGTGGGGGGTGCCGGCCGCGCGCGTGCACGTCGTACCGAACGGGATCGAGGCCGTCCGCTTCCGCTTCGAGGAGGGCGTGCGGCGGGCCACCCGGGCCCGGACCGGCCTGCCCGAGCGGGCCTTCGTGGTCGGCGGGGTCGGGCGGCTGGTCCCGGGCAAGCGGTTCGACGTCCTGGTACGGGCCGTCGCGGCGCTGCCGGGGGCGCACCTGCTGCTGGCCGGGGACGGGCCGGAGCGGGCGGGGCTGCGCCGGCTGGCCGCCGAACTCGGCGCGCAGAGCCGGATCCACCTGCTGGGCGAGCGGGACCCGCTGGGCGACAGCGCGGACGGCCGCACGCCCGGGATCCCGGCGCTGCTGGCCGCCATGGACGTCTTCGTCTCCCCGTCGCGGGAGGAGGCCTTCGGGCTCGCGGTCGTCGAGGCCCTGGCCGCCGGACTCCCCGTCCTGCACGTGACCTGCCCGGCCATCGACGACCTGCCCGCCGCCCAGGCGCCCGGGGCGCGCCGGATCGGCACCGGCACGGAGGAGCTGGTCGCGGCGCTGCGCGGCCACATGGAGGCGGGTGCGCGGCGGCTGCCCCCGCCGCCGGTGGTCCGCCGCTACGACATCGCCCGCAGCGCGCGGCAGCTGCTGGACGTGTACGACCTCGCCCTCTCGGCTGCGCCGCGCTCCGCGGGGCCGCCGGCGCCTCGGGGCTCCGGCTCCGGCCCCGCGCCTCAATCGCCGGCTGGGCTGAAAGAGCGGGGCTCCGCCCCGGACCCCGCGCCTCAAACGCCGGCGGGGCTGGATGTGCCGGCCGGGCTGGAAGTGCCGGCCGGGCTGGATGTGCCGGCCGGGCTGGAAGTGCCGGGTGGCACCGGCGTCGGCTGATCCGTACACCCCCCGAACCAACTCCCCTTCACCCAGGAAGCGAGCACGCTCATGGCCGATAGTGCCGACCAGAAGAAGTCCGAGAAGAAGTCCGATAGGAAGTCCGAGAACAAGGCGGAGAAGCAGGCGGAGAAGCAGGCGGAGCAGTCCGCGACGGCCGCGAAGAAGCCGGTCCACCGCTCCGGGAAGAGGTCGCGCAGGCGGTCGGTGTCGCCGCCCGCGTGGTGGCCCCTGCCCGCCTGCGCCCTGCTGGGGCTGGCCGCGGGCGGTGCGTACGGGGTGCTCAAGGCGCCCGAGTACGCCGCCACCAGCTACGTCGTCGCCGTGCCCGACGACACCACCGAGCCGGCCACCGCCCTCGGCTTCGCCCAGGCCTACGCCCGGATCGCCACCAGCAGCTCCACCCTCGCCTACGCCCAGCCCCGCGCGGGCATCGGCGCCCGGCAGCTGCGCACCCAGGTGCGCGCCGAGACCTCGCCCGAGTCCCCGATGATCGCCATCACGGGCACGTCGAAGAGCCCGGCCGAGGCCGCCGACATCGCCAACGCGGTCGCCGACGCCCTGTCGCTGAGCAGCAATCAGGCCGCCAAGAACACCGGTGTCCAGCTGCTCCTCTTCAACCAGGCCGTGGCCCCCTCCGACCCCGCCTCCCCGTCCGCCCCCATCAGCGGAGCCGTCGGGATGTGCGCGGGCGGTCTGCTGGGCGGCCTGTGGCTGCTCGCCCGGCCGGGCCGGGCGCGGCGCCCCGAGGAGCAGGCGGCGGGATCCCCCGTCGCGTCCCCGGCCGATGCCACGGCGGAGTCCGAGGCGGCGTCCGAGCTGGGGTCCGAGCTGGGGTCCGCCGTCGCGCCCGCGGTCGGGGCCCCGGTCGAGGAGTACGCCTCGCTCCCCGCCCAGGGTGAGCCGGCCTCGGCCAAGGAGAAGGAGTCCGTGCGATGAGTCCGGGCTCCGCCGGGGCCCTGTCGGTGACGCTGTGCCGTGACCCCCGGCAGTTCGCCGCGCTGGAGGAGCAGTGGAACCGGCTCTTCCGCGGCTGTCCCACCGCCACCCCCTTCCAGAGCCACGCCTGGCTGCACTCGTGGTGGCTGTCGTACGGCAAGGACGGCCGGCTCCGGATCGTCCTCGTGCGGCGCGGCGAGGAGCTGGTCGGCGCGGCCGCGCTGATGCTCGTACACCGGCCGATGCCGCTCCTGGTGCCGCTCGGTGGCCCCATCACCGACTACTTCGACGTGCTCGTGGCGGCGGAACACGCCGACCAGGTCTTCCCGGCGCTGGCCCACGGGCTGCACCGGGCCGCCCGCGGTGCGGTCGTCGACCTGCGGGAGGTACGTCCCGGGGCCGCCGCCGAGGAGCTGTACCGGCAGTGGCCCGGCGTCGGCAGCAGGCTCGCCGACTCCACCTGCATGGAGCTGCCCACCCTGCCGTTCGACGAGCTGGTCAAGCGGATGCCGTCCTCCGGCGCCCAGCGGGTCCGGGCCAAGCTGCGCAAGACCGACGCGGCCGGGATCGAGGAGCACGAGGTCACCGAGCAGGAGGTGCCGCGCGCCGTACGGACGCTGCTGCGGCTGCACGAGAAGCAGTGGCGCGGCCGCGGGGTCACCCCCGAGCACCTGCGGCCCCGCTTCGCCGAGCACCTGACCCGGGCCACCCGGCGGATGGTGCGGGCCGGGGAGGGCCGGCTGACGGAGTTCCGGCTCGACGGGAAGGTGGTGGCGGCCAACGTCACGCTGCTGTCGGCCGGACTGAGCGGCGGCTACCTGTACGGGGCCGACCCGGACCTGCGGACGCGCAAGGTGGACGTGGCCACGCTGCTGCTGCGCTACGAGGCCGGGCGGGCGCTCGCCGACGGCCGGCCGGTCGTGAGCTTCCTGCGCGGCAACGAGCCGTACAAGAACCACTGGCGGCCCGAGACGGTCGTCAACCAGCGGTTCCTGCTGGCCACGACCGCGCTCGTGCCCCTGATGCGCCTGCACGAGTCGCAGGTGACGGGGCGCGAGCGGGCGGTGGACGCGTTGCGGGAGGCGTTGCCGGCCGCCAGGGACTGGCGGGCGCGGCTCAACGAACTGCGGGTGCGATGACCCGCCTAGAAGGGCCAGAAGTCCGAGTCCTTGCCCCAGTCGAGCTCGATGCAGACCGACTGCATGCCGACCAGCTTGGAGAGCCACTCGCCGAAGTTGATCGGCACGCACCACCGCGTGCCGTTGACGGACGGCTTCTCCGGCTGGGGCAGGGGCAGGGGCTGGGGCTGGGCCGGCGTGGGTGCGGGCTTCGGCACGAGCGGGCTCGGGGTGACGGGCGACGGCACCGCGGGCGACGGCGCCGGGACGCTGACGTCGGGTGTCGGGTCCGCCGGCGAGGGCACGGGCACCGGGACGGGTGTGGGTACGGGGACCTCGGGCGTCGGGACGAGCGGGCCGGGAGTGACCGGGTCAGGGAGGTCGGGGCTCGGGGTGACCGGCGCGGGGACGCTGACGTCGGGGCTCGGGTCCATGGGCGAGGGGAGGGGGATCGCGGGCGTCGGGACCTGGGGCGTCGGGATCGCGGGGGTCGGGACCACCGGCATGGGCACGACCGGCGTGGGCACCACCGGGGTCGGGACCACGGGCGTGGGCACCACCGGGGTGGGGATCGGGAGCACCGGCCCGGGCCGCTCGGGCCACAGCGCGGCGCGGAAGGCCTTCGAGGACGCCGGGTTGTCCTTGCACTGCCACACGCCGTGCGGGCAGTAGTCGGTGATGGTGTGGTAGAGCGGCTTGTGCTGCTCGATCCACTTCAGCATGCGCCGGACGTACTCCGGGTTGTCCCCGCGCCGGAACAGCCCCCACTCCGGGTACGAGATCTCCTTCCCGTGTGCCTTCGCGAAGTCGACGTGCTGCTGGAGCCCGTACGGCTGGGAGATCTGGTCGTCGAAGGTCTGGCCGGGACCCTGGTCGTACGAGTCCATGCCGACGATGTCGACCACGTCGTCGCCGGGGTAGCACTGCGTCCAGCCGATCGCGTCCGTACCCCGGTTCGGGGCGAAGTCGAACTTGAACTTCTGTCCGGGCACTGCGCGCATCGTGGTGACGATGCGCTTCCAGTACACCTTCCAGTTCTCCGGGTCCGGCGCGCAGCGGTGGGTGTAGGTGATGCCGTTCATCTCCCAGCCGAGCACGATCACCGTGTCCGGGACGCCCAGCGACACCAGCCGCTCGGCGAGCTTCTTGAAGTGCCGGTCGTAGCGGCCCTGCGCGCCCGCCTTGATCAGCCGGGAGACCCGGCGGTCGGACACACGGCCTTCGTTCCGCGCCTGCATGGGCACGTTGAGGACGAACATCCGGTCGTCCGCCGCCTGGCGCCATGCGGCCCAGTCCTCCAGGAAGCCGACCCGGCCCTCGATGCCCGCCCACGAGTCACCCGGCAGATAGGTGTGGCCGACCCGGATCTCCTTGCCGCCCAGCCAGCGCGACAGGTACGGGATCCGCGCCACCCCGGGCGGGCCGTAGTCGAGGTAGGCGCCCATGGCGGTGCCGGAGCCCTTGGGCCAGTCCTCCTCGGGCGTCGCGAGTGCGGCACCGGTGGCCAGCAGGCCGGCCGTGACCGTACCGATGCAGGTGGTCGCCAGTCGGCGGCGTGGTCTGGGCATGGCGTCTCCCGAGCTTTCCTGAATCGGAGTGCTTACCAAAGACGTTAGGCATCAGATCCGACGAATGGCCTGTTCGGTGACTGCCGCATAGGCCATTAGCAGGCGCACATCACCCCCGCTTGGTCCGACTAGGTGAAAGACACGGATGCCATGCACGCGTTCGCCAACCACGTGCCCGCCGTTGTGCTCAGACTCGACCGGAATCCGTTCCACCACGGAACCCTCGGCGCCGTCAGATCCCTTGGCCGCAAGGGCGTGGAGGTCCATGCCGTCGTCGAGGCCGGGGGAGGTCCCATGAAGCGTTCGCGCTATCTGCGCGCCGTACATCCCGGACCGGAAGGCGGGTTGGACCCCGAGGCGCCCGAGGCGTTGCTGGAGTGCCTGACCGGGGTGTCGGAGCGGATCGGCCGTCCGGCCGTGCTCGTTGCCATGGACGACCTGAGTGCCATCGCCGTGTCCCGGGTCGCGCCGATGCTCCGTCAGCGTTTCCGGATTCCCCATCAGCCCGACAACCTGCCCGCCCGGGTGGCCGACAAGGCGGAGTTGTCGCGGCTCTGCTCGCGGTGGGACGTCCCGCACCCGGAGACGGTCATTCCGGCGAGCGGGGCCGAGGTGGCGGAGGCGGCCTGGCGGCTCGGCCTGCCGCTGGTCGCGAAGTGGAGCCGGCCCTGGCTGCTGCCCGCAGGGGCCGACGGGCTGCGCAGCACCACGCTGGTGCACAGCACCGCCGAGGCGCGCCGGCTGTACGAGCGCTCGGCCGAGGCGGGGAGCCGGCTGCTGTTCCAGCGGTTCCTGCCCGCCGGGCCGGACACCGACTGGTTCTTCCACGGCGCCTTCACCCGGGACGGGCGTCCGCTGCTCGCGGGGTCGGGCCGCAAGGAGCTGTCCTGGCCGGTGCGGACGGGGCTGACGGCGGTGGGGCGCTGGCTGCCGGACCCGGCGGTGGAGGAGGCGGGGCTGCGACTGGCCGAACGGCTCGGCTACCAGGGGATTTTGGACCTGGACTTCCGCCGGGACGAGCGGGGGTGCTTCCGGCTGGTGGACTTCAACCCCCGCCCGGGCGCGCAGTTCCGGCTGTTCGCCGACGCGTCCGGGCTGGACGTCGTCCAGGCGATGTACCTGGATCTGACGGGTCAACGGGTCCCGCAGCCCGCGGGCGGTCCGGGCCGGGTGTTCGTCGCCGAGAACTACGCGCTGCTCGCGGCGGTCCGGGGCGGGTCGCTGCCGCATCGCCGCCCGGCGGCGCGCCCCGGGGATCAGGTGGGGGCGGCCGGGTCGGGACAGACGCGCGGAGCCGTCGGACCCCTGGGACCCGTCGGACCCCTGGGACCCGTCGGACCCGACGAACCCGCCGCTCCGACCGGGCGGGCCGGGCAAGCCGGATCGGCCGGGCAGGCCGGACCGGTCGGTGACCGGGAAGCGGACCCGGCACGGGTCGCGAAGGCGGCCGTCGAGCGGGGGCGGGTCGAGACGGCCTGGTTCGCCTCCGACGATCTGCTGCCGTTCCTGGCGATGCTCGGCGCCTTCCTGGGGCGCGGCGCGGGCAAGGGGGTCCGGGCCCTGCGCGGGGTCCCGGCACAGAGCCGCCGCACGGCGCGCGCGGTGGTCCGCGCGCCCCGGCAGCGGGGCCGGGACCAGCCGCCCGCCGCCTCCGCGGGGCCGGCCTCCTCCCGCCCCGTCCCGCCGGAGGCCTCGGCCGAGCCGGACGAGCTGGTGACCCGTTGACCACGACCGGCGCGGCCGACCGGGCCGGGCCGGTGACCACCGAGCTGGAGGAGGGGCCGTGACGCGGATCGACGATCTCGTGGTGATCGGTGCGGGCCCGTACGGGCTGTCCATCGCCGCCCACGCCGCGGCCGCGGGGCTCGACGTACGGCTGCTGGGGCGGCCCATGGCCTCGTGGCGCGACCACATGCCCGACGGCATGTACCTGAAGTCGGAGCCCTGGTCCTCCAACCTGTCCGCGCCGGACGGGCGGCACACCCTGGCCGAGTACTGCGCCACCCGCGGAGTGGTCGCGGAACACGGCACTCCGCTGCCGATCGGCACGTTCAGTGCGTACGGGATGTGGTTCGCCCGGCAGGCCGCGCCCGCAGTGGAGGAGGTGACCGTCACGGAAGTGACCCCGCAGGGCGACGGCTTCCGCGTCCACACCGCCGAGGGGCCGCCCCTGCTCGCCCGTACGGTCGCCCTCGCGGTCGGCGTGATGCCGTTCGTCCACCACCCGGAGGCGCTGCGGGACCTCCCGCCCGCCCACTACACGCACAGCACCGGCCACCGCGACCTGACCCGCTTCGCCGGGTGCGAGGTCGCCGTGCTCGGGGCCGGGCAGGCGGCCCTGGAGACCGCCGCCCTGCTGGCGGAACAGGGGGCCCGGCCGTGCCTGGTCGCCCGCCGCTCCCGGCTGAACTGGAACACCGTCCCGCAGCCGCTGAACCGCCCCCCGCTGCACTCCCTGCGCGATCCCCACAGCGGCCTCGGCACCGGCTGGCGCAGCTGGGTGTGGTCGGAGCTGCCGTGGGCGGTGCGCCGGCTGCCCGCGCACACCCGCGAGCGGATCGCCGCGACCGCGCTGGGCCCGGCCGGCGCCTGGTGGCTGCGGGACCGCTTCGAGCGGCGCGTTCCCGTCCTGCTCGGGCACCGGCTGCACCGGGCGGTCGCGGCCGGCGAGCGGACCCGGCTCGGGCTGACCACCCGGGCGGGCGAGTCCGTGGTGCTGGACGTCGCGCACGTCATCGCGGCCACCGGGTTCGCCCCTGACCTGGCACGACTGGACCTGCTCGACGCGGGGCTGCGGGCCGCGCTGGCGACCGTGGGGGAGGGCCGGGCGCCGGAGCTGAGCCCCGGATTCGAGTCCTCGTGGCCCGGTCTGTTCTTCGCGGGGCTGCTGGCGGCTCCCTCATTCGGACCTTCCATGCGATTCGTGCACGGTGCGGGCTTCACGGCGGGGAGACTGGTGAGAGGAGTCCGCAAGCGCCTCGGTGCCCGGGGTCCGCGGTCGGGCTCCCCCGGTGCCGCCCGGCTCGACCGGGCTGCTGCCCCCGGACGCTGTCCGGGTCCGGGGGCACCGCCGGGGCATCCGAAGACGTATCTGCGGTGAGATCCGCGGTGAGAAGGGGTCCGTGATGAGCGCGGAGCGAGCACAGGGCCGCGGCTGGGTACGCATTCCCGCCAGCCGTGCGGAACAGTCCCCCACGACCAGGACCGCCGGGTACGACCGCGCCCCGTACGCGGGCCCGTATGCGACGGCCTCCCCCGCCGACCAGCCCACGATCTACCTCTCCGTCGTCAAGCGCTGGCGGGAGGCCGGGCGCACCCTCCCGGGGCATCCCGACGAGGAGTGGGAGCGGCTGATCTCCCAGCCGTGCTGGCCGGGCCGTTAGGTGGTGTCGAACGTGGCAGCGGCGGGGCGCGACGGAGCCGAGCCGGGCCGGCAGTCCCCCGTGACCGCGCCCGGGGAGCGGCTCGCGCTCAACGGCATGGGCAGTTTCGAGTGGGACCTGGGCACGGGGACGGTGCTGCTGGACGAGGCCGCCATGGACGTCTTCGACCTGGGGCCGGAGGAGTTCGACGGCACCGCGGAGGGTGTCGCGCTGCGCATCCCGCCGGAGGACGCGGGCCGGCTGCGCGGGGCCATCGGCGCGGTCCTGCAGGGCGGCGAGGAGACGTACGGCGCGTACTTCATGGTGCAGCGGCGCGACGGCCGCGACCAGTGGACGCATACCTCGGGCCGGGTGCTCCGGGACGGCGGGGGGCGGCCGCGGCACATCGTGGGGATCGTCCGGGACGCGACGGCGGAGCTGGCGCACGCGACGCTGCTGCGCAAGCTGGAGGCGGCGCGCGCCCAGCAGACGACGATCGTGCAGCGGACCACGGACGTCCTGTCGCGGGCGGTGACGGTCGACGACGTCACGGCCGCGCTGACGGGGGCGGGCGCGCTGGAGCGGCTCGGCGCCGACGGGCTGGCCCTGGGGCTGGTCGAGGGCGGCACGATGAAGATCATCGCGTTGAGCGGGGAGTCGCTGGAGATCCTCAGCGAGCGCCGGTTCACCCGGCTGGACGGTTCGCTGCCGCTGTCGCACGTGGTGCTCACGAGGCAGGCACGTTTCGTCACCTCGCTCACCGAGCTCGGCGGCGAGTTCCCGCTCCTCGCGGACTACCTGAACCGGATCCGGTTCAGCGCGGCCGCGTACCTGCCGCTGATCGCGCAGGCCAAGGCCATCGGCGGGCTGGTCCTCTTCTACCGGCGGCGCAGCGAGTTCAGCCCGGAGGAGCGCAACCTGTGCCTGGGCCTGGCGGGCATCGTGGCCCAGTCCCTCCAGCGGGCGCTCCTCTTCGACCAGGAACGGGAGTTCGCGACGGGCCTGCAGGCGGCCATGCTGCCGCGCCGGATCCCGGACATCACGGGCGGGGAGATCGCGGTCCGCTACCACGCCGCCTGGAGCGGACGGGAGGTCGGCGGGGACTGGTACGACGTGATCGCGCTGCCCCGCGACCGCGTCGGCGTCGTCGTGGGCGACGTCCAGGGCCACGACACGCACGCGGCGGCCATCATGGGCCAGTTGCGGATCGCGCTGCGGGCCTACGCGGGGGAGGGCCATCCACCGTCCACCGTGTTGGCCCGGGCTTCGCGCTTCCTCGCCGAACTCGACACCGAACGCTTCGCCACCTGCATGTACGCGCAGGTGGACCTGGAGACGGGAGGCGTACGGGCGGTCCGCGCGGGCCACCTCGGCCCGCTGATCCGGCACACGGACGGGCGTACGGGCTGGCCCAACGTGCGCGGCGGCCTGCCGCTCGGGCTGGCCTCGATCTTCGAGCGCGAGGAGTTCCCCGAGACCCGGCTCGACCTGGTCCCCGGGGAGACGCTGGTGCTGTGCACGGACGGCCTCGTGGAGGAGCCGGGCACGACCATCACCCAGGGCATGGAGGCACTGGCCCACGCGGTGCGCACCGGCCCCCAGGGAGCCGGGGCGCTCGCCGACCACCTCTCGGACCGGCTCTGGGAGCGCTGGGGCTCCGGGGACGACGTGGCCCTGCTGGTGCTGCGCAGGGCCCCCGACCCGGGCACCCACCGGGCGCCGCGCATCCACCAGTACGTCCACCAGGCGGACCCGGAGGGACTGTCGGAGGCCCGCTACGCGCTGCGGCAGGCGCTGCGCGACTGGGGCATGCCGGACCTCGCCGACGACGTGGAGCTGGCAGCGGGAGAGCTGCTGGTCAACGCCCTGCTGCACACCGACGGCGGGGCGGTGCTGACCATGGAGGTGCTGCCGGAGCCGGTCCGGCGGATCCGGCTGTGGGTCAAGGACCGTTCGAGCATGTGGCCGCGCCGGCGCACCCCGGGCGAGGCGGCCACCACCGGGCGCGGGCTGCTGCTGGTGGACGCGCTGGCCACCCACTGGGGCGTGGAGTCCCGTGGCGACGGCAAGGCGGTGTGGTGCGAGTTCGACGTCACGGGCAGCCCCCGGAGCTCGAGGTGACCGGACGGTCACCCCGGGTTGTGGGGCGCCGGGGGCGGGGTGATGATGCGGACCATGGAACGGATCGTGTTGTGCGCGGGCTGAGCAAGGCCGCCGTGACGGGCGTCCTGGCCCTGCTCCTGCTGGCGGTCGGGGTGCCGACCGTCGTGGACTGGACGACGGGGCGGCCGCACGCGGTCCCCGGGTGCCAGGCGGTGGCCTTCATGTCGATGACGGACGTCGCCCCCGAGTGCCGGTAGCGGCGGCTACCGGACGGGGTGCGCCCCGAGACCGGGCCCGTCGCCGCACCCGGCGGGGTGCCTAGCCGTGGTCGATCAGCTCGATCTCCTGGCGGTCCTCCGCGACCGTGTCGATGGAGCGCGGCATCAGGCCCGAGAAGTGGATCTCGTTGAGCTGGACCTCGGCCAGTGCCGCGCCCGGGTGGACGCCCGGGGTGAACTTCAGCGAGCCGGTGGCCTGCCACACGTGCTCCTCGCCGTCGCAGTCCGCCTCGCCGCCGCCGAAGCCGAGCCGGGTGCCGTCCTGGACGACGGCCGCCGCGATCTGGAGCTTCGCCCCCATGGGTGACGGGTTGGAGCAGTGGTAGGTGCCGGAAAGGGTGACCTCGCCGTCCCGGGAAATATGACCGTACGGTTGTACGGAAATTCCCTGGTCGAAAACGGTGGCGTCGGCAGGTGCGGTGAATACCGCCGTGGCGGCCAGGGCCGAGAGCGATGCCAGGGCCATGCGGGAACCGTGAATACCCATCGTTCCTCCGGGTGGTTGTGGGCGGCGGGAATCCGCCGGAACGAATTGTGCTGGCAGGCGGGCGTACGCGTGCACTCCGTGCACTCGTGTCGGTGAGTGCAATTGCCCGCTCGGGCGCGTGAGACTGGCCGAAATACATCCCCGAAGGGATCCCGCATGCGCCAGTCCGCCGCTCCCCGCCTCGTTCCCGGTCTCGTCCCCGTCCTCGCCACCGCCCTCCTCCCGCTCCTCCTGTTCGGTGCCACGGCCTGCCAGAGCGCCCCCGAGGGAGCCGCGCTCGCCCCGGCCGCGGCGCCCGCCGTCCCGGTGGACGACGGGGTGCCGGGCGCGGAGGGCGCGCCCGCGCGGGCCGCTATGAAGGAGGCCCACGTGGGTGACCCCGTACGTGTGGACGGCGCACAGATCGGGCGGCACCTCCAGGTCGAGCTCGACGCCTACGTGGACCCCGCGATCAGCGTCGAGAAGAACTTCGCCCCGGCCGCCGGCAAGCGCTGGGTGGCCGCCTCGATGTCCTTCGTCAACGTGGGCGGCGCCTCGTACGGGGCGCTCGGACGCATGTGGGCGCACGACAGCGCGGGGCAGCGCCACCCGGTGGTGTCCACCGGTGAGCTGACGACCGGCAAACCGATCGTCTTCGATTCCCTGGAGGTCGGTGAGCGGGCCGAGGGATGGGTGGTGTTCGAAATCCCGGAAAACGCGCGCATTGTGCGGCTCCAGTACCAGGACGCGAACATGCAGGCGAATTCCGGAGAGGGTTTCTGGGCCGTCTAGCCCGGCCGGGTGAAAGGCCGTGAGGGGGTCGCCGGACAGACCACTAGGGTGCGCGCATGACTTCTACTCAAGCCGAAATCGACCGGTCCCAGCTCGGCACCCTTTCGGTGCTCGCCTGGATCGGCGACCCCTCCGAGGCGCACGACATCCCGTACCTCCTCGCCTACACCCTCGGTGACGGCCCGAAGGGCCGTGAGGCGGGCGAGGCGGCGGCCCGTGGGCTGCTGGAGGAGATCGGCCTGCCCATCGGCGACGTCGTCATGGACGGCACCCGCAACCCGGCCACCTTCCCGGTGCAGATCCTGCTGGAGGGCGACCAGATCGCGCTCACCCTGCCCGGGATGAACGCCCAGTGCACCGCCCCCGCCGAGTGGGTCGCCGCGGCGAACGAGAGCGGGCAGGCGTACTTCCTCTTCGCCACGCGCGCCTGGCCCGAGGCGGTCCCGGGGCGGCCGGTCGACGCGAAGACCCTGCAGGCGTTCGCGGGCGACGAGTCGGTGCTGACGGGCAGCGCCCACTGCGTCCTCGCCGTGCGGCGCCTGCAGCAGTAGCCGCCACCCGCTCCGGCCGCCGGGCCCCCAGCCTGCCCGGTGGCCGGCCCCCCCTTCCGTGCGCTGCCGGGGGCGGGCGCCGTCAGGGCTGCCGGGCCGGCTGCTCGAAGGCGAACCTGAGCGAGCGGACCCGGTTGTCGAAGTTCGACCCCGCCAGGTCCGGCAGGCCCACCGCGCGCAGCCCCACCGGCCGGGTGAGCAGCTCGCGGAAGAGCGCCTTCATCTCCACCCGGGCCAGGTGCGCGCCCAGGCAGAAGTGCGGGCCGCCGCCGCCGAACCCCAAGTGGGGATTGGGCGAGCGGGTGATGACGAAGGCGTCGGGGTCGGGGAAGACCGCCTCGTCGCGGTTGGCGGAGGCGTAGTACAGGACCACCTTGTCGCCCGGGCGGAACACGTGCCCGTCCATGGTGTGTTCGGCGGCCACCGTCCGGCGGAACTGGATGATGGGCGTCGAGTGGCGGATCATCTCGTCCACCGCGCCGTCGGCGTACTTCTCGAAGTCCGAGAGCAGCAGGTCCCGCTGGTCCGGGTGGTCGGTCAGCAGGGTCAGCCCATGGGTGATCGCGTTGCGGGTGGTCTCCACCCCGGCGACCATCAAGAGGGAGAAGAACGCGCCGAGTTGGCGGGCCCCGAGGGCCTGGCCGTCGACGTTCGCGCGGACCAGCGCCGAGATCAGGTCGTCGGTGGGGTGCTTGCGCCGCTCCCGCCCGATGCCCGCCACCATCCGCTGCATGCGGGCGAGCGCCCGCAGCCCGCGGCCGGGCATCCGCAGCCGGGAGGCCAGGGCGCGTTCCACGCCGATGTTCTCGGAGGCGTGGTTGACCCGGTCGGCGATCTCGGCGCGGTAGCGCTCCGGGATGCCCATCATGTTGCAGATGACCTCCAGGGGCAGCCGGGAGGCCACCGCCGAGACGAACTCGTCCGGCTGTTCGGCCAGTACGTCGTCCACGATGC
This sequence comes from Streptomyces sp. NBC_01294, assembly GCF_035917235.1. Taxonomy (NCBI): domain Bacteria; kingdom Bacillati; phylum Actinomycetota; class Actinomycetes; order Kitasatosporales; family Streptomycetaceae; genus Streptomyces; species Streptomyces sp. NBC_01294. The sequence continues at coordinate 4,740,393 of NZ_CP108423.1, forward strand.
GGGCGGCCACGGCGTGGATGTCGGCCTCCGCGGCCGCCAGCAGGCGGGGCGTGAAGGCCCGCTGCACGATCTTGCGCAGCTGGGCGTGGTCGGGGCCGTCCAGGTTGACCATCGAGTCCCCGAAGAGGGCTCTGACCCAGCGGGCCGGCTCGGGCGTGGTCACACCGGGGGCGCTGGCGAAGACCTTGGGGAGCCGGCTGGCCTCCTGTACCTGGGCGTGCCGGACCAGCGCCCAGTGGCCGGCCCCTTCGGGGACGAAGACGGGGCCGTCGGCCGCGCGGAGGCGGGCGAAGGCGGAGAGGCGGTGGGCGGGGGGCTGCAGCCAGAAGCCGGGCTCGGCCAGTTCCCTGCCGGGGGCTTCGCCGGGGCGTTGTGCGGGGAGCGTCATGGCCTGGAAACGGCGGCGGGGGCGCGGGAGTGACGGTTCGGTGCGGCGCCGTTGCCGGGGGCGCCGGCTGGGCGGAAAGATCGGGGCTCCGCCCCGGACCCCGCGCCTCAAACGTCGGCGGGGCTGTCTTTTTTTTCCGACAGGGTCAGACCGGCCGCGACCGTCGCCGTCGCGACCAGGCCCGCCCAGAGCACCGCGTACGCGCCCGTCCACGTGCAGGCGAGGACGGCGACGGCCGAGACCGGCAGGACCAGCTGCTGGGCGAGACCGCGCTTGAAGTGGCGGGAGTGCAGCAGCCACACCATGAACAGGAAGACCGCGGTGGGGACGGTGACGGCGGCGTTGGCGGCCGTCTGCGAGATGTGCGCCTTGCCGACCGTGTGCTCGACCGCGACCTCGATGCCCGCGCCGATCGCCGCACCGGAGGCGAAGATCAGCAGGTGGCCGTAGCCCCACGGGATGGCCTCGCGGTTGGACGTCAGGTGCTCGTGCATCGGTACGGCGAAGTAGATCCACCACGCGGCGAACACGATCAGCAGCCCGCCCCCCGCCATGGGCAGCAGCACGTCGAGGGCCTCGTGCTCGTCGAGCGCCGACTTGACCGCGACCGTGCTCGCGGCGATCGTCTCGCCCAGCACGATGATGGTGAACAGGCCGTACCGCTCCACGATGTGGTGGGGGTGCCAGGGCGTCTCGTGCCCGCGCTCGGCGATCACCGGGACCAGCAGCTCGGCGGCGACCAGGACCAGGAACAGCCAGCGCTTCGCGTCGTTCGGGGCGAACAGCAGCCCCACCCAGCCGGCCTGGCAGACCACCAGACCGGCCGCGTACTTCAGGGCCGACGCCCTGGCCGCGCCACGCTCCCCGGCGGCGGCCCGCAGCCACTGCGCCGTCAGCGCGACGCGCATGATGATGTAGCCGATGACGGCGACGGTCCAGTCGTTCTCGTCGAAGGCCTGGCTCACCCCGGCCGCGTAGACGAGCACGCCGGAGATCTGCACCAGGGTCGCGATCCGGTACGGCACGTCGTCGCAGTCGTAGGCGGAGGCGAACCAGGTGAAGTTCATCCAGGCCCACCACACCCCGAAGAACACGAAGAAGTAGCCGATCACCCCGGTGCCGGGATGGCCCTCCGCGAGCGCGTGCACCAGCCGGGCTCCGGCCTGGGCGATCGCGACGACGAAACAGAGGTCGAAGAACAGCTCCAGCGGGGTGGCCGCGCGGTGGTCCTCGTCACGGCTGCGGGCGGTCATGGGGGAGATGGCCATACCGGCCAGGAGACCAGAGGGCGGACCTTCGGCAGGCCGGACGCGCTGCCCGTACGCCCGCTGTGCCCCGGGCGGACGCCCCGGGGAGCCACCGGACCAGCCGGGGTCGGTGGCACCGCCTACCGGCCAACGCACTGGGGGCGACGGGACCTTGTCCCAACGCCCGCAGTGCCTTCTCCGCTGCCGCGGGGTGCCCCCGGGAACGCAGCCTGGACAGGTCAGGACAGGACTCTTCTCCCAGTTCAGGACCACGCCATGAGTACCGCCACGCAGGAAGTGCACAGGCCGCCGCTCACCGATCCGGCGCAATACCGCCCCGGCCGCACCATCACGCAATGGTCGCCCGAGGATCCGGCCTTCTGGCGCACCACGGGGAAGAGGGTCGCCACCCGCAACCGGTGGATCGCGGTGCCCGCCCTGCTGGTGGCCGTCGTCGTCCGGCAGGTCTGGGGCATCACGGCGACCAACCTGAAGGACGTCGGCTTCGGGTACTCCCGGTCCCAGCTCTTCTGGCTGACGGCGGACCCCGGCCTCACCGGCGGCACCGCGCGCATCCTCTGCACCTTCCTACCCGAAGCAGGAGAAGGGCAACGCCCACCTGGGTGATGACCTGGCTCCACGTCGGCACCTTCGGCTCCTTCATCGGGTTCGCCGTGTCACCCCGTTCGGTCTAATTCCGTATCCGGCATAGCGGGCTGAATCGGTACAGATCGCCTAGCGTGGGGCTGTGCCCGAGCCATCAGAAGCCCTTGCCGCCACGCACTCGCCCCCCGGGGCCGCCGGCGCCGGCGAGGCCACGGAGACCTCGCCCGGCCCGCCGCCGCCCGCGCCGGGCGGCTCGCGCCGCGGGGTCGCCCAACGGGCCACCCTGGCCGGCGCCGCGGTCTCCCTCCTGCTCGTCGCCGCGATCGTGCTGGGCAGCCGAATGCTCCGCGACTTCGACTCGGCGCTGCTGCCGTACGCCGTCGCGACGGTCTTCCTGGCCTTCGGCGTGGCCTACCGGTACACGGTCTGGGTCTCCGCGCCCGCCGCCCGCCGCCTCTTCAGACAAGGCTTCGGCAGCTTCTTCTCGGCCGACAACTTCCGCAGGGCACCCACCGCCCTGCCGAAGATGATCGCCACCTACCTCGGCTTCCAGAAGTTCCTCGGCGCCCGCTCCCGCGCCCGGTGGGCCGCCCACCAGCTCATCTTCTGGGGCTGCGTCCTGGCCGCCCTCATCACCTTCCCGCTGACCTGGGGCTGGTTCACCTTCACCTCCGACAGCGGGTCGGGCCCCGGCTACGAGATGCGGATCTGGGGGATCAAGGTCATCGGCTTCGACTCGCTGAACGTCCTGGGCTGGCTGATGTTCCACGGCCTGGACGTCGCCGCCGTGCTGGTCATCCCCGGGGCCTCGTACTTCCTGTGGCGCAGGATGAAGGACCGCGGCGCCATCACCGGCCAGCGCTTCGCCTACGACTTGCTGCCGCTGATCTGCCTGATCGTGATCTCGGTGACCGGCCTGCTGCTGACCTTCTCCTCGATCTTCCTGCACGGCGGCGGCTACGAGTTCCTGGCCATCCTGCACATGGTGTCGGTGGTGTTCACCCTCATCTACATCCCGTTCGGGAAGTTCTTCCACATCGTCCAGCGCCCGGCCGCCGTCGGCATGCAGCTGTTCAAGTACACGGCCCGGCAGGACGAGCAGGTCTTCGCCTGCAAGCGCTGCGGGGAGCCCATCGACACCACCCCGTACGTGGAGAACCTGCGGGGCACGATGCAGGACCTGAAGCTCGACTTCAACGCCTTCGTCGAATACTGCCCGCGCTGCAAGCGGGTGCTGCGCGGGAACGCCTACCTGCACCACGTCAAGAAGGGCTTCAAGTGACCGCGACCGACCCCGCCAAGGCCGCGTCCCGGCCCGTGCCGATCCCCCTCGACCCCTCGATCGCCCCGCCCGGCACCCGCAACTTCCGCGACGCGGGCGGCATCCCCGCCGACCAGTGGCACACAGACCAGAACGGCGAGACCCTCGTCCCCACCCACTGCTGCTTCTGCGGGGTGCAGTGCGGCATGTACCTGCGCGTGGACAAGGGCGGCAAGGTCTTCGGCGTGGAGCCCCGCGACCACGACATCAACCGGATGCGGCTGTGCCCCAAGGGCATCAACGCCTACCAGCAGGTCAACCACCCCGACCGGCTGACCGCGCCGCTGATGCGCCGCTCCCGCGAGGAGGACTTCCGGGAAGTGTCCTGGGACGAGGCCCTGGACTTCACCGTCTCCGAGGTCCGGCGCATCCAGGCCGCCCACGGTAACGACGCCTTCGGCCTGCTCGGCGGCGCCAGCCTCTACTCCGAGAAGACCTACCTGGTCGGCAAGTTCGGCCGGGTCGCCCTCAAGACCCGGCACGTCGACTACAACGGCCGCCTGTGCATGGTCAGCGCCGCGGGCGCCAACAAGCTCTCCTTCGGTATCGACCGGGCCGCCAACCCCTTCTCCGACATCCTCCTCACCGACTGCCTGCTGATCGCCGGGTCGAACGTGGCGGAGTGCTTCCCGGTGATGACCCAGTACGTCTGGGGGGCACGCGACCGGGGCGCCTCGCTGATCGTCGTCGACCCGCGCGAGACGGCCATCGCCCGCACCGCCGACGTCCACGTGGCCCTCAAGCCCGGTACCGACTCCGCGTTCTTCAACGCCGTGCTCCATGTGATCGTCGCCGAAGGGCTGACCGACGAGGCGTACCTCGCCGCCCACACCACCGGCTGGGACGAGGTCAGGAAGACCGTCCAGGACTACCCGCCCGAGCGCTCCGCCGAGATCTGCGGCGTCCCCGCCGCCCAGATCGTCCAGGTGGCCCGGATGTTCGGCGGCGCGGACAAGGCCATGGCCTTCCACGCCCGCGGGGTCGAGCACCACTCCCAGGGCGTCGAGAACTGCCTGTCCGTCATCAACATGTGCGTGGCCACCGGAAACCTCGGCAGACCGGGAGCCGGCTACGGCACCATCACCGGCCAGGGCAACGGTCAGGGCGGCCGCGAGCACGGCCAGAAGTCCGACCTCCTTCCCGGCGGCCGGTCCATCATGAACGAGGAGCACCGCCGCCAGATCTGCCGGATCTGGGGCATCGAGGAGTCCGAACTCCCGCCCGCCGGCACCTCCATGATGGAGATGGTCTGGCAGATGCAGCGGCAGGAGATCCGCGGCCTGATCGGCATCTGCAACAACCCCTTCGTCTCGCTCCCCCACTACCGGGTGGTCAAGCAGGGCTACGACACCCTCGAATTCCACGCACAGTTCGACTTCTTCCTCTCCGAGACCGCGGCCAACGCACACGTGGTCTTCCCGGTCACCGTGTGGGCGGAGGACGAGGGCGTCATGGCCAACACCGAGGCCCGCGTCGTCAAGCACAACAAGGCGCAGGAGCCCCCGGCCGGAGTGCGCACCGACACCTGGGTGATGTGCGAACTCGCCAGGCGCCTCGGGGCCGGCGACAAGTTCGACTTCGCCGGCTCCCGCGAGGTGTTCGACGAGCTCCGCATCGCCTCCGCCGGCACGGTCAACGACTACTACGGCATCACCTACGAACGCCTGGAGGAGACCGGCGGCATCATGTGGCCCTGCCCCTCCACCGACCACCCGGGCACCCCCCGGCTGTTCGAGGGCGGCAGGACCTACCACCCCGACGGCAAGATCCACCTGCAGGTCGTCGAGTGGCACCCGCCGATGGACCCCTACAGCGAGGAATACCCCCTCTCCCTCACCACCGGCCGCACCGTCGCCCACTTCCTCTCCGGCAACCAGACCCGCCGGCTGGGCGCCCTCGTCGAACAGACCCCGCGCCCCTGGGTGGAGGTCCACCCCTCGCACGGCTACCGCAACGGCGACCCGGTCCGGGTGGTCACCCGCCGCGGCAGCGAGGTCTTCCCGGCCCTGGTCACCGAGGCCATCCGCCCGGACACCGTCTTCATCCCGTACCACTGGCCCGTGCCGACGGCCGCGAACGCCCTGACCATCGACGCCCTCGACCCCCGCTCGAAGATTCCCGAGTACAAGGTCTGCGCCGCCCGGATCGAGGCCGCCGAACGTGTCGACGAGGTCCCGGCACCGCCCATGGCCCCGGGTCACCAGGCCTATCCGGAGGCCCAGGTCGCCCGCACCGACCCCCTGCCCCCCACGTCCTCGCAGGGCCGTGGCACGGCGGAGAGGAGCTGACCCGCCATGATGGGCCGCACGATCTTCATCGACCCGGGTCGCTGCATCGGCTGCCAGGCCTGCGTCTCGGCCTGCCGCGAATGCGACTCCCACCGCGGCAAGTCGATGATCCACCTGGACTACACCGAACCCGGCATGTCCGTCGCCTCCCTTCCGACCGTCTGCATGCACTGCGAGGACCCGGTCGCGCCCTGCGCCGAGGTCTGTCCCGCCGACGCGATCCTGGTGACCGCCGACGGAGTGGTCCAGCAGGCCGACACCACCCGCTGCATCGGCTGCGCCAACTGCGTCAACGCCTGCCCCTTCGGCGTCCCGAAGATCGACCTCCAGGCGAAGCTGCAGATGAAGTGCAACCTCTGCTACGACCGCACCGCCTACGGCCTGGCCCCCATGTGCGCCACGGTCTGCCCCACCGGCGCCCTCTTCTACGGAACCCTCGAGGAACTCCAGGCCGAGCGCCCCGGCGTCCAGGTGGCCGACTCCTTCGCCTTCGGCGACGTGATGGTCAGCACCGGAGTGGCGATGGTCGTCCCCGCCGACAAGGTCCGGTGGCCCGTTCCCGGCGGTCTGCCCGTGGTCGAGATCAATGGAGTGGACATGCGCGAAGAGCATTCGAACGAGGGTGGCGGCGGGCGACGGGCGGGCGGAGTCGACGTCCGATGAGCGTGACCCAACAGCCCGCCCCCGCACCGGGCTCCGATCCCGCCGGGGACGAGGCCGCCGAACAGCTGCGTGACCGGATCAGCGCCGACTCCCTCACCACCCGCCGCGACTACCTGCGGATCGTCGCCACCGTCTCCGGCGGCCTGGCCATCGGCGGCGTCGGCGTCGCCGCCGGCATCCTGCACCGGCACGGCGACAGCGAGACCCTGCCCCCGACCAAGAAGGTCACCGACCGGCTGGATCCCGGCCAGTCCGTGGCCTTCCGCTACCCCGGCGACGAGGACCGGGCGCTCGCGGTACGCCTGGCCGACGGCGCCCTCGTCGGCTACTCCGCCGTCTGCACCCACCTGGCCTGCGCCGTGCTGTGGCGCGAGGACCGGGGCCCCGACGGCGAGCTGCTATGCCCCTGCCACGAGGGTGTCTTCGACGCCCGCACCGGCGAGGTGACCGCGGGACCCCCACCCCGCCCGCTCCCCAAGGTCTTCCTGACCGAGCGTCCCGACGGCAGTGTCTGGGCCGTCGCCATCGCCCGGTCGGGCGAGCCGGCCAAGGACGCCCTGTGCCGGCAGTTCGGTGATGCACACCCCCTCGAATCGGCCCAGCTGGGCTGTCCCGGTGCACCGGTCGCCCCTGAGAGCAGGCGGACATGAGCGACGCACAGGTGCCTCCGCGCCCGGACCACCAGCCGGGCAGTGCCCAGCCTCGGCTGAACCGGCCGGTGCGGGAGCGGTACCCGCAGATCCGCTCCACCAGCGGCTACGGAGACCCGCGGATCCGGCACACGGGCCCCGGCCCGGGCGCCGGCACCGAGCAGGAGCCGGAGCGGTCCTCGAAGCTCAACGCCCGTCTGGCGCTGGCCCTCACCGTCGTCATCGGACAGCTCTGGGCGTTGACCGTCACCGTCAACGAGTGGATGGAGGGCAACACCGGCACGGCCTGGTGGGGAGCGGGATTCCTGATCCTGTCCTTCCTGGTCGTGATCGCACTGTGGCTCCTCGACCCGAAGGACCGATGACCATGTCCATACCCACTCCCACGCCCACCCCCCGGGCGGCGGGCTCGCACCGCGCCGAGACCTACGAACCCGGCGCCACCATCGGCGACTGGCGGCCCGAGGACGAGGACTTCTGGCAGTCCACCGGCCGCCGGGTCGCCCAGCGCAACCTGTGGATCTCGATCCCGGCCCTGATGCTCGCCTTCGTGGTCTGGCAGGTCTGGTCGGTCACCGTGGTCAAGCTGAACGACGTCGGCTTCGGCTTCTCCCAGTCGCAGCTGTTCTGGCTCACCGCCATCCCCGGCATCACCGGCGGCACCTTCCGGATCCTCTACACCTTCATCGGTCCGATCTTCGGCGAGCGGAAGTTCACCGCGTTCAGCACGATCATCCTGGTCCTGCCGATGCTGTGGCTCGGCTTCGCGCTCCAGGACCCCGGCACCCCGTACTGGGAGCTGGTGCTGATCGCGGCGGTCTGCGGCATCGGCGGCGCCAACTTCGCCTCCTCGATGGCCAACATCGGCTTCTTCTTCCCCAAGCGGGAGAAGGGCAGCGCCAACGGCCTCAACGGCGGGCTCGGCAACCTCGGCGTGAGCGTCGTCCAGCTGGTCGCCCCGCTGGTGGTCACCGCCGCCGTGCTGGGCGCCCCGGCGGGCGGTCCGCAGCACGACGCGAAGGAGAACACCGGCATCTGGCTGCAGAACGGCGCCTTCCTCTGGGTGCCGCTGCTCGTGATCATGGCGCTGCTCGCCTGGTTCCTGATGAACGACCTCAAGGTGGCCTCGGCACCCTTCAGCCGGCAGAAGATCATCTTCAGGCGCAAGCACAACTGGCTGATGACCTGGCTCTACGTCGGCACCTTCGGGTCCTTCATCGGCTTCGCCGCCGGCCTGCCCCTGCTGATCAAGAACAACTTCGAGGCGCAGGGCTACCAGGCCACCACCTATGCGTGGATCGGCCCCTTCGTCGGCGCACTCATGCGCTGGGCCGGAGGCCGGCTCTCCGACAGGGTGGGCGGCGCCAGGGTCACCCTGCTGTCCTTCGTCGGGATGGCCGCCTCCCTGGTCGTGGTGATCTTCGCGCTGCCGCACGCCGGGGACCAGGGCAACTTCTGGGCCTTCTTCATCGGCTTCCTGGCGGCCTTCGCCTTCTCCGGCCTCGGCAACGGCTCCACCTTCCGGCAGATCCCGGTCATCTTCCGGGACCAGCACATGCGGGAGGCCGAGGGCAAGGGCCCCGAGGCGCAGGCCGCCGCCATGAGGCAGTCGGAGATGGAGGCGGGCGCCGTCACCGGATTCTCCTCCGCCATCGCCGCCTACGGCTTCTTCTTCATCCCGGCGATGTTCGCGGCCATGGCCGTCACCCACGCGCTGTGGCTGTTCACCGGCTTCTACGCCACCTGCCTGGCGGTGTGCTGGTGGTTCTACGCCCGCAAGGGTGCCGAGGCTCCCAGCTGAGCGGGGTCGCGCGACGGGGCGGCCGTACCCTGGAGGCATGAGCAGCACCCCCGCCTCCGACCCGCAGCCCCCGCGCCCCGTCCCCGGGGCCGAGAAGCCCCGGCCCAAGCCCAGGCTGGTCTTCGACGACCCGCTGGACCAGCAGTCCTCGGACGACACCGACCGGGGCTGGGGCGAGCGGCCGCCCGCCGGCGGAAGCGCGGCCGACCTGGCCCGCTTCCTCGACGAGAAGCCCCCGCACCACATCTGACCGGCCGAGGCGGCCGGAGCGGTCAGAACGCGTCGCGCGAACCCCCGGGGCCGGCGCTGCCGCCGCCGTTGGTGCGCTGGGCGACCAGCGCGTCCCGGATCTCCTTGAGGACCTCCAGCTCGGTGATCTCCATGGTCTCCTGGACGCCTTCCTTCGCCTTGCGCCGCGCCTCCTGCTTGGCGAGGTACTTCGCCATCGGCAGCACCATGAGGAAGTACACGACCGCGGCGGTGATCACGAAGGTCAGCGTGGCGTTCAGCACCGAGCCCCAGAGGATCTCCACGCCCGTCGGCTGGCCGTTCGCACCGACGCCGCACGGGCTCTTGAGGCAGGACTTGTAGCCGTCCAGGCTCTGCGTGCCCACCGCGCCGATCAGCGGGCTGATGATGCCCTTGACCACCGAGTTCACGATGTTCGTGAACGCGGCGCCGATGACCACGGCCACCGCGAGGTCGACCACGTTGCCGCGCATCAGGAAGGCCTTGAAGCCTGCCAGCACGCTCTCCTTCTTCTTCTCGCTCACCACTGAGCCTTTCTTCACATGTGCCGAACACGGAGCCAACGGTTCCGAAAGTTACGGCAGTCCGGGCGCGGCGTGTCCAATCGGCCCCCGCCCCGAGGTGAATTGACCGGCCACGTGTGCGAATCAACACAACGTCACCGCCAGCCGGGTCACGGCGCCCGCTCCCACGAGATCCCGCGCGGTGTCCCGGGGCACGGACAGGACCACCAGGGCCCCACCGTCCCCAACGCCTGCGTCCGGACGGGGGACTTCGGAAACCCGGGCCCCCGCGGCCACCACCCTGGGCGGTCCGGCGCGCTCCGCCGCGACCACGTCGACCCGGTCCCCGGGCCGCAGCAGGCGCACCGTCGCGGCGTCCGCGATGCGCACGGGGGCCGACACCATCCGCACCGCCGCGGGCGGTGCGGAGCCGTGCGAGGCCCGTACCGGTGGCGGCGGGGCGCCCCGCGAAGCCTGTGCTTCCGTCCCGCCCACGGCGAGGGCCGCCGCCACGACGGCCAGCCCGGCCGAGGCGGCCCGCCGCCTGCGCCGCAGGGCCCGGTGCAGCCGGTCCCCGCCCCGCCCCACGCGAAGCGGTGGGAACGGCGGGACCGGGCGCGCGGGGGGACACGCGGAGGAAGTCGAAGAGGCCGTGGAACAACGGGACATGACGAACACCACCAGACCGAGTGAGTTGCTGTGCCCGGACCCGTCGCCCGGACACATCCCACGATCCGGCCTCCCGGGGAATCCCGCCGGGGCCTGTGGACAGTCCCCAGCCTGTGGACAACCCCGTCACCCGCAGGAGTTACCCGCAGCCCGCGCCCGCCGCAGCGCGGCCACCGGGTCCGCGGCCCTCGCGATCGACCGGCCCACCACGACGTGCGAGGCCCCGGCCGCGAAGGCGGCCTGGGGCGTCCCCGCCCGCGCATGCCCGCCCGCCGAGCCGCCCACAGGGCCGCCCGCAGGGCCCCCTACCGAGCCACCGGCCGATCCGCCTGCCGCTCCACCCGCCGGCACGTCCGGCCCCAGCGTCACCCCCGGCGTCACGATCAGCCGGTCCGGCCCCAGCAGCTCGCGCAGCACCCCGGCCTCCCGCGGCGAGGCGATGACCCCGTCGCATCCCGCGCCCACCGCCAGCCGGGCCAGCCGCAGCACCTGCTCCTCGGTGTCCGCCTCGATGCCGATGTCCGCGAGGTCGCCGGCGGTCATGCTGGTGACGACCGTCAGCGCGAGCACCCGCAACCGCGGGAACTCCCGCGCCGCCTCGACCGCCGCGGACATGATCCCCGTACCGCCCATGCCGTGCACCGTCACCATGGATGCGCCCAGGGCGCCGGCGGCGCGGACGGCGCCGGCGACGGAGTTCGGGATCTCGAAGAGCTTCAGGTCGAGGAAGACCTCGTGGCCCCGCTCGACGAGGTCGCGCGCGAGCCCGGGGCCCGCCGCGGTCAGCAGCTCCAGGCCGATCTTGTAGAAGCCGCACGCGTCGCCGAGGCGCTCGACGAGCTCCTCGGCGGCCCGGCGGTCGTCGAAGTCGAGGGCGACGATGACCTTGCGGTCGGCGCAGGGGAAGTCCGTGTTCACGCCGTCATTGTCGGCGTCACGGCCCGGCCGCGATCCGGCAGGCGTCCGCGAAGCCCTGACTGGTCAGGCCGAAGGCGCTGTTGACGCGCGAGCGCCAGTTCTCCAGGGCGACCATCGCGGTGAGCTCGACGAACGCCGCCTCGCCGAGCCGCGCGATCAGTTCCGCGGCGAGTTCGTCCGTGACCGCCGGCTCGGTCTCGGTCATGGCCTCGGCGTACTCCATGACGAGGAGTTCCAGGTCGGTGAACACCTCGCGGGACTCCCGCCACCGCGGCACCCGCTCGATCTTCTCCGTCGGCACGCCCAGCTCGTGGCCCTCCCAGTAGCCGAAGTCCATGCACCACGAGCAGTTGATGCGGGCCGCCGCCGCCATCACGGCCAGGTGCTTGAGACCGGCGTCGAGCGCGTTCCACTTCGCCGCCCGCTGTTCCAGGCGGACGTACGAGAAGAGCACGCGCGAGTGGTGCCCGTAGGCCTGGCCGGGGTCGAGCACCTTGCCGTACGTACGGCGCGAGTACCAGGAGCCGATGCGCATGAGGAGGGTGCGGGGCGGGGTGAGCGAGATACGCGGCATGACAGTCATCTCCCGGGCAGGGGCGGTCTTGTTACCGCCCTCATCAAGGAGGACCGGACAGCCGGGGCGAATGTGACAGCCGCCGCGCGATGCCCCCGCGGCAGGGGGTCAGGGAAGCTCGATGCCCAGGTCCCAGCCGTCGTGCGCGTGCGTGCACAGGCAGGCGCGGGACTCCGTCGGCGGCAGGGCCGCCACCGCGTCGAAGAGGACCTCGCGCAGCCGGCCGACGTTCTCGCCGAACACCTTCAGGACCTCGGTGTGGGAGACGCCCTCGCCCGTCTCGGCGCCCGCGTCCAGGTCCGTGACCAGGGCCATCGAGGTGTAGCAGAGCCCCAGCTCGCGCGCGAGGATCGCCTCGGGGTGCCCGGTCATGCCGACGACCGACCAGCCCGCCGCCGCGTGCCACTGCGACTCCGCCCGCGTCGAGAAGCGCGGCCCCTCGATGACGACCATGGTGCCGCCGTCCACCGGCTCCCAGTCCCGGCCCCGGGCCGCCGCGATCGCCACCGACCGGCCCACCGGGCAGTACGGGTCGGCGAAGGTGGTGTGCACGACGTTGGGAACCGCCCCGTCCGGCAGCGGCTCCCCGTCGAAGAAGGTCTGCACGCGCGACTTCGTACGGTCGACCAGCTGGTCGGGGACGAGCAGCGTGCCCGGTCCGTACTCGGTCCGCAGACCGCCGACCGCGCACGGGCCCAGCACCTGGCGGACGCCGACCGAGCGCAGCGCCCACAGGTTCGCCCGGTAGTTGATCTTGTGCGGCGGGACGGTGTGGCTGCGTCCGTGCCGGGGCAGGAAGGCCACCTGGCGGCCGGCCAGCTCGCCCACGTACAGGGAGTCGCTCGGGGGCCCGTACGGGGTCTCCACCTGGATCTCGGAGACGTCCTCCATGAAGGAGTAGAAGCCCGAGCCGCCGATGACACCGATCTCTGCGTTCACCATGCGGCCCACCCTAACGGGGCATGCCGAAGGCCCCGCTGCCCGGTCAGGGGCGGGCGGGGCCTCGGGGAGAAGCGATCAGGCGGCCGACGTGGAGCTGCTCGTGCTCGACGACGTCGAGGAGGACGAAGCGGCGGGAGCGGCGGCAGCGGTCGACGTCGAGGACGACGACGAACCGGAGGCGGGCTTCGAGGCAGGCGTGCTGCTCGACGAGGCGCCACGGCTGTCGTTCCGGTAGAAACCGGAGCCCTTGAAGACGATGCCGACCGCGGAGAACACCTTCTTCAGGCGTCCGTCACAGCTCGGGCACACGGTCAGGGCGTCATCGGTGAACTTCTGCACGGCCTCAAGGCCCTCACCGCACTCGGTGCACTGGTACTGGTAGGTCGGCACGAATTTCCTCCTGGCACTCTCACTCAATGAGTGCTAACGACGCTCCATGGTGACGTATTCCGGCGGATCAGTCCACCGTCACCGGCACGCGGTGACCCATCCCACGCTCGTTCAACCGCTGACGGGAGGTCGGCGAGGAGGTGGCCGGCGTGGCCGGGGCCGCGGGCGCGGCGCCCGGACCGGACGAGTTCACGATCCGGCTCGGGGCCTTCGGGGCCAGCTTCCCGCGCAGCGCCAGCAGGGTGGTCAGCGCGAGCGCGGTGGCCGCCATGGGCACCAGGAAGCCGAACGAGGACCCGTGCGCGTCCGTCAGGCGGCCGGCCAGGGTGACGGCGATGGCCTGCCCGAAGGCGATCGAACCGGTCAGCCAGGTGAAGGCCTCGGTCCGGGCGCCCGCGGGGACCAGCTGCTCGACCATCGTGTAGCCGGTGATCAGCGCCGGGGCGATGAACAGGCCGACGACCAGGCCGAGCGCGCCCAGCAGGATGATCGAGTGGGCGGCCCACAGGACGGACGCGGCGGCGGTGAGGCCGATGTAGCCCAGGATCAGCCGGCGGCGCGGGCCGATCTTCCAGGCGATGGCGCCCATGGCGATGCCGGCGATCATGTTGCCGGCGGCGAAGACGCCGTAGAGCAGGCCGTTGGCCCCGGGGTTGCCGATCTCGTCGGAGAAGGCGGCGAGCGAGACCTGCATGCCGCCGAAGACGGCGCCGATCCCGAGGAAGGCGAAGATCAGGACGCGCAGGCCCGGGAAGGACAGCGCGAAGGCGCGCTTCTCACCGGTGGCCGACGGGGCGTGCGGCTTGGGCTGGGTGGCCCGCTGGGCCGCGAAGAGCAGACCGCCGAGCAGCGTCAGCGTGGCCTCGGTGGCCAGGCCGGCCGCCGGGTGGACGCCGGTGCACAGCGCGGTCGCCAGGACCGGGCCGACGACGAAGGTGAACTCGTCGGTGACGGACTCGAAGGCGGCGGCCGTCGGCAGCAGGGGCGAGCCCTCCAGCTTGGCGGCCCAGCGCGCCCGGACCATCGGTCCGACCTGCGGCACCGAGGCGCCGGCGGGTACGGCGGCCAGTGCCAGGGCCCAGACCGGCGCCCCCAGCAGGGCGAGCGCGGTCAGGCCGCTGACGGCGGCGGCGTGCGCGAGGACCACGGGCAGCAGGACGGCGCTCTGGCCGAGGCGGTCGGTGAAGATGCCCATCAGGGGCGCGGACAGCGCCATGGAGACGCCGGTGACGGCGGCGACGATGCCGGCGCTGCCGTAGGAACCGGTGGTGTGCTGGACCAGCAGCAGGATGCTGATGGTCAGCATGCCGAAGGGGAGTCGGGCTGCGAAGCCGGGGAGTACGAAGCCGAGGGCGCCGGGCGTGCGCAGGAGCTTCCCGTAGCCGGGGCGGGCGGACTTGTCGGTCGTGACCGCGGATGTCACGGCCTGGCCTTTCCGCTGCCTGGTAGAGCGTCCCCGTCTGCGGGCGGTGCTCCGCCTTGTGAGCGGCCGCACCCGTACATGTGGGAGCCCCGAGAGCTGTCCTCTTGCGCAGAACCGAGTGATACCTGGGCACCCACTGCGGGAGGGAGCCACGGCCGCTTTGCGGTCGCGCCAGCTCTGCGTCAGGCAGAGTTGGTTCGATCTGTTGTGCCTTCATCGTACAGGGGAAGCCTCTACCACGCCCTGTGATTACGGTGACAAGCCGTGTCTTCACCTGCGATTAACGGGAGCTTTGCACGCGAGAGGCTTAGAAATGGGGATAAAAGCGGGCATAAGGCGCCTAAATTGGCCGAATTAGAACGCCGCTCTAATGGGAACCGGGGCCTCGACGTGAACCCGGTGAACCGGATGGCCCGGATCCGTTCTCGCCCGTGCCCAGCCATCCCGCCAGCTTGCCGCCCCGGGCCACCGCCCGCAGCCGCGCCTCCGCCGCGTCCCGTACCGGATCCGTGGCCACCACCAGCAGCTCGTCCCCGCGCCGCAGCACGGTCGACGGCAGTGGTACGAAGCTCTTCGCGTCCCGGACGACCAGGGTGACCGAGGCCCCCGGCGGCAGCCGCAGCTCGCTCACCTCCACGCCGTGCATCCGCGAGGTCGGCGGGATCTCGAAGGAGAGCAGGTGTCCGCGCAGCTTCTCCAGCGGCGCCGACTCGATGCCGAGGTCGGACGCGGTCTCCTCGCCCTTCCCGAGGTTCAGCTTGCGCGCCAGCCAGGGCAGGGTCGGCCCCTGGACCAGGGTGTAGACGACGACCAGGACGAAGACGATGTTGAAGACGCGCTCGCTGCCCTCGATCCCGGAGACCATCGGGATGGTCGCCAGGATGATGGGCACGGCTCCGCGCAGGCCCGCCCACGACATCAGGGCCTGCTCCTGCCAGGGAATCCGGAAGGGCAGCAGGCTGACGAAGACCTCCAGGGGCCGCGCCACCATCGTCAGCACCAGCCCGATGACCACGGCGGGCCAGAAGTCGTGGACCAGCTCGTGCGGGGTGACCAGCAGGCCCAGCAGCACGAACATGCCGATCTGGGCGATCCAGCCGAGCCCGTCGGCGAACCCCCGGGTGGCCGGCCAGTGCGGGAGCTTGGCGTTCCCGAGCACCATCGCCGCCAGGTACACCGCGAGGAAGCCGGAGCCGTGCGCCATCGCGCCGGCCGCGTACGCCGTGATCGCGATGGCCATCACGGCGATCGGGTAGAGGCCGGAGGCGGGCAGTGCCACGTGCCGCAGGCCGTAGGCGCCGAGGAAGCCGACCGTCAGGCCGATCGCGACGCCGATGGCCAGCTCCAGCGCGATCTTGCCGAGCAGCACGTACCAGTCGTCCACCGGGCCGACGGTCGCGAAGGCCACCACCAGGATGACGACGGGTGCGTCGTTGAAACCGGACTCGGCCTCCAGGACACCCGTGATCCGGGAGGGGAGCGGGACCTTGCGCAGCACGGAGAAGACGGCCGCCGCATCGGTCGAGGAGACGACCGCGCCGATCAGCAGGGCCTGGCGCCACTCCAGCCCGACCAGGTAGTGCGCCCCCGCCGCCGTCACGCCCACGCTGATCGCCACGCCCACCAGTGACAGCATGATCGCGGCCGGCAGCGCCGGCTTGATCTCTTTCCACTTGGTGCCCAGACCGCCCTCGGCGAGGATCACGACGAGCGCGGCATAGCCGATGACCTGGGTCAGCTCGGCGTTGTCGAAGACGACGTTGCCGATGCCGTCCTGGCCTATCGCGATGCCTATGCCGAGGTAGATGAGCAGGCTGGGGAGGCCGCTGCGTGACGAGACGCGCACCGCCGCCACGGCGACGAGCAGCACGAGCGAGCAGACCAGCAAGAGCTCATTCAGCGTGTGGACAGTCAGCGGGCGGCCCTCCTCGATGCGCCCGGCGGATCGATCCTCCCGGCGGCAAGTTCGGCAAGTAGTTCGTTACCTTACCTAATCTTTGACGCGCCCTTTACGCGATAACCACATTGTGAAACGCCTGTTCGCCCCTGTCCTCAGCTCCTCGACCCCTGGCGGATCAACGAAGAGGGTCCTGCGCCTATGGTTGCTCCCAGCACTCCCAGGACCACCCTGCCCCTCTAAGGACAGCGATGCCCGCCAACGAAACCGCTCCTCCCGTCAAGAAGAAGGGACGACGCGCCCGTCTGATCGTGCTCGTGCTGGTCCTGGCGCTCCTCGCGGGCCTGGGCTACGGGGCGTACTGGAGCGTGGACAGCGTGCGCGCCTCCTTCCCCCAGACGACCGGCTCCCTCAAGGTGCCGGGCCTGACCGGAAGCGTCGAAGTCAAGCGCGACGCCCACGGCATTCCCCAGCTCTACGCCGACAACGACGACGACCTCTTCCGCGCGCAGGGCTTCGTGCACGCGCAGGACCGGTTCTGGGAGATGGACGTCCGCCGGCACATGACCTCCGGGCGGCTCTCGGAGATGTTCGGCTCCGGCCAGGTCGAGGCCGACGCCTTCCTGCGCACGCTGGGCTGGCGCCAGGTCGCGGAGGAGGAGTACGCCAACAAGCTCTCGGCCGAGACGAAGAAGTACCTGCAGGCCTACGCCGATGGGGTCAACGCCTACCTCAAGGGCAAGTCCGGCAAGGACCTCTCCGTCGAGCACGCCGCCCTCAAGCTCAGCGGCGACTACCAGCCCGAGCAGTGGTCCCCGGTGGACTCCGTGGCCTGGCTCAAGGCGATGGCCTGGGACCTGCGCGGCAACATGCAGGACGAGATCGACCGCGCGCTGATGTCGACCAAGCTCTCGCAGCAGCAGATCGACGAGCTCTACCCGCCGTACCCCTTCGACCGGAACAAGCCGGTCGTCGAGGGCGGCAAGGTCGAGGGCGGCAAGTACACCCCCCAGGGCACCGGCGGCTCCGGCTCCGCGGGCAGCGGATCGGGCAGCGGCAGCGGATCCGGCACCGGCACCGGCTCGGGCGGCGCCGCCCTCGGCTCCCAGGCCTCCACGGGCACGGGCACCGCCGGCACCGCCACCGGCCTCGCCGGCAACGCCACCGCCCAGGGTGCGACCGTGGGCCTGCGGACCCAGCTGTCGGCCCTCTCCGACACCCTGGACCGGGTCCCCGCGATCCTCGGCCCCAACGGCAGCGGCATCGGCTCGAACTCCTGGGTGATCTCGGGCAAGTACACGACCACCGGCAAGCCGCTGCTCGCGAACGACCCGCACCTGTCCCCGCAGCTGCCCTCGGTCTGGTACCAGATGGGCCTGCACTGCCGCACGGTCTCGCCCCAGTGCCAGTACGACGTGGCCGGCTACACCTTCTCGGGCATGCCCGGCGTGGTCATCGGCCACAACGCCGACATCGCCTGGGGCATGACCAACCTCGGCGCCGACGTCACCGACCTCTACCTGGAGCAGGTCAAGCCCGAGGGCTACGTCTACGACAACAAGGTGCTCCCCTTCACCACGCGTGAAGAGGTCATCAAGGTCGCGGGCGGCGCCAGCAAGAAGATCACCGTCCGCATCACCAACAACGGTCCGCTCGTCTCCGACCGAAGTGAGGAGCTCGGCACGGTCGGCGACCGCGCCCCCGTGGCCAGCTCCGCCCCCGACCGCGGCGACGGCTACGCCATCGCCCTGCGCTGGACCGCGCTGGACCCGGGCAAGTCCATGGACGCGGTCTTCAAGCTCGACCGTGCCAAGACCTTCGAGGACTTCCGCAAGGCGGCCGCCGACTTCGAGGTCCCCTCGCAGAACCTGATCTACGCCGACAACAAGAACACCAACGGCAACATCGGCTACCAGGCCCCGGGCCGCATCCCGGTGCGCGGCCAGGGCGACGGCAGGATGCCCGCCCCCGGCTGGGACTCCAAGTACG
Organism: Streptomyces sp. NBC_01294; assembly: GCF_035917235.1. Classification (NCBI taxonomy): domain Bacteria; kingdom Bacillati; phylum Actinomycetota; class Actinomycetes; order Kitasatosporales; family Streptomycetaceae; genus Streptomyces; species Streptomyces sp. NBC_01294. Next base: position 4,758,911 of record NZ_CP108423.1, read on the forward strand.
CCTGGAAGGGCGGCCGGGACAGCAATGCGGGCTACATCCCGCAGAACGAGCTGCCCTGGGACCAGAACCCGTCGCGCGGCTACATCGTCACCGCCAACCAGGCCGTCGCGGAGGGCGGGAGCGGCGCGGGCAAGTACCCGCACCTGCTGACCACGGACTGGGGATACGGCGCACGCAGCCAGCGGATCAACGACCTCATCGAGGCAAAGATCAAGGACGGCGGCAAGATCTCGACCGACGACATGCGCACCATGCAGATGGACAACAGCAGCGAGATCGCCGCGCTGCTGACCCCGATGCTGGCGAAGATCGAGGTCTCGGACCCGGGTGTGCGCGCCGCCCAGAAGCTGCTGGACGGCTGGAACTACACGCAGGAGCCCGACTCGGCGGCCGCCGCCTACTTCAACGCGGTCTGGCGCAACATCCTCAAGCTGTCCTTCGGCGACAAGATGCCCAAGGAGCTGCGGATCGAGGGCAGCTGCATGAACGTCCTGGGCAACGGCACCGGTCCGGCCGACGACCTCGCCAAGACGGTCCGCGAGTGCGGCACCCGCGACGCCGACTCGGCGCAGCCCGACGGCGGCGACCGCTGGTTCGAGGTGGTCCGCCGCCTGGTCAAGGACGAGAAGTCGCAGTGGTGGAGCGTGCCGGCCAAGGGCCTGAACAAGCCGGCCACCACCACCCGTGACGAGCTGTTCGCGCGGGCCATGGCCGACGCCCGCTGGGAGCTGACCGCCAAGCTCGGCAAGGACCAGTCCACCTGGAGCTGGGGCCGCCTGCACCAGCTGACGCTGAAGAACCAGACGATCGGCACCGAGGGCCCCGGCTTCATGCAGTGGCTCCTCAACCGCGGCCCGTGGGACCTGGGCGGCGGCGAGGCCACGGTCAACGCGACCGGCTGGAACGCCTCCAGCGGGTACGGGGTCACCTGGGTGCCCTCGATGCGGATGGTCGTGAACCTCAACGAGCTCGACAAGTCGCGCTGGATCAACCTGACGGGCGCCTCCGGGCACGCGTACAACGCGCACTACACGGACCAGACGACGATGTGGGCCAAGGGTGAGCTGCTGGAGTGGCCCTTCGGCAAGGACGCCGTCGACAAGGCCACCGTCGACACCCTGACCCTCATGCCCGAGCGGTCCTAGGCGTCACGCGGGCGTCATGGCGCCACGGCGTCACGAGCTGAAGCGGCGTACCCCTGACGGGGTCGCCACCGCCTGAACGGGGTGGTCGTGCGGTTCCTCCGGGACCCGCGCGACCACCTCGTCGTCGTAGAGGAGCACGACCAGCGCGGGGTGCGCCCCGGCGCGCTCCAGCCGCGCCAGGACGCGGTCGTACGAGCCCCCGCCGCGGCCGAGCCGCATGCCGCGCCCGTCCACCGCGAGGCCGGGCAGCAGCACGGCGTCGGCCCCGGTCACCGCGTCCGGTCCGAGCGCCGGTCCGGTCGGCTCCAGCAGCCGCATCTTCCCCGGGTGGGCGGCCTCGGCGAGGCTCTGCGGGCCCTCGTACGCGGCCCAGTCGAGGTCGTTGTCGGGCAGCAGCAGCGGGAGCAGTACCCGCTTGCCGGCCGCGCGCAGGGCGTCGAGCAGAGCGCGGGTGCCGGGTTCGGTGCCGACCGAGACGTAGGCCGCCACCGTGCGGGCACCGGCCAGTTCGGGCAGTTCCAAGGCCCTGACGGCGAGTGCGTCGGCCGCCGTGCGGCAGGTGTCGGGGGACAAGGCGCGGCGTGCGGCGAGGAGTTCCCGGCGGAGCTCGGCCTTGGCGGAGGGGGTGGGTGTGTGTGGCGCCACGACGGAATCAAATATCCTTGTGAATCGGGGCAAAAATGGATCTACCAACGACGATCTACTCTGGCGTTCAGCTGGACCCACTATCGTTCGGGCCATGACTATGTTGCACCCCGTGATCAAGAAGGCCGTGATCCCGGCCGCTGGCCTCGGTACGCGCTTTCTTCCCGCGACCAAGGCGACCCCGAAGGAAATGCTCCCGGTTGTGGACAAGCCGGCCATCCAGTACGTGGTCGAGGAAGCCGTGGCGGCAGGACTCGACGACGTCCTCATGATCACTGGGCGTAACAAGCGTCCGCTGGAAGACCACTTCGACCGGAACTACGAGCTGGAGTCGGCTCTGATCGCCAAGGGCGACGACGACCGGCTGAAGAAGGTCCAGGAATCCAGCGACCTCGCCACCATGCACTACGTCCGCCAGGGCGACCCGCGGGGCCTCGGCCACGCCGTGCTCTGCGCCGAGCCGCACGTCGGCCGCGAGCCCTTCGCCGTCCTGCTCGGCGACGACCTCATCGACCCGCGCGACCCGCTGCTGCGTCAGATGGCCGACATCTACGCCCGCACCGGCGGCACCGTCATCGCGCTCATGGAGGTCGACCCGTCCAGCGTCCACCTCTACGGCTGCGCCGCCGTCGAGGCCACGGACGAGGAGGACGTGGTCCGCGTCACCGGACTCGTCGAGAAGCCGGAGCCCGAGGACGCCCCCAGCAATTACGCGGTCATCGGACGCTACGTCCTCAACCCCGCGATCTTCGACATACTGCGGGAGACCGAGCCGGGCCGCGGTGGGGAGATCCAGCTCACCGACGCCCTGCAGAAGCTGGCCGCCGACGAGAGCGTCGGCGGTCCGGTGCACGGCGTGGTGTTCCGGGGCCGTCGCTACGACACCGGGGACCGCGGCGACTACCTCCGGGCCATCGTCCGCCTCGCGTGCGAGCGTGAGGACCTGGGACCGGAGTTCCGCACCTGGCTTCACCGTTACGTCACGGAGGAGATGTAGCACCTTGAGCAGTTCCGCACCGCAGGACACCGGCCACCGTCTGTGGTCCGTGGACGAGCACCTCGCGGACGTCCTCGCGACCGTCCGGCCGCTGGAGCCCATCGAGCTCCAGCTGCTCGACGCCCAGGGCTGTGTCCTGGTCGAGGACGTCACCGTGCCCGTCGCCCTCCCGCCCTTCGACAACAGCTCCATGGACGGCTACGCCGTCCGCACGGCCGACGTCCAGGGTGCGAGCGAGGAGTTCCCCGCGGTGCTGGCGGTCATCGGGGACGTCGCGGCGGGCAGCGGTGAGCTGCCCACCGTGGGCCCCGGCGAGGCCGCCCGGATCATGACCGGCGCCCCGCTGCCGCCCGGCGCGGAAGCCGTCGTACCGGTCGAGTGGACCGACGGCGGCACGGGCGGCGGCGCGGCCGCGGGCATGAGCCCGGCCAGCGCCGCCCCCGAGCACGCGAGCGGCGAGGTACGGGTGCACCGCGCCGCCGAGGCCCGCGCCCACGTCCGAGCGCGCGGCAGCGACGTACAGGCCGGTGACCTGGCGCTGGCGGCCGGCACGGTCCTCGGGCCGCCGCAGATCGCCCTGCTGGCCGCCATCGGGCGCGGCACCGTACGGGTGCGGCCGCGCCCGCGCGTGGTGGTCCTGTCCACCGGCAGCGAGCTGGTCCAGCCCGGCGAGGCGCTCACCGCGGGCACGATCTACGACTCCAACAGCTTCGCGCTGGCCGCGGCCGCGCGGGACGCCGGGGCCATCGCCTACCGGGTCGGCGCCGTCGCGGACGACGCCGACACCCTGCGCTCCACCATCGAGGACCAGCTGATCCGGGCCGACCTGCTGGTCACCACCGGCGGGGTCAGCGTCGGCGCGTACGACGTGGTCAAGGAGGCGCTGTCCTCCGTCGGCTCGGGCGACGCGGCCTCCGGGGACGCGGTGGGGAGCGGGATCGACTTCCGCAAGCTCGCCATGCAGCCCGGCAAGCCGCAGGGCTTCGGAGTGATCGGCCCTGACCACACCCCGCTGCTGGCGCTGCCCGGCAATCCGGTCTCCTCGTACGTCTCTTTCGAGCTGTTCGTGCGTCCCGCGATCCGTGCCCTCATGGGGCTGCCGGAGTCCGAGGTCCGGCGGCCGAGCGTGCGGGCCGTGCTGAAGGCCGACAAGGCGCTCGGCTCCCCGGCCGGCCGCCGCCAGTTCCTGCGCGGCGCGTACGACGCCGAGAGCGGCACGGTCAGCCCGGTGGGCGGATCGGGCTCCCACCTGATCGCCGCGCTGGCGCACGCCGACTCGCTGATGGTGGTCCCGGAGGACGTCACCTCGGTGGAGCCGGGGACCGAGCTGGAAGTGGTACTGCTCAGCTGAAGTCCGGCCGGTACGGGTAGCGTGTGTCGCACCACACAGGCCCCCCCCCGGGGCCCAGAGCGGAGCGGCGCAGCAATGAGTACCGAGAGCAGGCTCACCCACATCGACGAGGCCGGCGCGGCCCGGATGGTCGACGTCTCCGGGAAGGACGTCACCACCCGGACGGCGCGGGCCAGTGGACGCGTCCTCGTCTCCCCCCGGGTGATCGAGCTGCTGCGCGGCGAGGGCGTGCCCAAGGGCGACGCCCTCGCCACCGCGCGGATCGCCGGGATCATGGGGGCGAAGAAGACCCCCGACCTGATTCCGCTGTGCCACCCGCTGGCCGTCTCGGGCGTGAAGGTCGACCTGCGGGTCGCCGACGACGCCGTCGAGATCCTCGCCACCGTGAAGACGACCGACCGCACGGGCGTCGAGATGGAGGCGCTGACCGCCGTCGCGGTCGCCGGCCTCACCGTGATCGACATGGTCAAGGCGGTCGACAAGGGCGCGGTCATCACGGACGTCCGGGTGGAGGAGAAGACCGGCGGCAAGTCCGGCGACTGGGCGCGCTCGTGAACCCCCCGCGCGGCGGCGAGGTGCACAGCCACCACGCCGCGGCCGGCGATTCCCCGGCCGCGCACCCGCAGCCCGCGGCCGAGCCCGGGCACCCCGAGCGCGCGGCCGCGCCGCTGGGCAGGGCCCTGGTCGTCACGGCCTCGAACCGGGCCTCGCAGGGCGTGTACGCCGACAAGGGCGGCCCGCTGCTGGCCGAGGCGCTGGAGAAGCTCGGCTTCACGGTGGACGGCCCGCGGGTCGTCCCCGACGGCGATCCCGTCGAGCAGGCGCTGCGCGAGGGCGTGGCCGCCGGGTACGACGTCATCCTGACCACCGGCGGGACCGGCATCTCGCCGACGGACCGCACCCCGGACGCCACGGCGCGGGTGCTGGACTACGAGATCCCGGGCATCCCGCAGGCCATCCGCGCCGAAGGCCTGGCGAAGGTGCCGACCGCGGCCCTGTCCCGGGGCCTGGCGGGCGTGGCCGGACACACCCTCGTCGTCAACCTTCCGGGCTCGACGGGCGGGGTGCGCGACGGCCTGGCCGTCCTGTCCCGCGTCCTGCCGCACGCCGTGGACCAGATCCGGGGCGGGGACCACCCCAGACCGGCGGGACCTTCCGGGAGCTCGAGCTGAACGGCCCCTCCTGGCCGGTCGTCCTGACGGACGGCGATGTCACGCTCCGGCCGATAAAACTGCGGGACCAGAAGGACTGGCGCGAGGTCAACCAGCGCAACCGCGACTGGCTGCGGCCGTGGGAGGCCACGATTCCGCCGCCCGCGCCGTGGGGGCCGGTGATCCAGCGGCCCACGTACCGCCAGATGGTCCGCCACCTGCGGGCGGAGGCGAACGCGGGCCGGATGCTGCCCTTCGTCATCGAGTACCAGGGCCGGCTGGTGGGCCAGCTGACGGTCGCCGGCATCACCTGGGGCTCGATGTGCGCGGCGCACGTCGGCTACTGGGTGGACCGCGACGTGGCGGGCCGCGGCGTGATGCCGACGGCGGTCGCGATGGCGATCGACCACTGCTTCGGGAAGGTCGGCCTGCACCGGATCGAGGTGTGCATCCGCCCCGAGAACGGGCCGAGCCGGCGGGTCGTGGAGAAGCTGGGCCTGCGCGAGGAGGGGCTGCGGCCGCGCTACCTCCACATCGACGGGGCCTGGCGCGACCACCTCGTCTACGCGATCACGGTGGAGGAGGTGCCGGAGGGGCTGCTGCGCCGCTGGCACCGGGCCCGCCACTCGCAGTCCCCGCCGAAATAGGGGACCGTCGAAACGATAAGCGAATATCTGTTCGAATTGAAGGTCGTCGGTCGCCGATTCATCCATAACCTGATCCGAAGAATCACAAAAAAAGTCCGTGATATCAGCGAGATCGCGCGACACACCGGCCCAATTGGCCGATCCCCTCGCCCGCGCCCCTCTACGGTGTGAGGTGTGAGCAGCAGCGGCCTCATCTACGCAGTCATTGTCGGGGCCTGGGCCGCCTACTTGGTGCCCATGTGGCTCCGGAGGCAGGACGAGCTGAACGAGGCTCGTCCGACGGAACGCTTCTCCACCGCCATTCGGCTGCTTTCCGGCCGGGCGGGAATGGAGCGCCGTTACGCCAAGGGGCTGCGTGAGCGCGGTGACGAGGAGGCGGGGCCCCAGCCCCACGCGGACCCGGACGCCGCGACGGAAACGGTGAATTCCGTCGACGCCGACGCCCGGGCCTTCGTCGTGCCCCCGACCAGGGCGGAGCCGAGACCGGCCGCCGCCGAACGGGAGCAGCGCGCGGAGCGGGCCCGGCGCGAACAGCGCCTCCAGGTCCTCGCACGCCGCCGGCGCACCACCGCACTCCTCTTCCTGGTCTTCACCCTCGGCGCGGTCGTCGCGGCGGTGGGCGGACTGCGCTACCTGTGGGCCCCCGCCGTGCCCGCCCTGCTGCTGAGCACGTACATCGTGCACCTGCGGGTCCAGGAGCGACGGCGCTACGAGTTCACCATGGACCGCCGGCGCGCCGAGGCGGCCGCGCGACAGCTGCGGGAGAACCGCCCGCGCCGCCGCGAGCCCGAGTCCACCGGAAGCCCGGGCGTGACCGCGGGCGCCGAACCGGACCCCGCGCCACCGGTCTCCCCGCAGGAGGCCGGGCGGCGCGCGCTGGTCGAGCAGACCGACCACGCGGAGTGGGTGGACCAGCAGCGCGAGCGCGAACGCGGCCCCGCCCGCGGTGACAGCTGGGAGCCGGTCCCGGTCCCGCTGCCGACGTACGTGACGGCCCCGGTCGCCCCCCGCGCCACCGGCCCCGCGACGCCGGACGCCTGGAGCGCGACCCGGTCGAGCACGGCCGAGCCGACGGAGCCCCGCCTGCGCGCCCAGCCCGCGGCCCCCAAGCCGGACCCGAAGCCCCAGACCACTCCGCGCCCGCGCGGCCAGGGCGGCGGCCGCACTCCGCTGTTCGACCAGTACGAGAGCGACGACCGCCCGCGCGCCGCGAACGAGTGATCGGTGACCTGCGCGGACGCTCCGGGATATCGGTTTTGGAGCACCCGCGCGGGGATGCTAATGTTTCACACGTCGCAAGGGCCTGTGGCGCAGTCTGGTAGCGCACCTCGTTCGCATCGAGGGGGTCTGGGGTTCAAATCCCCACAGGTCCACAGACAATGAAGATCCCGTCCGATCGCAAGATCGGGCGGGATCTTCTGCATTCCCGCGCATTCCCGGTGGGCCCTGTCCGAGGGGCGGGCCGGGCGAGGTGAAGCGGGCTTGCTCAGGGCTGCGTTGGCTGCGCGTCCTCCAGGAAGTCGCTCCGGGCGATGAGGTAGGCGAGCGGGGCCGGCAGCCCGCCGGGGCCGGCGGGGCGGACGTCGCGCAGCGGCGAGGCGCGCTGCCAGGCGTGGTCGAAGATGCCGGCGAGGTAGCGGACGACCCCGGGATGCTCGATGGCCAGGGCGACGTCGCTGCGCACCGCGCCCGGATCGGGGACGAAGGCGATCCTGCGGTCGCAGACGATCAGCCGGTCGAAAGGTCCTGCGGGCGTGCGCCGCCCGGCTGGGCGGTCAGCAGTTCGTCCCGGCAGGCGTGGACGGCCGCGGAGAGGGCCGCGGCGATGGTGCCCGCGCCGTAGAGCGCGCGGACCGGATGCGCGTCCGTGCGGGCGTAACTGTCCAGATAGACCTCCTGGGCCCGGGAGATCGAGGAGCGGACGGCCTGCAGGGCGTTCCTCTTCTCCTCGATGGCCCGCTCCAGCCGGTCCACGTGCTCACCGGCCGCGAGCCGGGGCGGAACGGGGACGAAGCTGCCGTCGGGCAGCCGCCGGACGAGTCCCAGGTCGAGCAGACACGGGGGACAGGGGCCGGAGGGCGCGCGCCCCCGCAGGGACTGCGCGTAGTACTGGAGGCCGTCCGGGCAGATCTCGCCCCCACCGCCCTCCGTGGTCGTACCCGCGCCGATCGTGTCCGGTTCCCTGCACATGTGTCCACCCTGCTGGTTTGCGCAATGCACGATCATCCTCCCTCCTTCCCGCTGACTTCGCGGCCGCCCGCCGTGAGCATGAGGGGAACGGGGAACCCACTTCAGGTCCGTGCGGGAAAGGGGCGGGAAATCATGGCCTCATGACGATCGGTGATGAGCGGGACAGTGGAACGGCCCAGGCCTGGGCGGCCCTTGGCGGCGCACCGGAGCTCGTGGAGCGGGTGCGGTACACCGGGGTCGGTGATCTCGGGGAAGGGCCGCTGCCGGTAGGGGAATTGGCGCGGGCAACCGTCGGAGTGTGCGGGCTGGCCGCGGCGGAGCTGGCCGCAGTGCGGGACGGGGGCGCGTCGGGGGACGCCCTTCGCCTCGTCGTGGACGAAGGCGCCGTGGCGACGGCGTTCGTCAGCGAACGGCATCTGCGGGTCGAGGGCCGGGTGCCCGTCACCTTCGCCCCGCTGTCCGGTTTCTGGCAGGCGGCGGACGGCTGGGTCCGCACGCACGCCAACTACCCGCATCACGAAGCCGCGTTGGTACGGGCGCTCCGGCTGCCGTCCTCGACACCGGAGGCGCTGCGCGCCGCGGTGGCGGGGCGGGCGGCCGTCGAGGTGCAGGAGCTCGTGTACGCGCGGGGCGGGCTGGCCGTCGCCGTCGCCCGGGAGTACGGGGAGCCGCAGCCGCTGGTCGAGGCCGTACGGGAAACCGGGGTACGGGGACGGGCGCTCGGGCGGGCCCCGGAGGGCCGGCCTGCGGCCGGGGTGCGGGTGCTGGACCTGACCCGGGTCATCGCCGGGCCCGTCGCGACGCGGACGCTCGGGGTGCTGGGGGCGGACGTCCTGCGGATCGACCCGCCGGGGCTGCCGGAGGCGGACGACGCGTACGCGGACACCGGGTTCGGGAAGCGGTCGGCGCGGCTGGACCTCGGGCGGGCGCACGACCGGGCGGTCTTCGAGGGGCTGCTGGCCGAAGCCGACGTGGTGGTGACGGGGTACCGGCCGGGGGCGCTGGAACGCCACGGGCTCGGCGCGCGGGAGCTGCTGGAGCGCAGGCCCGGGCTGGTGGTGGCCGAGCTGTGCGCGTGGGGGTGGCGGGGGCCGTGGGCGGGGCGGCGGGGGTTCGACTCGCTGGTGCAGGCGGGGTACGGGATCGCCGCGCGGTGCGGGGTGGACGGTGTGCCGGGGGTGCTGCCGGCGCAGGCGCTGGACCACGGGACGGGGTATCTCGTGGCGGCCGGTGTGCTGAGGGCGCTGGCGGAGGGGGGTGGGCGGGGGCTGCGGTTCTCGCTGGCGGGGACGGGGTCGTGGCTGGTGCGGGGGTTGGCCGGCGGGGGGTCGGGCTCCGGTGGGGGGTCGGAGTCCGGCGGTGGGCCGGCGGCCGGCGGGGGGCTGGGCGGGGGGTATGCGGCGGGGCCGTGGCTGAGGGAGACGGGGTCGGGGTACGGGGTGCTGCGGTACGCCGCCAGTCCCTTCGGGGAGTGGGGGGTGGGGCCGTCGCGGTGGGGGGCGGACCGGGCCGTCTGGCTCCCGCGGTAGGGGGCGGGTGCGGCGCCGTTGCCGGGGGCGCTGCCCCCGGACCCCCGCGCCTCAAACGCCGGCGGGGCTGAAGGATCGCCTCAAACGCCGGCGGGGCTGGATTTCAGGGGCTTGGCCATGCAGCGGCTGGAGGCGTGGAAGCGGTAGTGGCCGAATTTGGGGGACGGGGTGTAGCCGGAGGAGAGGTAGAGGGCTATCGCCTCCGGCTGCTGGTCGCCCGTTTCCAGGACCATCCGCAGGCGGCCCGCCGCGCGGGCGTCCTCCTCCAGGACCGCCAGGATCCGGCGGGCCAGGCCCAGGCCGCGGGCATCCGGGACGACGTACATGCGCTTGAGTTCGGCGTCGCCGTCCGAGTAGCCCTCGTCGTTCTCGTCCTGGCTGCGCCAGCCGCCGCTCGCCACCGGGGTGTCCGTGGCGTCGTACGCCAGGAGGTACAGGCCGTGCGGTGCGGCGAACATCGCCGGGTCCAGGAAGGTGACGTCGCCCTCACCGTCGTACCGCTCCTGGTACTCGAGCTGGACCTGGTCGTTGAGTTTGACCGCGTCCGGGTGGTCGTACGGCACGGTGCGGAGCTGGATCCGGTGAGACATCTGAATATCGTACGGAACGGAACCATCCGCCCGTGAGACGGAAAAGCCGGGGGAGGTCACCCCCGAGTAGGCTGCTCCCGTTTTGTGCGATGTGGGAGGCAAGTTTTGATCACTGTGACGTCCGTGAATGTGAACGGGATCCGCGCTGCCGCCAAGAAGGGCTTCGGGGCGTGGCTCCAGGGTTCCGACGCCGATGTGGTCTGCCTCCAGGAGGTACGGGCCGAGGAAGGGCAGATTCCGGAGGAGGTCCGGACTCCCGAGGGCTGGCACACCGTCTTCGCGCCGGCCGCGGCCAAGGGGCGGGCCGGGGTCGCGCTCTACACGCGCCGCGCGCCCGAGCGGGTGCAGGTCGGGTTCGGCAGTGAGGAATTCGACACCGCCGGGCGGTATCTGGAGATCGATCTCCCCGGTGTGACCGTGGCCAGCCTCTACCTGCCCTCGGGCGAGGCCGGGACGGAGAAGCAGGACGAGAAGTACCGGTTCATGGCGGAGTTCCTGCCGTACCTGGCGGCGCTGAAGGTGCGGGCCGCCGCCGACGGCCGCGAGGTCGTGGTGTGCGGTGACTGGAACATCTGCCACCAGGAGGCCGACCTCAAGAACTGGAAGACGAACCGGAAGAACGCGGGCTTCCTCCCCGAGGAGCGCGAGTGGCTCGGGAAGGTGTACGCGGACGCCGGGTACGTGGACGTGGTGCGGGAGCTGCACCCCGACACGGAGGGGCCGTACTCCTGGTGGTCCTACCGGGGGCGGGCCTTCGACAACGACGCCGGCTGGCGCATCGACCTCCAGGTGGCGACCCCCGGGCTGGCCGGCAGGGCCGTGAAGGCGTTCGTGGAGCGGGCCGAGACGCACCCCGAGCGCTGGTCCGACCACGCGCCCGTGACCGTCGTCTACGAGCTGGGTGCGCTGGGTTCCTGACGGGCAGGACCGGCAGGACCGGCGGAACCGGCGGCGGAGGCCAGGAGGCGGTCCATCGCCATCGTCAGCTCGGCCTCGACCACGCTCTTGGCCAGCGGGCGCAGCCGGGTGAGCGCGTCCTGTGCGATGTGGGTCGATATGAGCTCGGTGAACAGCAGGGCCATCGCGTCCGCGTGCTCGCGGACGCGGCGGCCGGTCTCCAGGACCGCCGCCAGCGGCACGCCCTCGCGGACCAGGGCCGAGGAGACGTCCAGCAGGCGCCGGCTGACGTGCACGATCGCGTCGCCGTCGACGGCGACGTAGCCGAGGTCCAGGGAGGCCGCCAGGTTCTCCGGGGTGACCTCGCCCTCGAAGTAGTCGGCCAGGGCCTCCGGGGTGAGCCGCACCGGGGTCTCCTCCGACCAGCCGATGCCGAGCAGCTCGCCGAGCTGGCCGACGTCGCGGCCGTTCTCGAAGGCGGCGGTCAGCTCGGCGATGCCGCCGAGGGTGTGGCCGCGCTCCAGCAGGGCGGCGATGGTGCGCAGCCGGGCCAGGTGGTGGTCGTCGTACCAGGCGATCCGCCCCTCGCGGCGGGGCGGTGCGAGCAGTTTGCGCTCGCGGTAGAAGCGCAGGGTGCGGACCGGGATGCCGGCCGCCCGGGCCAGTTCCTCCGTGCGGTACTCGCGCACCGTCTTCGCTTGCGTCTCGTCCTTCGCCACAGTCGCACCTTATGGCGTACCGGCAGTAACTTTCCGGGTCCGACCCCTACCCATGAGTACGGGGCTGCTCTACCCTCCCGATTGTGCCAGTGATTGCTGGCAGTGTTTCGATGGTGTGGTGCGTTGCGGCGTTGCGTGGCTGGAACTGCGGATGAGCGGAAGGCGGCGGGCATGGGCGGCAAGGGCGGGCGCGAGGGGCGCGAGCACGTACGAGTGGCGGTGATCGGCTCCGGATTCGGCGGACTCGGGGCCGCCGTGCGGCTGCGGCGCGAGGGGATCACGGACTTCGTCGTCCTGGAGCGCGCCGACTCGGTCGGCGGAACCTGGCGGGACAACAGCTATCCGGGATGTGCCTGCGACGTTCCGTCGCACCTGTACTCCTTCTCCTTCGCGCCGAATCCGGACTGGCCGCGGACCTTCTCCGGGCAGCCCGCCATCCGGGCGTACCTGGAGCACGTCGCGGACACCTTCGGGCTGCGCCGGCACATCCGGCTCGACTCCGAGGTCCTGATGATGCGCTGGGACGCGGACGAGCTGCGCTGGGAGATCGAGACCGCACAGGGCGAGCTGACCGCCGACGTGGTGGTCTCGGCGACCGGTCCGCTGTCCGAGCCGAAGCTGCCGGAGGTGCCGGGGCTCCCCGGATTCCCCGGCAAGGTCTTCCACTCCGCGCGCTGGGACCACGACTACGACCTGGGCGGCAAGCGCGTCGCCATGATCGGTACGGGGGCCTCCGCGATCCAGATCGTGCCGGCCATCGCCCCCGACGTGGAGCGCCTGACGCTCTTCCAGCGGACCCCGCCGTGGGTGATGCCGCGCACCGACCGGGCGATCTCCGCGGTGGAGCGCTGGCTGCACCGGCAGCTGCCCTTCACCCGCGCCGCGCGCCGGGGACTGCTGTGGGGCATCCGGGAGCTCCAGGTCAGTGCTTTCACCAAGCGGCCTAACCAGCTCGGACTCGTCGAGGCGCTCGCGAAGGCCAACATGGCCCGGTCGATCAAGGACCCGGAGCTGCGCGCCAAGCTGACGCCGTCCTACCGGATCGGCTGCAAGCGGATCCTGCTCTCCAGCGAGTACTACCCGGCGCTGGCGCGGACGAATGTGGACCTGGTGGCCTCCGGGCTGAAGGAGGTCCGGGGCTCGGTCCTGGTCGCGGCCGACGGGACCGAGACCGAGGTCGACGCGATCATCTTCGGTACCGGCTTCCACGTCACGGACATGCCGATCGCCGACCGGGTGGTGGGGGCGGAGGGCAAGACCCTCGCGGACGAGTGGAAGGACGGGATGCAGTCGCTGCGCGGGGCGACCGCGGCCGGCTTCCCCAACTGGATGACGATCATCGGCCCGAACACCGGGCTCGGGAACAGCTCGATGATCCTGATGATCGAGTCGCAGCTCAACTACATGGCCGACTACCTGCGGCAGCTGGGCATGCTGGGCGGGAAGGCCGCGCTCGCCGCCCGCCCCTCCGCCGTGAACAAGTGGAACCGGCAGGTGCAGGCCCGGATGGAGCGGACGGTGTGGAACACCGGCGGCTGTACCAGCTGGTACCTGGACGCGCAGGGCCGCAACACGACGGTCTGGCCGGGTACGACGGGTGAGTTCCGGAAGGAGACCCGGACGGTCGACCTTGCCGAGTACGAGGTCGTACGGGTGGGGGAGCGCGAGCGGGTCCCCGTCACGGTGGGGGCGGGTGCGGCGGCGTTGCCGGGGGCGCTGTCCCCGGACCCCCGCGCCTCACACGCCGGCGGGGCTGAAGGGTCGAACGCCGACGGGGCTGCGGAGGGTGTCGCGTGAGCCGGTTGACGCACGTCGTCTCCGGGCCCTACGCCCCGCCCGCCGCGCGGCGCGAGCTCGTCGCCGTGTCCGCCGACGGAGCCCGTCTGCACGTCGAGGTGCACGGGGACGAGGGGGCGCCGGCCGTGGTGCTGGCGCACGGATGGACCTGTTCCACCGCGTTCTGGGCCGCTCAGATACGGGCGCTGGCCGCCACCCACCGGGTCATCGCCTACGACCAGCGCGGCCACGGGCGCAGCCCCGTCGGCCGGGCGCACAGCACCACCGCCCTCGCCGACGACCTGGTGGCCGTCCTCAAGGCCACCCTCGCCCCCGCGGAGCGGGCGGTCGTCGCCGGGCACTCCATGGGCGGCATGACGATCATGGCGGCCGCGGGCCGGCCGGAGTTCGCCGAGCACGCCGCCGCCGCGCTGCTGTGCAGCACCGGCAGCGCCCGGCTGGTCGCGCAGGCGCAGGTCCTGCCGGTGCGCGCCGGACGCGCCCGGACCCGTGTCACCGGCGCGGTCCTCGGGTCCCGCGCCCCGCTCGGGCCGGTCACGCCCGTCGCCCGCAAGATCCTGAAGTACGCCACCATGGGCCCCGGCTCCGCGCCCGACAAGGTCGAGGCGTGCGCCCGTATCGTCCACGCCTGCCCCACCGCGGTGCGCCACGCGTGGTCCCGGGTGCTGGCGGGACTGGACCTCGACGCCGAGGTGGCCCGGCTCGCCGTGCCCACGGCCGTCATCGGCGGCACCGCCGACCGGCTCACCCCGATCGTGCACGCCCGGGGGCTCGCCGCCGCGCTGCCGAACTGCGTCGGCCTCACCGAGCTCACCGGCATGGGTCACATGACCCCGGTCGAGGCGCCCGAGGCCGTCACCCGTGCCGTGCGCGAGCTGACCGCGCTGTATCTCGACACCGCCGAGAAGGAGAAGACGCCGTGAGTGCTCGCAGGAGTCTGGAAGGCCAGGTCGCCGTCGTCACCGGCGCCGCCCGCGGGGTGGGCGAGCTGCTCGCCCGCAAGCTCTCGGCCCGCGGCGCGAAGATCGCCCTCGTCGGCCTGGAGCCGGAGGCCCTCAAGGAGGTCTCCGAGCGGCTGCACACCGACAGCGACCACTGGTACGCCGACGTCACCGACCACGAGGCCATGGCCCGCGTCGCGCAGGAGGTCAAGCAGCGCTTCGGCAAGGTCGACATCGTCGTCGCCAACGCGGGCGTGGCGGCGGGCGGGCCGTTCGTCGACTCGGACCCCGAGGCCTGGCGCCGGGTGATCGAGGTCAACCTCATCGGCGGGGCCGTCACCGCCCGCGCCTTCCTGCCCGTACTGATGGAGAGCCGCGGCTACTTCCTCCAGATCGCCTCGCTCGCCGCGATCACCCCGGCGCCGATGATGACCGCCTACTGCGCTTCCAAGTCCGGCGTCGAGGCGTTCGCCCACTGCCTGCGCGCCGAGGTCGGCTACAAGGGCGTCAAGGTCGGCGTCGGCTACCTCTCCTGGACCGACACCGACATGGTGCGCGGCGCCGACCAGGACGAGGTCATGAGGGAGTTGCGCAGCCGGCTGCCGTGGCCGGCGAACCGCACGTACCCGCTCGGTCCTGCCGTCGACCGGATCGTCGCGGGCATCGAGCGGCGCTCGGCGCACGTGTACGCGCAGTGGTGGCTGCGCGGGATGCAGGGCACGCGCGGGTACCTGCCCGGGCTCATCGCGACGGTCGGGCAGCGCGAGATGAAGCGCTTCGAGCCGCGACTGGCCGGTGTTTCCAAGGGGCTTGTCGGGCTCGGCGGGGCCGCCGACGAGAAGGAGCGCACGCAGAGTAACTGATCGAAATGCGTCCTTTGTCCGCCCGTGCAAGTCTGGTCGAGGCCCAACCACCGACACCCTCATGGAGGGAACAGCATGGGTATCAAGGACCAGTTCCAGGACAAGGCCGGCGAGCTCAGGGACCGGGCGCAGAGGGCTGCGCAGGGCGCGAAGGACGAAGCGCCCCAGCGCACCGCCCCGCAGAAGGGCAAGAAGCCCCAGAGCCCGCAGCGGCCGGACACGGCGCGCCAGCCGAGCCCGCAGCAGCCGGAGACGGCGCGCCAGTCGTGGGATGACGTCGACGACAGCTTCTAGCAGCCGCCCGAGCTGCTCCGAGGGGCGCGATCCGTTCCGTACGGATCGCGCCCCTCGCGCGTGCCTCGCGCCACCTCGCGCGTGCCTCGCGCCACCCGGGCCGCTGCGCCACCCGGGCCGCTGCGCCAAGCGCTACGGGCCCGGGTGGCGCTGCGGCCGCGCCACCCGCGCTACGGCCTCGGCGGCAGCTTCGGACGGCGCCGGTCCGGCACGTCCGTGTAGCCGGGCGGCTGCAGGGCCGGGTCCTGTTCCAGCAGTTCCAGCGCCAGGTGCACGGCGTCGTCGAGCTGCGCGTGCCGTCCCTCCGCCCAGTCGAGCGGGGTGCGCTGGATCTCCAGGTCCGGTTCCACGCCGTGGTTCTCCACGGACCAGCCGTACTCCGGGAACCATGCGGCGTTCATCGGCACCGTGATCACCGTGCCGTCGCCGAGGGTGTGCCGGCCGGTCATGCCGACCACCCCGCCCCAGGTGCGCAGGCCCACCACCGGTCCCAGCCCCAGGAGTTTGAAGGCCGCGGTGATCATGTCCCCGTCCGAGGAGGTCGCCTCGTCGGCCAGCGCCACGATCGGACCGCGGGGCGCGTTGGAGGCGTAACTGACCGGCTGGGCGTTGCGCGTCAGGTCCCAGCCGAGGATGGAGCGGGTCAGCTTCTCCACCACCAGCTCGCTGATGTGGCCGCCCGCGTTGCCGCGCACGTCCACGATCAGCGCGGGCCGGGACATCTCCATCCGCAGGTCGCGGTTGAACTGCGCCCAGCCCGAGCCGCCCATGTCGGGGATGTGGAGGTAGCCGCACCGGCCGCCGCTGATCTCCCGGACCGCCTCGCGCCGCTTGGACACCCAGTCCTGGTAGCGCAGCGGCCGCTCGTCGATCAGCGGCACGATGGCGACCCGGCGGGAGCGGCCCTCGCCCTCCGCGGGCTGGAAGGTCAGCTCCACCGTGGTCCCGCCCGCCGCCGACAGCAGCGGGTAGGGGCCGGTCACCGGGTCGACCGGCCGCCCGTCGACATGGGTGAGCACCGCGCCCTCCCGGATGCCGATGCCCGCCAGCGGGGAGCGTGCCTTGGAGTCCGAGGAGTCGCCGGGCAGGATCCGGCTGACGACCCATTCCCCGTCCCGGGGGAAGAGGTTGGCACCGAGCAGGCCGATCGCGCGCTGGTAGTGCGGGGGGCCTTCGTTGCGGCGCGCGGGGGAGACGTAGGCGTGCGAGGTGCCGAGTTCGCCGAGGACCTCGCGCAGCAGGTCGGCGAACTCGTCGGGGGAGGCGACCCGTTCGACCAGGGGCCGGTACTGGCGCAGCACCCCGTCCCAGTCGATGCCGCACATCTTCGGCTCCCAGAAGTACGCGCGGATGATCCGCCCGGCCTCCTCGAAGGCCTGGCGCCACTCGGCCGCCGGGTCCACCTCGTGCAGGATGCGCCGCAGGTCCAGGTAGACGGTCGAATCGCTGTCGCCCGACTCGGTCGCCGGGACGGCGCGCAGGTCGCCGTCGTCGTTGATGACGAGCCGGGTGCCGTCGCCGCTGAGCGCGAACCAGTCCAGCCCGGAGGCCAGTTCGGTCTTGCGGGCCTTGGTGAGGTCGAAGTGCTCCAGCGTCGGCTTGCCGCTGATGTCGTTCGGGTTGGCGAATGTCTCGCCGAGCGCGCCCGAGATCGGCCAGCGCAGCCACACGAGCCCGCCGCCGTGCACCGGGTACAGGGCCGAGTACTTGGAGGCGGTCACCGGGAAGGGGGTGACCCGGCTCTCCAGCCCCTCCACCTCCACCGTCACGGCGCCGTCGCCGTCGCCCGAGTCCCCTTCCACCGGATCGAGTCCGCCCGCCGCGGGGCGTCCCTCGGCGGACAGCGCGAAGGGGGAGTGGGTCGCGGAGGACAGCGGCACCAGGTACGGGCGGCAGCCCAGCGGGAAGGACAGGTCGCCGGTGTGCACGTCGTAGACCGGGTCGAAACCGCGCCACGACAGGAAGGCCAGGTAGCGCCCGTCCCGGGTGAAGACCGGACTCTCGTCCTCGAAGCGGCCGTTGGTGACGTCCACGATGGTCCGGGCTCCGGGGCCGGAGATCCGGGCCATCTTGATCTGTCGCAGTGACCGTCCGACGCCCGGGTGCGACCAGGTCAGCCAGGTTCCGTCGGGGGAGAAGGCCAGGTCGGTGACGGGTCCGTTGATGGACCGGATCAGCTCGCTGACCTCGCCGTTGGACTCCTCGGTGGCGTCGAGGAGCAGCAGCCGTCCGTCGTTGGAGGCGATGGCGAGCCGCTCCCCCTCCGGGTCCGAGAGCAGTTCGGTCACGCGCCCCAGCTGGCCCGAGGCCAGCCGGCGCGGCCGGCGTTCCCCGGAGGCCCGCGGCAGGTAGGCGATCTCGATCGCGTCCTCGCCCTCGGCGTCGGTGACGTAGGCGACCTGCCCGCCGCTGCCGAGCATCTCCGGCAGCCGCACCCGCACGCCGGGGGTGTCGGCGATGGTCCGGGCCGGGCCGTCGCGGTGGGTCAGCCAGTACAGGCTGCCGCGCACCACGACCGCGCTGGCCCGCCCGGTGGCGTCCACGGAGAGCGAGTCGACGTGGCTCGCGGCCGGCACCTGGTACGTACGCCGGCCCGCGCGCGGCCCCCCGAGCCGGACCTTGAGTTTGCGGGGGACGGCGCCGGGGTCCAGGGACTCGACGAGCCAGAGGTCCCCCGCGCACTGGTAGACGACGCGGGAGCCGTCGCTGGAGGCGTGCCGGGCGTAGAACTCGTCGTGGTCGGTGTGGCGGCGCAGGTCGGTGCCGTCGGGCAGGCAGGAGTACAGGTTGCCGATGCCCTCGTGGTCGGAGAGGAAGGCGATCCTCCCGCCCACGAACATCGGTGCGTCGAGGTGCCCCTCGATGTCCTCCAGCAGCTGCTTGCCGTGCAGGAACAGCCGGCCGGTGGCGCCGCCGCGGTAGCGCTTCCAGGCCGCGGGCTCGTGCGGGGGCTTGCCGGTGAGCAGCAGGGTGCGCCGCTCGCCGCCGTCCTCGGCGTGCACCTGGATGTCGGAGACCGGCCCCCAGGGCAGGCGGCCGCCGGGGCTGCCGTCGGTGGGAAGGCTGTAGGCCCAGGCGAAGTAGGAGAACGGCTGGCCGTGCGAGGAGACGGCCAGGATGTCGCTGCGGCCGTCCTCGTCGGGCGGGGTCCAGCCGCAGACGCGGGTGTCGGTGGCGCCCCAGTAGCTCAGCCGGCGGGCGGGGCCGCCGTCGACGGGGACGAGGTGGATCTCGGGGTCGAGGCTGCGCCAGGTGGTGAAGGCGATCTGCTTGCCGTCGGGGGAGAAGCGCGGGTGGCTGACCCGGGTGCGGTCGACGGTGACCCGCCAGGCCCGTCCGGGGGTTCGGTCGTCGGGGACCAGCGGGGCGACCCAGAGGTCGTCCTCGGTGGCGAAGCACAGAAGGTCGTCGTGCAGGTGCGGGAACCGGAGGTACGCGACGTCGTGACTCACCCCCCAATGCTTTCCGTGCCGGGGGGCCCTGGCAACTCGTACAGGTGATCCATGCCACGCTCTCAAGCGAAACGGAACGGTTTCGTTTCGTTGAGGGCCGGGGTATGGTGAGGGTGTACGGAACGCTTTCGTTTCGATAAAAACGCGTAAGGGCGGGAGGCACGGACATGACCGAGGCGATGGCGGCCCGGCGCAGCCGGATCACGCCCGAACGTCAGGCCGAACTGCACGAGGCGGTCCTCGACCTCCTGCGTGACGTCGGCTACGAGGCGCTGACCATGGACGCGGTCGCCGCCCGTACGAAGTCCAGCAAGGCCACCCTCTACCGCCAGTGGGGGAGCAAGCCGGAGCTGGTCGCCAAAGCCCTGCGATGTACGCAGCCCGTCTCGCTGCGGGAAATCGACACGGGCAGCCTGCGCGGCGACTTCGCGCGCATGGTGGAGCTCTCGGATGACGCGCAGATGGCCAAGGACACCGCACTGCTGCGGGGCCTGGCCCATGCGGTCCACGAGAGCCCGGAGCTCCACAAGGCCCTGCGGGACCTGCTCGTCGACCCGGAGATCACCGGCCTGCAGGTGATGCTGCAGCGCGCGGTGGACCGGGGCGAGATCACCCCGGGGTGCCCGGCCCTGGATTTCGTACCGCACATGCTCATCGGGGCGTTCATCGCGCTCCCGCTGATCGAGGACCGGTCGGTGGACCGGGCCTTCCTCGGTGACTTCATCGACGCCGTGGTCTTCCCCGCCCTCGGCGTCTGATCCTCCCCGTCCCCCTTCCCGGCATCCCCATGCCTCCTTGCTGCTCCTGACACGCCGCTCTCGTCGTCGGGCCGGCTCACCACGCCCTGATCCACCCGGATCCATCCCACGACCTGAACGGGAGCACCACCAACGTGGCTACCTTCCTCTATCGACTCGGCAGGGGCGCCTTCCGGCGCCGCGGGCTCGTCGCCCTCGCCTGGGTGGCGCTGCTGTTCGCCGCCGTCTTCGGCGCGGCCTCGGCGGGCGCCCCCACCTCCGGCTCGTTCTCGATACCCGGCACCGAGGCCCAGCGGGCCTTCGACCTGCTCGACAAGAAGTTCCCGGGAATGGCCGCCGACGGCGCCACCGCCCGCATCGTCATCAAGGCCCCCGAGGGCGTCAAGGTCACCGACCCCGGCCCCAAGGCCGAGGTCGAGAAGATCATCGCCGGGCTGAAGTCGGGACCGGGCGCGGAGCAGATCTCCTCCGTGGCCAACCCGTACGAGGTGCAGGCCGTGAGCCAGGACGGCTCCACCACCTACATCAGCGCCAAGTACACCGTCAGCGGCATGGAGCTGAAGGACGCCACCCGCGACGCGCTCAAGGGCTCCGGCAAGGACGCCACGGCGGCCGGCCTGAACGTCCAGATCGGCGGCGACGCGCTGATGGCGGCCCCCGAGACCGGCTCCGGTGAGATCATCGGCATCGCGGTCGCCGCGATCGTCCTCGTGATCACCTTCGGCTCGCTGATCGCGGCCGGTCTGCCGCTGCTGACCGCGCTGATCGGCGTGGGCATCGGCGTCTCCTCCATCACCGCGCTCGCCAACGTGCTGGACCTCGGCAACACCACCGCCACCCTCGCGACGATGATCGGCCTCGCGGTCGGCATCGACTACGCCCTCTTCATCGTCTCCCGCTACCGCGCGGAGCTCGCCGAGGGCCGTGAGCGCGACGAGGCCGCGGGCCGGGCCGCCGGAACCGCCGGCTCCGCCGTCGTCTTCGCCGGTCTGACCGTGGTCATCGCCCTCGTGGGCCTGGCCGTCGTCAACATCCCGATGCTGACCAAGATGGGCCTCGCGGCCGCGGGCACCGTGGTCATCGCCGTGCTCGTCGCGCTGACGCTGGTCCCGGCCATCCTCGGCTTCGCGGGCAAGAAGGTCCTGCCGGCGGGCGAGAAGAGCAAGCTGTTCGGCAAGGGCAAGCCCGCCTCCGAGAAGAAGGCCAACGGCGGCACCCGCTGGGCCCGCTTCGTCCTGCGCCGCCCGGTGATGGTGCTCCTGGTCGGTGTGATCGGCCTCGGCGTCATCGCCGTCCCGGCGAGCAAGCTGGAGATGGGCCTGCCGGACGACGGCGCCCAGCCGGTGTCCACCACCCAGCGCCAGGCGTACGACATGCTGTCCGACGGCTTCGGCCCCGGCTTCAACGGCCCGCTGATGGTGGTCGTGGACGGGGACAAGGCGCTCGCCGACTCCACCGTCGAGCGGATCAAGGGCCTGGAGGGCGTCGTCCACGTCACCCCGCCCACCCCCAACGAGGGCGGCGACGCCTCGGTCATCACCGTCATCCCGAAGGACCGCCCGTCCTCCACGCAGACGGAGGCCCTGGTCCACGAGATCCGCGACGGCAGCGGGGACAACGTCCTCGTCACCGGCGCCACCGCGATGAACATCGACTTCTCGCAGAAGATGAACGACGCGCTGCTGCCCTACCTCGCGCTCGTCGTCGGCCTGGCCTTCCTGCTGCTGATGCTGGTCTTCCGCTCGATCCTGGTCCCGCTCAAGGCGGCCCTCGGCTTCCTGCTCTCGGTCGTCGCCGCCCTCGGCGCGGTCGTCGCGGTCTTCCAGTGGGGCTGGCTCGGCTCGGTCTTCGGGGTGGAGCAGACCGGTCCGATCATGTCGATGATGCCGATCTTCATGGTGGGCGTCGTCTTCGGCCTGGCCATGGACTACGAGGTCTTCCTCGTCACCCGCATGCGTGAGGCGTACGTCCACGGCGAGCGCCCGGGCCAGGCGGTGGTGACCGGCTTCCAGTACAGCGCGCGGGTCGTCGTGGCCGCCGCCGTCATCATGATCGCCGTCTTCGCCGGCTTCATGGGCGCCAGCGACCAGATGGTCAAGATGATCGGCTTCGGTCTGGCCGTCGCCGTCTTCTTCGACGCCTTCGTGGTCCGCATGGCCATCGTCCCGGCGGTGCTCGCGCTGCTCGGGCACAAGGCCTGGTGGCTGCCCAAGTGGCTGGACCGGATGCTGCCGAACGTGGACGTGGAGGGCGAGAGCCTGCGCAAGCACCTGTCCGACTCCTCGGAGGGCCCGGACAAGGACCGCGAGCTGGTCAACGCCTGACCCGTCGTCCTTCCTGTCGCCCGTCCCGTACGGCCGACAGGTACGCCGACACGACGGCCCGGCCCCGTACCGCCTGATCACCAGGTGGTACGGGGCCGGGCCGTTCGCGTGTCTTGCGCCTAACGGGTGGCGGACGCGGCCGGGGCGTACGTGCGGCGCAGGAAGCGGCGCAGCGCGGCGATGTCGAACTGGACCACGGCGACCCCGTCGGGGGAGTGGAACTCGACGACCGCCTGCACGCGGCCGCAGGGCCAGACGCGAACGTCCCCGGTCCCCGTCGGGGCCTGGAGTCCGGCCTCCAGCAGGGCGCGTGGGAAGACCCACTCGTTGTCGGTGCCTTCGGGGGACAGGCCGGCGGGGAAGACGATCCGTACGGCCAGCGGCTCGGCGGGGGCGAAGCGGAGGGCGACGGGGATCGTCCGGTAGAGCGGGTCGTCCGTGATCACACGGGCGCGGACCCTCTCTTCGACGGCGGTCGCGGTCACTGCGGGATTCTCGGCGGTCGCTGACATCGACAAGACTCCTCGAAATCGGAACATATGCGTCCGTTTGTCCTCCAGCCTCGCACATTCCCACGAAAGCGCACGGTTCTATTTGTGATGCCGCCGCTCTTGCCAACGGTTTGCAACTGGGCACTATTCTTGAACGGTTAAAGACTGCGTAAGAAGCGGAGCCACTCCATGCATGTGCCCGACGGATTCATCAATGCACCCGTCTCGGTGGCCGCCGGAGTGGCGGCAGCCGCGGCGGTGGCCGTCAGCCTCCGAGGTGCCCGGCGCGAACTCGACGAGCGCACCGCGCCGCTCGCCGGCCTCGTGGCCGCCTTCATCTTCGCCGTCCAGATGCTGAACTTCCCGGTCGCCGCCGGTACCAGCGGGCACCTGCTGGGCGGGGCGCTCGCCGCGATACTCGTCGGCCCCTACACCGGCGTGCTGTGCGTGTCCGTCGTCCTGCTCATGCAGGGCATCCTCTTCGCCGACGGGGGGCTGACCGCCCTCGGCGTGAACATCACCGTCATGGGCGTCGTCACCGTCGTCGTCGCCTACGCGATCTTCCGCGGGCTGCTCTGGATCCTGCCGCCCACCCGCAGCTCCGTGACCGCGGCCGCCTTTGCCGGCGCCCTGCTCTCGGTGCCCGCATCCGCCGCCGCCTTCACCGCGCTCTACGCCGTCGGCGGCACCACCGACGTGCCCCTCGGCAAGGTGCTCACCGCCATGGTCGGCGTGCACGTGCTCATCGGCATCGGCGAAGCCGCCATCACCGCGGCCACCGTGGGCGCCGTGATCGCCGTACGGCCCGACCTGGTGCACGCGGCCCGCGGGCTGACGACGCCGCTGAAGCTGCGCGTCGACGGTGCCCTCGTGGATGCGCCGGCCGCCGCGCCCGCGGCCGCCACCGGTTCCACCGGTTCCACCGGTTCCACCAAGAAGGTGTGGGCGACCGGCCTGGTCACCGCCCTCGTCCTCGCCGGGTTCGTCTCCTTCTACGCCTCCGCGAGCCCCGACGGCCTGGAGAAGGTCGCCGCCGACAAGGGCTTCGACGAGAAGGTCGAGGACCACGCCGCCGCCGACTCCCCGCTCGCCGACTACAGCGTCAAGGACGTCGACGACGCCCGCCTGTCCGGCGGCCTCGCCGGGGTCATCGGCGTCGGTGTCACCGTCGCCGCCGGCACCGGGATCTTCTGGGCCGTGCGCCGCCGCCGCGGCGACGAGCCGACGGCCACCTCCACCTCCGGCTCCGCCTCGACCTCGACCTCGGCGCGCTGACATGGGGGCCGGCCACGCCCACAAGCTCTACCGCCACGGGCACTCGCCGGTCCACGACCTGCCCCCGCACTGCAAGCTCGCCGCGACCTTCGCCTTCGTCGTGGTCGTCGTGTCCACACCGCGCGAGGCGATGTGGGCCTTCGGCCTGTACGCGGCCTTGATCGCGGCGGCCGCGGCCGTGGCCCGGATCCCGGCCGGCTTCCTGCTGCGGCGGCTGCTGATCGAGGTCCCCTTCGTCGCCTTCGCCGTGCTCATGCCCTTCGTCGCCGAGGGCGAGCGGGTGGAGGTGCTCGGCATGTCGCTGAGCGTCTCCGGCCTGTGGGGCGCCTGGAACGTCCTCGCCAAGGGCACCCTGGGCGTCGCCGCATCCGTCCTGCTCGCCTCGACGACCGAACTGCGGGCCCTGCTGCTGGGCCTGCAGCGGCTGAAGCTGCCGCCGCTGCTCGTCCAGATCGCCTCCTTCATGATCCGCTACGGCGATGTGATCACCGACGAGCTGCGCCGGATGTCCATCGCCCGCCGCTCGCGCGGATTCGAGGCCCGGGGCATCCGGCAGTGGGGGGTGCTGGCGAAGACGGCGGGCGCCCTGTTCATCCGTTCCTACGAGCGCGGCGAGCGGGTCTACCTCGCGATGGTCAGCCGCGGCTACGCCGGATCCATGCCGGTGATCGACGACGTCGCGGCCACGCGCACCCAGTGGGCGTACGCCTCCGTACTCCCGGTGACGGCGCTCGCCGTCTGTCTGATGGGATGGACGCTGTGAACCTCTCCCCTTCCCTGGAAGTCTCCGGCCTCGCCTACGCCTACCCCGACGGCCACCAGGCCCTCTTCGGGGTGGACCTGACCGTCGGGCACGGCGAGCGGGTCGCCCTGCTCGGCCCCAACGGCGCCGGCAAGACCACGCTGGTGCTGCACCTCAACGGCATCCTCGCCGGCGGGGTCGGCTCGGTGACCGTGTCCGGGCTGCCGGTGGAGAAGCGCAACCTCGCCGAGATCCGGCGCCGGGTCGGGATCGTCTTCCAGGACCCCGACGACCAGCTGTTCATGCCGACCGTGCGGGAGGACGTGGCCTTCGGGCCGGCGGCGGCCGGCATGCGGGGAGCGGAGCTGGAGGAACGGGTCCGGGACGCCCTGGACCAGGTCGGGATGGCGGACTTCGCCGACCGGCCGCCGCACCACCTGTCCTTCGGGCAGCGCCGCCGCGTCGCGGTGGCGACCGTCCTCGCGATGCGGCCCGAGATCCTCGTCCTGGACGAGCCCTCGTCCAACCTGGACCCGGCCTCGCGCCGCGAGCTCGCGGACATCCTGCGCTCGCTCGACGTGACCGTGCTGATGGTGACGCACGACCTGCCGTACGCGCTGGAGCTGTGCCCGCGCTCGGTGATCCTCAGCGAGGGGGTCATCGCGGCCGACGGCCGCACGCAGGAGCTGCTGTGCGACGAGAAGCTGATGCGGGCCCACCGGCTGGAGCTCCCCTTCGGCTTCGACCCCCGCACGCCCCTTTTGACGCGCCCCTCGCACTGATCGGCGCCGGGGCGCCTCCCGGGCTCCGAGCCGCTGCGCCCGACTCCGTCCGCCGGGCGGGGCCGGGCCCGGCGGGCCGCTTCGGGGGACCCGGGAAGCAGGGTCGTCCGGCGGGCGTTGCATGGGGGCGTAGGTGTAGGTGTAGGCGTAGACGTAGGCGCCGTCGGGGCGTCGCGGCAGGTGCGGGGAGTAGACGTGGATGTCCACGGGACGGTGGCGGAGGGCTTCGAGCCCGTCCGGGACGCGTTCGTGCGCAATTTCGAGGTGCTCGGGGACCGCGGTGCGGCCGTGGCCGTGTACCGCGACGGACGGAAGGTCGTCGACCTGTGGGGCGGCACCAGGGACGCCCACGGCACCGACCCCTGGACCGAGGACACCGCGCAGATCGTCCGCTCCGCGACCAAGGGCGTGGCCGCCGCCGTGCCGCTGCTGCTCCACCAGCGCGGACAGCTCGACCTGGACGCGCCGGTCGGCTCGTACTGGCCCGAGTTCAAGGCGGGCGGCAAGGAGAAGACCCTGGTCCGCGACCTGCTCGCGCACCGCGCGGGCCTCCCGGCGCTGGACCGGGGGCTGAGCGCCGCCGAAGCCGCCGACGGGGTGTCCGGAGCGCACGCGGTCGCCGCGCAGCAGCCCTTCTGGGAGCCGGGCACCGGGCACGGCTACCACGCGCAGACCTACAGCTGGCTGCTGTCCGAGCTGGTGCTGCGGGCGACCGGCCGCACGCTGGGCTCCCTCCTGGCGGAGGAGATAGCCGAGCCGCTGGGGGTGGACTTCTGGATCGGCCTGCCGGAGGCGGAGGCCCACCGGGTGGGCCGGGTGGCCCCGGTCGAACCGCCGGAGGGCGCGGGCATGCTCAGGACCCGGCCGCGGCGCAACGTCTCCGAGGCCTACGCCGACCCGGACTCCCTCACCCGCCGCGCCTTCGCCGCCATCGACCCGCTGCCCGACGAGAACGACCCCGCGTACCGGGCCGCCGAGCTGCCGGCCTCGAACGGCATCGGCACGGCCCGCGCCCTGGCCCGCTTCTACGGGGCCACGATCGGCGTGGTGGAGGACGGCGCACGGATCTTCACGCCGGCGACCACCGCCCTGGCTGCGCGGGAGTTCTCGGCCGGGCCCGACCGGGTGCTGGTGGTCAACACCCGCTTCGGCCCGGGCTACATGCTGCACGGGCCCGCCTCGCCGCTGCTCTCGCCCGCGTCCTTCGGGCACCCCGGGCGCGGCGGGTCCCTGGCCTTCGCGGATCCGGAGGCGGGAATCGGCTTCGGCTACGTCACCAACGCGCTCGCCAAGTCGGTCACGGCCGACCCGCGGGCCCAGTCGTTGATCCGGGCCGTTCGCGCCGCGCCGGCCTAGCCGGGCCGGGCCGTGGCGTGCCGGTGCGGCGCCGTTGCCGGGGGCGCTGCCCCCGGGCCCCTGCGCCTCAAACGCCGGCGGGGCTGAAAGATCGGGGCTCCGCCCCGGACCCCGCGCCTCAAACGCCGGCGGGGCTGGAGTGTGCGGCGAGGCTGGATGGGGCGGCGGGGCTGGGTGGTAGGGCTGGGCTGGGTCGTGGGGCTGGGTGGTCAGCCCGCGTTCAGGACCGTGGCGACGATCGGGCCCGCCGCGTCGCCGCCGTGGCCGCCGGCCTCGACCATCGCCGCGGCGGCCACGTCACCGCTGAAGCCGGTGAACCAGCTGTCGGGGCTGCCCGCGCCGTCGACCTCAGCGGAGCCGGTCTTCGCGCCCTTGTCCGAGCCGCGGACCGAGGACATCGCCTCCTTGGCGGTGCCGGCGGTCGCCGTCAGCTTCATCATCGAGACCAGCTGCTGGTGCACCGCGGGCTTCATCCGGCGCTGCGCCGTCGCGATCGTCCGGCCGTCGAGCTCCGGCGAGACCAGCAGCGGCTGGCGGAACACGCCCGTGCGGGCGGTCGCGGTGATGGACGCGACGTTCAGCGGGTTCATCGTGATCTGGCCCTGCCCGATGTACGCGGCGGCCGCGGCCGCGCCCGTCGCCGGCGGGACCTTGCCGTCGGTGGACTGGATGCCCGTCTTCCAGTCCAGGTCGATGCCGAAGACCTCCTTGGCCTCCTGCGGCAGCGCGGAGTCGTCGCCGACGGGCTTGATCTGCTTGATGAAGGCGGTGTTGCAGGACCGGGCGAACGAGGTCGCGAAAGGGGTGCCGGGCGGCAGGTCGAAGTTCTTCAGGTTGTGGAACTTGCGGTCCCAGGTCACCTCCTTCGGGCACTCCGCCGGCTTGTCGGCCGCCACCAGGCCGCGGTCCATCAGCATCGCGGCCGTCACGATCTTCATCGTGGAGCCGGGCGCCCGGTTGCCCCTCATCGCCGCGTTGAAGCCGTCCTTGCGGTGGTTGGCGACGGCCAGGATGTGCCCGTTGCTGGGCTGGACGGCGACCACCGAGGCCTCCGGGAACTTGGCGACCGCCTGCTCGGCCGCCGCCTGCACCTTCGCGTCCAGGTACGTCTTCAGCGTGCTCGGCTCGCCCTCGACCAGGGTCAGCAGGGTCCGCTTGGGCGCTTCCTTGGCGGCCGGCTCGATCCACAGCTCGGCGCCGGGTTTGCCGCCCGCCTTGCCGCCGTAGGTCTGGCGCAGCTCGTCGAGGATCTGGCGCAGGGAGGGGTACTTCTCCGCGGTCAGCTCCTCGCCGTTGCGGTCCACGGCCTTGACCGGCGGGTTGGCCGGGGCGCCCGCGCGCAGCGTCTCGTCCTTCTGGAGCTGCGGGTGGAGCACCGAGGGCTGCCAGTCGACCAGCGGCTTCCCGCTGGTCACGCCACGCACCACGGTGAGCTGGGAGTCGTAGGACAGCGGCTTGGTGGTGCCCTCGTAGGTGATCTCCGCCTCGACCTTGAAGGGCACGGTGGCGCCGTTCGGCGTGCCGGGGGTGATCACGGCCTTGGACACGGACGCCTTGGTCTCGAAGTCCCCCACCGCGGCCTGCGCGGCCGCGGCGTTGTTCGTCAGGTCGGCGGCCTTGCGCTCGTCCCCGGCCGCCCACGCAGCCAGGAAGGCCTTGGCGGTCGCGGCGGTCTCCTTCGCGCCGACCGGCCCGCTGCCCTTCCCGGCCTGGACGGAGGTGTCGCCGTCCTTCCCATCGCCGTCGGTATCCCCGACCAGGGCGTACACCCCGTACCCGGCGCCGCCGAGCAGTGCGAGAAACACCCCGCCGACGACGGCACCCTTCGCTGCCCCGTTCACTGCGTCCCCTCCCCAGGAGCCCCAGTTCTCTGAACATGTTCAAAGAACTCTTCATGTGGACCCTACGTGGCGGAGCGGATCGTTCCGGCCGTTGTTACCGGACCGGAACATCGCGCCCGCGAAGATCGTTGAATGGATTGATGACCACGACGAGGCTCCCGGCAGTGGAAGCGCTCGGCAGCCGCGGACCGCTGCCCGAGCGGATCTGGTACACCTCCTACGGCTCGAACATGCACCGGGGCCGGCTGGCCTGCTACCTCGCCGGAGGCACCCCGGCGTACCTGGCCGGAGGCACCCCCGCGGGCGCCGCCCGCGGCTATCCCGGCTGCCGCGACCCCCGCGCGCCGACCCGCTCGGTGCCCGTCGAACTGCCCGGCCGCCTGTACTTCGCCACGGAGTCCGTCGTGTGGACGGGCGGCCGCGCCTTCTACGACCCGTCGGCGCCGGGCCGCCTGCGCGCGCGGGCCCACCTGGTGACCGTCCAGCAGTTCTCCGACATCGCCGCCCAGGAGATGCACCGGGAGCCCGGGGCGGACGTCGACCTCACCCAGGTCCTGCGCACGGGACGCGACGAGCTGGGACCGGGCCGGTACGAGACCCTGATCTGCTCCGGCGCCCTGGACGGCATCCCGGTGCTGACCTTCACCGCTCCCTGGGACATGCACGCGGTGGACTGGGTCAGCCCGGCAGCCGCCTACGTGACGCACCTGGCGGCGGGCCTGCTGGAGTCCGGCGCCTGGCACGCACGGTCCATCGCCGACTACCTCGCCCGGTGCCCCGGCGCGGCCGGCCACTGGAGCCCCGACGAGATCACGGCCCTCCTGCCACCCCCCTGACACCGGCCCGACCACGACCACGACGGGGACCCGCACCACACCACGCCACACACGACGGGCCCGGCACCATCAGGTGCCGGGCCCGTCGTTTTCGCTGCTAGACCCAGGTGTCCAGCCACATGCGGCCGCGCCAGGAGTCCATCGGGAGGGTCTGGCCGGTGAAGATGGGCCAGAAGTAGATGAAGTTCCAGACGATCAGCAGGACCAGCACGCCCGACCCGATCGCGCCCAGTGCCCGCCGGCGTTCGGACGAGCCCGCCGGGCCCAGCAGGGCGCCGATCATCATCGCCACCGCCAGGCACAGGTACGGGACGAAGACCACCGCGTAGAAGTAGAAGATCGTCCGCTCCTGGTAGTTGAACCAGGGCAGCAGACCCGCGGCCACCGCGCACGCGATCGCGCCCGCCCGCCAGTCGCGGCGGAAGAACCACCGCCACAGCACGTACAGCAGCGCGAAGCAGCCCGCCCACCACAGCAGCGGGGTGCCCAGTGCCAGCACCTCGCGGGCGCACTTGCCCGCCGCCGTCGCCGGGCAGCCGTCGGTGCCGGGCTCGGGGGACTCGTAGAAGTAGGAGACGGGCCGGCCCAGGACCAGCCAGCTCCACGGGTTGGACTCGTAGGTGTGCCCCGAGGTCAGCCCCACGTGGAACTTGTAGACCTCGGTCTCGTAGTGCCACAGGCTGCGCAGCCACTCCGGCAGGAACGACAGCGAGCTGCCCTGGTCGTACTTGGCGGCCCAGTCGCGCAGATAGCCGCCCTTGCCGTTGTCCGGGCTGAAGATCCAGCCCGACCACGAGGCCACGTACGTGACGATCGCGACCGGGACCGTCGACACGAAGGCGGGCAGCGCGTCGCGGCGCAGCATCGCCGCGTACGGGGCGCCCGCGCCCGCGGTGCGGCGTGCGGCCGCGTCCCACAGCACCGTGAGGATGCCGAAGAAGGCCAGGATGACGAAACCGTTCCACTTCGTGCCCGCGGCGAGTCCCAGGCAGACTCCGGCCAGGATCCGGTACGGACGCCATCCCAGCCGCAGCGTCTCGGCGATCGTCATGTCGGGCCGGGTCCGGCCCTCGGGATCCACCGGCAGCGCGTCCGCGAGTCTGGCCCGGACCTTGTCCCGGTCGATGAGCAGCGCCCCGAACGCGGCGAGCACGAAGAACATCAGCACCAGGTCCAGCAGCGCGGTGCGGCTCATCACCAGGTGCAGGCCGTCCACCGCGAGCAGCGCGCCCGCCAGGCAGCCCAGGAACGTCGAGCGGAAGAGGCGGCGCCCGATCCGGCACAGCATCAGCACCGACAGGGTGCCGAGCACGGCGGTCATGAACCGCCAGCCGAAGGGGGTGAAGCCGAACATCCACTCGCCGAGCCCGATCACCCATTTGCCGACGGGCGGGTGCACGACGTAGCCCGGGTCGAGCGGGAGCGCGACCCCGTCCGGGTTGGCGAGGATCGACTTGTCGATGTCCTTGGGCCAGCTCGCCTCGTAGCCCTGGCGGATCGTGGCCCAGGCGTCCTTGGCGTAGTACGTCTCGTCGAATATCACCGCCTTCGGGCTGCCCAGGTGCGCGAACCGCAGCACCCCGGCGACCAGCGCCACCAGCAGCGGCCCCGCCCACGCGAGGATGCGCTGCCAGGTCCCCCACACCTGCGGCGGGAGCCCGAAGGTCATCCACAGCTGCCGGGACGGCTTGGCGTACGGGGGCACCAGGCGGCTGCGGACGTCCGCGCGCGGCGACGCGCCGGCGGCCGGCGCGTAGCCGAATCCGCGCAGGCGGCGCAGCCAGGTGGGCGGCTCATCTTCGCGTCCCGCCGATGAGGCGGGAGGGGCCCCCGCGGGGCTGGGCGGCGGCGTCGCGGTACTGGTCACCGGCACATCGTAGGGAAGAGATCTGTGTGCGCCCCAGTGGCGGGGGGCGTCGGGGCGCGGGACTGAGAGGATGGGCGGGTGACAACTGACCAGCCCCGCGGTACCGAGCCCACCTCGACGACCGGCGTTCTCGTCCTCGCCGGCACCCCCATCGGCGATCTCGCGGACGCCCCGCCGCGCCTCGCGGCGGAGCTGGAGCGGGCCGACGTGGTCGCCGCCGAGGACACCCGGCGGCTGCGCCGGCTGACCCAGGGGCTCGGCGTGCACACCACCGGGCGCGTCCTGTCGTACTTCGAGGGCAACGAGTCGGCGCGCACCCCGGAGCTGGTCGAGGCCCTGGCCGGCGGGGCGCGCGTGCTGCTGGTGACCGACGCCGGCATGCCCTCGGTCTCCGACCCCGGCTACCGGCTGGTGGCCGCCGCCGTGGAGAAGGACATCAAGGTCACCGCCGTTCCGGGGCCGTCCGCGGTGCTCACCGCGCTCGCCCTGTCCGGACTGCCCGTGGACCGGTTCTGCTTCGAGGGGTTCCTGCCGCGCAAGGCGGGCGAGCGCCTCGGCCGGCTGCGCGAGGTCGAGGGCGAGCGGCGCACCCTCGTCTACTTCGAGGCCCCGCACCGGCTCGACGACACCCTGGCCGCGATGGCCGAGGTCTTCGGCGCCGAGCGCCGCGCCGCGGTCTGCCGCGAACTGACGAAGACCTACGAGGAGGTCAAGCGCGGCGGGCTCGGCGAGCTCGCGGCCTGGGCCGCCGAGGGCGTGCGCGGCGAGATCACCGTCGTCGTGGAGGGCGCCCCCGCGGCCGGGCCCGGCGACGTGGACGACGAGGAGCTGGTGCGCCGGGTGCGGGTGCGCGAGGAGGCGGGGGAGCGGCGCAAGGAAGCCATCGCGGCGGTCGCGGCCGAGGCCGGGGTACCCAAGCGCGAGGTGTTCGACGCCGTCGTCGCGGCAAAGAATGCGGCACAAAAGGTGCTGTAAGTCGGTAAAGAGCTAACCTGAAAGGCAAAGCTCAGACCGCGCACCGGGCGCTTTCGGCATGGAGTCGCCCAAAGACCGTCCAACAGTAGACAGGGCCTGATGCGCTCCCGCCTTGAGAGGCGTCCACTGGCAATGGCACCAGTGGAACAAGAGGAGCTGGCATGAGTGAGATCGCAGACACCCCGGCACCCGCGCCCGTCGCAGCACCCGCCCCTGTCCCCGCCCCCGCCCCGGTCCCGGCGACGGGTGTGCAGGTCGTGCACGAGGCGTACTCCTTCGCCTGCATGAGGTGCGGGTACGGCTGGGAGCAGGGTTACCAGATCGAGCACCACGTGGGAGCCGGGGGCGAGCCCTTCATCATCTACACGATCAAGGGCGAACGGGTCCCGTCCCCGCTGTCCAACCCGACCTGCCTGAACTGCGGCGGCCACGTGGTGCGGATCATGCGGGAGGGGCAGGTCTCCTCCGTGCTCGGCATGATCGACCACCTCTACCACCACCGCATCGCCCCCGGGATCGCAGGGCCCGTGCCGGCGGGCGCCAGCCTCCCCCGGACCCCGAAGCCCCGCAGGTCGCCCGCGGCGCACGACGCCCCCGGACCCGTCTCGATCGAAGAGGCCGAACGCGGCCGGGGCCTGCTCTCCCGGCTGATGGGGTTCTTCCGCCGGTCATAAGATCGGCCGTATGAGCACCGCTTCGAAGGACGCACCGCCGCCGCTGCCCGAGCCCCTCCGGGTGGCGGTGGCGGACTCGCACACCCACCTGGACATGCAGGCGGGCACCGTCGAGGAGGGCCTGGCGAAGGCCGCCTCGGTCGGTGTGACCACCGTCGTCCAGGTGGGCTGCGACGTGAAGGGCTCCCGGTGGGCCGCCGAGACGGCCGCCGCGTATGCGAACGTCCACGCGGCCGTCGCCCTTCACCCGAACGAAGCCCCCCGGATCGTCCACGGCGATCCGGACAGTTGGTCGCGGCAGGGGGCCCGGTCCGGCGGCGGTGAGGCTGCCCTGGACGACGCGCTGGCCGAGATCGAGGCGCTGGCCGCCCTCGACCACGTCAAGGCGGTCGGCGAGACCGGGCTCGACTACTTCCGTACCGGGCCGGAGGGGATGGCCGCGCAGGAGCGGTCCTTCCGCGCGCACATCGAGATCGCCAAGCGGCAGGGCAAGGCCCTCGTCATCCACGACCGCGACGCCCACGCGGACGTGCTGCGCGTGCTGCGCGAGGAGGGCGCCCCCGAGCGGACCGTCTTCCACTGCTACTCCGGCGACGCCGACATGGCCCGGGAGTGCGCCGCCGCCGGGTACTACATGTCCTTCGCCGGAACCGTCACCTTCAAGAACGCGGCGCCGCTGCGCGAGGCGCTGGCCGTCGCCCCGCTGGAGCTGGTGCTCGTCGAGACGGACGCGCCGTACCTGACCCCGGCGCCGTACCGCGGACGGCCCAACGCGCCGTACCTCATTCCGCTGACGGTCCGGGCGATGGCCGCGGTCCGCGGGATCGACGAGGACGCGATGGCCACCGCGCTGGCCGCCAACACGGCCCGCGCCTTCGCCTACTGATCCTCCCCCCGCTCCGACACGCTGGGTAGTCGTCCGGCTTTGGTGCGTGACGACTCCTCCGCTAGGGTGCCGTGCCCCGAACCAGAGGGTGCCGGATCACCAGTGGAGCGAGCGTCGTGAGCGATACGCAGGGCAGTCACCGCCGTGGCGGTCCCCTCCCGGAGGCGTACGGGGCCGAGCGCCCGGCCTGGCCGGCCGGTGCGGGCGGTCCTGGGCCCGCGCCCGGCGACCTCGAAGCCCGGGACCTCGAAGCGGGGGTTCCCGCCCCGCGGGGCGGGGCCCGGCGGGGTGGTCGCCGCCGCCGGACCGCGGACGCGCCCTCCGCCTCCGCCGGTGCGACGGCCACCGCCACTGCGACGGCCACCGCCACCGTCCCCGGATACGGACCCGGATACGGGCCCGGCCGCCACGACGGCAGGTCACCGGCCGAGCTGGCCGACGCCGACACCCTGGCCGCGCCCGGCTCGGGCCGCCGCCGCGCCACGAACCCGGCCGGTCCCGCGGGCCCGGCCGTCCCCGTCGTCCCCGTCGTCCCCGCCCCGCCGGGCCCCGGCACCGGGACGGGCCGCCGCGCCCGCGGCCGCAGCGCCCCCGCCGACTCCCCCGCCGACTCCCCGGCCGCCGCCGGCCTCCTCCCGGCACCCGTCGCACCCGGCTCCGGCCGCCGCCGCGCCCGCACCGCCCCCGCCGAACCTCCGGCCGCGCCCGGCGGGCACTGGCGGCGGATCGTGCCGCAGGCCCTGGTCGTCGCCTTCCTCGCCGGCGGCACGACCGCCTTCGTCGCCGCCGACAAGTCGGTACGGCTCACCGTGGACGGAGTCCCGCGCAACCTCCACACCTTCGCCGACGACATCGGCGAACTGCTCGCCGCGGAAGGCCTCGGCGTCGGCCCCCACGACCTCGTCGCCCCCGCCCCCGGCCAACCCCTCGACGACGGCGAGGAAGTCGTCGTCCGCTACGGCCGCCCCCTGCGCCTGACCCTCGACGGGCAGCAGCGCCAGGTGTGGACCACCGCCCGCACCGTCGAGGGCGCACTGCACCAGTTCGGCATCCGCGCCGAGGGCGCCTACCTCTCCGCCCCCCGCACCGCCCCCGTCCCGCGCGCCGGCCTGGCCCTCAGCGTCCGCACCGAACGCAGTGTCACCTTCATGGCCGACGGCCGC
This sequence comes from Streptomyces sp. NBC_01294, assembly GCF_035917235.1. NCBI lineage: Bacteria > Bacillati > Actinomycetota > Actinomycetes > Kitasatosporales > Streptomycetaceae > Streptomyces > Streptomyces sp. NBC_01294. Next base: position 4,794,089 of record NZ_CP108423.1, read on the forward strand.
GAACGCACCATCCGCACCAACGCCGCCACCGTCCAGGAGGCCCTCGACCAGGCCGGCATCACCCTGCAGGGCCAGGACACCACCTCCGTGCCCCCCACCGACTTCCCGCGCGACGGCCAGACCGTCACCGTCCTGCGCATCACCGGCAGCCGCGAGGTCCGCGAGGAACGCATTCCGTACGAGACCGAGAAGGTCAAGGACCCCGGGCTCTTCGCCGGCACCGAGGTCGTCGAGCGGGCGGGCCGGCCCGGGGCGCGCAGGGTCACGTACAGCCTGCGCACCGTCAACGGAGTCCGGCAGAAGCCCCGCCCCATCGCCGACGAGGTCGTCCGCGAGCCCGTCACCCAGCTCGTCAAGGTCGGCACCAAGGCCCTGCCGAGCTCCGTCGGCGGCGCCGACGGCCTCGACTGGGCGGCGCTGGCCCAGTGCGAGTCCGGCGGGCGGCCCGGGGCCACCGACCCCTCGGGGACGTACGGCGGGCTCTACCAGTTCGACGTCCGCACCTGGCAGGGCCTTGGCGGCAGCGGACGCCCACAGGACGCGTCAGGGGCGGAGCAGACGTACCGGGCGAAGAAGCTCTACGTGCAGCGGGGGGCGAGTCCGTGGCCGCACTGCGGGCGCCGGCTCACCCAGTGAGCAGGCCATGAGCAGGCCATGAGCACGCGGCGGCGACACCTCCGGGAGCCGCGGGCCCGGTCCGGCTCAGCACCACTCGGCCGATCTGAGACGCTTTACCGGTGAGCACCGCAGAGCAGCAGCCCAACGAGACCCCTTCTGACGCCCTCCTCGGCCCGGCCGACATCAGGGAGCTGGCCGCCGCCCTCGGCGTACGCCCGACGAAGCAGAAGGGGCAGAACTTCGTCATCGACGCCAACACGGTGCGCCGGATCGTGCGCACCGCCGAGGTCCGCCCGGACGACGTGGTCGTCGAGGTCGGACCGGGCCTGGGCTCGCTGACGCTCGCGCTCCTGGAGGCCGCGGACCGGGTCGTCGCCGTCGAGATCGACGACATCCTGGCCGCCGCACTGCCCGCCACCATCGAGGCCCGCATGCCCGCGAGGAAGGACCGCTTCGCGCTGGTCCACTCCGACGCGATGCTGGTGACCGAGCTGCCCGGCCCGGCGCCGACCGCGCTCGTCGCCAACCTGCCGTACAACGTGGCCGTGCCCGTCCTGCTGACCATGCTCGACCGCTTCCCGACCATCGAGCGGACCCTGGTGATGGTGCAGGCGGAGGTCGCCGACCGGCTGGCCGCCGAGCCCGGCAACAAGGTCTACGGGGTGCCCTCCGTCAAGGCCAACTGGTACGCGCACGTCAAGCGCGCCGGAGCCATCGGCCGCAAGGTGTTCTGGCCCGCCCCGAACGTCGACTCCGGTCTCGTCTCGCTGGTGCGCCGCACCGAGCCGATCAAGACCACCGCCTCGAAGGCCGAGGTCTTCGCGGTCGTGGACGCGGCGTTCGCGCAGCGCCGCAAGACGCTGCGCGCCGCGCTGGCCGGCTGGGCCGGCTCTGCGGCGGGCGCCGAGTCGGCGCTGGTCGCCGCCGGCATCTCGCCGCAGGCCCGCGGCGAGTCCCTGACGGTGGAGGAGTTCGCCGCGATCGCCGAGCACAAGCCCGCGGCGCAGAGGCCCGCCCTGTGAGCGCGCGCGAGGCGGCCGTGACCGTACGGGTCCCCGCGAAGGTCAACGTGCAGCTGGCGGTGGGCGCCGCGCGCCCCGACGGCTTCCACGACCTGGCCAACGTCTTCCTCGCCGTGTCGCTGTTCGACGAGGTGACGGCGACCGCGGCCGACGCGCTGACCGTCACCTGCGAGGGCCCCGACGCCGACAAGGTCCCGCTGGACCGCACCAACCTCGCGGCGCGGGCGGCCGAGATCCTCGCCGCCCGCAACGGCCTCTCCCCGCTGGTGCACCTGCACATCGCCAAGAACATCCCGGTCGCGGGCGGCATGGCGGGCGGCAGCGCGGACGGGGCGGCGGCCCTGCTGGCCTGCGACGCGCTGTGGGGCCTGAACACCCCGCGCGCCGAACTCCTCGACATCTGCGCGGAACTCGGCAGCGACGTCCCCTTCAGCCTGGTCGGAGGCGCCGCGCTCGGCACCGGCCGGGGCGAGGTCCTCACCCCCGTGGCCGCCGGCTCCTTCCACTGGGTGTTCGCGGTGGCGGACGGGGGCCTGTCCACCCCGGCGGTGTTCCGCGAGTTCGACCGGCTCACCGCCGACGTGGTGGTCCCGGAGCCGGAGGCCTCGCCGGCGCTCCTCGCGGCGCTGGCGTCGGGTGACGCGCGGGAGCTGGCCGGTGTGCTGGCCAATGACCTCCAGGCGGCCGCGCTGTCCCTGCGGCCGTCGCTGGCCGACACGCTGGCGGCCGGCACCGGGGCCGGGGCGCTGGCCGCGCTGGTCTCCGGCTCGGGGCCGACGACGGCCTTCTTGGTCGCGGACGAGGAGTCCGCGGCCAAGGTCGCGGCGGCGCTGGAAGCCTCGGGCACGTGCCGAGCCACCCGCGTGGCCACGTCCCCGGCGCGGGGCGCCACAGTCCTGCCGACCTGACCCTGCGGCGCCGCTGCCGGGGGCGCCGCCCCCGGACCCCCGCGCCTCAAACGCCGGCGGGGCTTGAAAGATCGCCTCAATCGCCGGCGGGGCTGGAATTGCGCAGCCTCGGCTGCATATCCAGCCCCTCCGGCGTTCGAGGAGCGGGGGGCGGGGCGGAGCCCCGGTATTTCAGCCTCGCCGGCGTTTGAGGCGCGGGCGCGGAGCGCCGTAGGGGGTCTGGGGCGGAGCCCCGGGAACGGTCCCGTACTCATGCGGGAGTTGAGTACCCGCACCCTGTCGGGGGAGCCGGGCCGCGGGCGACCGTAGGCCCATGACAGCCAGCGCCAGCGCCACCGCCCTCGCCGCCGCCACCCCCGCCCACCGCGACCGGTACGTCGACCTGCTGCGCGTCGCCTCGCTCGGCACCGTCATCGCCGGGCACTGGCTGATGGCCGCCGTCAGCAGCGACGGCATAGGCAATCTGCTCGCCCTCGTGCCCGCCCTCCAGGTGCTCACCTGGGCGCTGCAGATCATGCCCGTCTTCTTCTTCGTCGGCGGCTTCTCGCACGCCCTGTCCTACCGCTCGCTGGCCCGCCGCGGCGACGGCCACCCCGTCTACGCCGCCTTCCTCCGGGCCCGCCTCCAGCGGCTGCTGCGCCCCACCCTCGTCTTCGTCCTGGTGTGGGCCGCGGCCGCGCTCGCCGTGCAGCTCGCCGGGCACGGCGACGGCCGGCTGACCGGGGCCGCGCTGCGCCTGGTCACCCAGCCGCTGTGGTTCATCGGGATCTACCTGGCGATGGTCGCCTTCACCCCGCCGCTGCTGAAACTGCACGAGCGCCACGGCTGGGGCGCCTTCGCCGCGCTGGCCGGGGCGGCCGCGCTGGTCGACGTACTGCGCTTCGCGCTCGGCGTCCCCTACGTCGAGTTCCTGAACTTCGCCCTCGTCTGGCTCGCCGTCCACCAGCTCGGCTTCCTGCGCGCCGACGGGCGGATCCGCAGGCCCGCCGTCCTCGCCGTGGCGGGCCTCGCCGGGGCCGTCCTGCTGGTGGCGTACGGCCCGTACCCGCTGTCCATGGTGGGGATGCCCGGCGAGAAGGTGTCCAACATGGCCCCGCCCACCCTCGCCCTGCTGTGCCACGGCATGTGGCTCGTCGGCGCCGTGCAGCTGCTCGCCCGGCCGGCCGGCGCGTGGCTGCGCCGCCCCAAGGTCTGGCGCGGGGTCGTCGCCGCCAACGGCATCGCCATGACCGCCTTCCTGTGGCACCTCACCGCCATGCTCGGCGTGTACGGGGCCCAGCTCGCCCTCGGTCTGGCCCTGCCGGCCCCCGCCACCGCCGCCTGGTGGGCGCAGGTCCCCGTACGGATCCTCGCCGCGGCCGCGCTGACCGGCGTCTTCGTCGCCCTGTTCCGCCGCTTCGAGGCCCCCGCCCGGCGGAGCCCGGCCGCCCCCGCCGGAGCCGCTCCGGCCCCCGCCGCATCCGCTCCGGCCGCCCCCGCCCGGGCCGGCGGTGGCCCCGTCGCCGCCCTCGGGATCACCCTGTGCCTCCTGGGCGTCCTGGGCCTGTCCATGACCGGACTCGGCGGCCTGCTCGACGGCCACAGCGCCACCCTGATCGCCCTCCCGGTCACCGCGCCCGCCGCGATCGGCATGGCTCTGGGCGGCTGGCTCCTGGTGGAACGGTCCGGCACTCCCCGGAGCGTTAGGCTGAGGGGCTGATCCACACCCCTTCCCTGGAGCGCGTCTGATGGCCGTCAATCTGGTCAATGTCGAGGCAGTCAGCAAGGTGTACGGCACACGTACCCTGCTCGACGGCATCTCCCTCGGCGTCTCCGAGGGCGACCGCATCGGTGTGGTCGGCCGCAACGGCGACGGCAAGACCACCCTCATCCGGATGCTCGCCAAGCTGGAGGAGCCCGACACCGGCCGGGTCACCCAGTCCGGCGGCCTGCGCATGGGCGTCCTCACCCAGCACGACTCCCTCGATCCCAAGGCCACCGTCCGCCACGAGATCATCCGCGACATGGCCGACCACGAGTGGGCCGGCAACGCCAAGATCCGCGACGTCCTGACCGGGCTCTTCGGCGGCCTCGACCTGCCCGGCTTCGACCAGGGCCTCGACACCGTCATCGGCCCGCTCTCCGGCGGCGAGCGCCGCCGCATCGCCCTCGCCAAGCTGCTCATCGCCGACCAGGACCTCCTGATCCTCGACGAGCCCACCAACCACCTCGACGTCGAGGGCATCGCCTGGCTGGCCCGGCACCTGCAGGAGCGCCGCTCCGCACTCGTCTGCGTCACCCACGACCGCTGGTTCCTCGACCAGGTCTGCACCCGAATGTGGGACGTGCAGCGCGGCGACGTCCACGAGTACGAGGGCGGCTACAGCGACTACGTCTTCGCCCGCGCCGAGCGCGACCGGATCGCCGCCACCGAGGAGTCCAAGCGGCAGAACCTGATGCGCAAGGAGCTGGCCTGGCTGCGCCGCGGCGCCCCCGCCCGGACCTCCAAGCCGCGCTACCGCATCGAGGCCGCCAACGAGCTCATCGCCGACGTGCCGCCGCCGCGCGACACCAGCGAGCTGATGAAGTTCGCCAACGCCCGCCTCGGCAAGACGGTCTTCGACCTCGAGGACGTCAGCGTCCACGCCGGTCCGAAGGAACTGCTCAAGCACCTCACCTGGCACCTGGGCCCCGGCGACCGCGTCGGCCTCGTCGGCGTCAACGGCGCCGGCAAGACCTCCCTGCTGCGCGCCCTCGCCGAGGCCGCCCGCACCCAGGGCGACGTCCAGCCCGCCGCCGGCAAGGTCACCGTCGGCAAGACCGTCAAGCTGGCCTACCTCTCCCAGGAGGTCGGCGAACTCGACCCGTCCCTGCGGGTCCTGGAGGCCGTCCAGCGCGTGCGCGACCGCGTCGACCTCGGCAAGGGCCGCGAGATGACGGCGGGCCAGCTGTGCGAGCAGTTCGGCTTCACCAAGGAGAAGCAGTGGACGCCGGTCGGCGACCTCTCCGGCGGTGAGCGCCGCCGGCTGCAGATCCTGCGCCTGCTGATGGACGAGCCCAACGTCCTGTTCCTCGACGAGCCCACCAACGACCTCGACATCGAGACCCTGACCCAGCTGGAGGATCTCCTCGACGGCTGGCCCGGGTCGATGATCGTGATCTCCCACGACCGGTTCTTCATCGAGCGCACCACCGACACGGTGATGGCGCTGCTCGGCGACCAGAGCCTGCGGATGCTGCCGCGCGGCCTCGACGAGTACCTGGAGCGACGGCTGAGGATGATCGAGGCGGCCGCCCCGGCGCCCGTCCAGGCCGCCACCGCGCCGAAGTCCACCGCCTCCGGGGACTCGCGCGCCGCGAAGAAGGAACTCCAGAAGATCGAGCGGCAGCTGAACAAGCTGTCCGACCGCGAGGGCATCCTGCACGCCCAGATCGCCGAGAACTCCACCGACTACGACAAGGTGGCCAAGCTCGACGCGGAGCTGCGCGAACTGCTCGCGGACCGCGAGGATTTGGAGATGCGCTGGCTGGAGCTGGCCGAGGAGGCGTAGCGGCCGCCGGGAGGACCACGGGCGGCCCCGACCGCCCGGGACCCCCGCTTTCCGCCGCTCCGCGGGCCGACTTGCCGGATAACGGCGGCGTCACGGGCCGGTCCTCCCTTGGGAACAGGGGGCGGACCGGCCCGATGTATGAGCGGCGTCAGTGATAGAAAGGTCATCCTCCCCGACCCCCACGAAGCCGAAAGTGTGCGCTGATGACCGAGCCGCCCCAGCCGCCGAACCAGCCGCCGACACCTTCCGGTTACGGACACCTGCCCGGCCCGCCGCAGCCGCAGGGCTACGGATACCCGCAGGCGGGCGAGAACCCGTACGCCCAGCCGGCCCCGTACCCGCAGCAGCCCCCCACCGTCCCGCAGCAGCAGGCCGGCCACGGCTACCCGCCGCCCCCGCCCGGCGCCCCCGGCGCGACGCCGAAGAAGAAGACGACCCTGCTGATCGCGGCCTCGGTCGCCGCCGTCCTCGTCCTCGGAACCGTCGGCTACGTCGCCTTCTTCATGGGCGACGAGGACCCGAAGAAGCCCGTCGCGCAGGAGTCCACCGACGCCAAGCCCTCCGCCTCCCCGTCCGTGGACAAGGGCGACGGCAACGGCGGCAACGGCCACCAGACCGACCTCAACTCGGGCCGCAAGCAGGGCGAGGACAAGGTCCTGTGGCTCAAGACCACCAAAATCGACGGCCCCGGCGCCGGCGTGACCAGCAAGGGCCAGTGGATCGTGGGCGACACCGTCGCCAAGACCATCGGCAAGACCGTCAACGGCTACGCGGTCGCCGACGGCAAGGAGAAGTGGACGATCACCCTCCCCGCCGAGATCTGCGGCATGGCCGACCGCACCACCGACGACGGCAAGACCCTCGTCATGTACCGCGGCGGCCCGTCGGACACCGACGACTGCAACCAGCTCAAGATGATCGACCTCAAGGCGGGCAAGGAGGGCTGGTCGAAGGAGGTGACGAAGGAGAGCGACTTCGACATGTTCCTCGACCCCAGCCTGGCCATGACCGGGGACACCGTCACCGTCAACCGGCTCACCCGCGCCACCGCCTTCAGGATCAGCACCGGTGACAAGCTCTTCGCCAGCCCGGCCGAGGGCTGCGTGCCGTCCGCGTACGCCGCCGGCAGCGGCAAGCTGATCGGCGTCGCCACCTGCTACGACGCCGACCGGACCGTCGAGGTCCAGGACGCCGACCCGGTCACCGGCAAGAAGACCTGGACCCACAAGCTCCCCAAGGGCTGGAGGGTCACCCGCGTCTACGCGCTCGACCCGATCGTCCTCGACCTCGCCAACGAGACCTCGAAGGAGCGCTCCATCGTGGTCCTCGGACCCGACGGCAAGAAGCGCACCTCGCTCTCCGGCGACGGCAACTTCTCGACCGAGTGCAGCGTGAGCCACGACGACTCCCTGCAGGGCTGCGCCACCGCCGTCGTCGACGCGGGCACCCTCTACCTGCCCACCGAGGCAGGCATCGGCAAGGCCAACGAGATCGTCGCCTTCGACCTGACCACCGGCAAGGCCAAGTGGCGCGTCCCGGCAGGGGAGGGGCGCACCCTCGTGCCGCTCAAGGCCGCGAACGGGCAGCTGATCGCCTACCGCAAGGCCGAGACCGACCGAGGCGGCGAGGTCCTCTCGATCCCGGCCGACGGCAGCACTCCCACCGCACTCCTGCGCCACCCCTCGGGCCCCGCCGCGCCGATCGAGAGCACCTTCTACTCCCCGGAGGTCGACTACGTGGACGGGCGCTTCTTCATCTCCGCGTCCCGCCTGCTCGCCCAGGACAAGGACGAGAAGTTCCTGATGGTCTTCGGAAAGTGAAAACCGCACCGCGTCCCACGAGCCGCCCAGCGAGAGGCAAGAGCACCCCATGAGTACCCCGCCGCCCCCCAGCCAGCCGCCGTCCGGCGGCTTCGGCGCGCCCCAGGATCCGCCGCCGGGCGGGTTCGGCGCGCCCACGCCGCCCCCCGGCCCGCCCGCGCCGCCCTCCGCGCCCCCACAGCAGCCGCCCGCCGCGCAGCCCGCGTACGGGTACCCGCAGCCCGGGCCCGGCTACGGCTACCCGCAGCAGCCCGGCGGCCCGGCGCCCTTCGGCGCACCCGCGCCCCCGCCCGCGCCGGCGGTGGGGCCCCCGGCCGGCGGCAACGACAAGCGCACCCAGCTGATGATCGTCGGCGCGGCCGTGCTGGCCATCGTCCTCATCGTCGGCGGCGGCCTCTGGTACACGTCGGGCGACGGCGGCGCCGAGGCCGGCCCCGACAACGGCCCCAGCGCCTCCCCGGGCACGGACAAGAACCAGGCCTCGGCGCCCGGCACCGAGAAGGTGCCCTCCAACACCAAGTCGAAGTCGCTCTACAACCACCCGCTCCCGACGGTGACCGACATCGTGTCCGTCACGGGTTCCTGGCTCACCGACTCCACCTACGTCAAGTCCGACGTGTCGAAGGTCGTGGGCTACAACCTCGTCGACGGCGGCAAGAAGTGGGAGCTGCCCTTCCCGGGCGAGCTCTGCGGCGCGACCCACCACGTCAGCGAGAAGAAGACGGCGGTCCTGTTCAAGGCCACCGCGGCCACGCCCGAGAACAAGTACCCGCAGTGCAGCGAGGTCGGCGTCATCGACCTGGAGACCGGCAAGCTCGCCTGGTCCGGCAACGCCAAGAGCGCCACCGGCGGCGACAAGCCCGTCAGCTTCTCCGAGGTCACCATCAGCGGCAAGACCGTCGCCGCGGCCGGAGTCTCCGCGGGCGGCGCCGCCTGGAACCTCGCCGACGGCAAGTCCCTGTGGCTGCCCAAGGTCGACAACGAGGGCTGCCGCGACACCGGTTACGCAGGCGGCGAGGCGCTCGGCGTCATCCGCAAGTGCGGCCAGAGCCCCAACTACACCCTGCACGGGCAGATCCTCGACCCGGCCACGGGCGCGCCCACGTCCTCGTACAAGCTCTCCGCGGGCATCGACTACGCCCACATCGTCTCCACCAAGCCCCTGATCGTGGCGGCCGACGTCGGCGACAACGCGAAGGGCGGCAAGGGCGTCAGCGACCTCTTCGTCGTCGACCCGAAGGGTGAGCTGAAGGCGCGCATTCCGCTCGCCTCCGGCAACTTCGCCGCCAAGTGCGGGGCCACCGAGGTCGAGAAGTGCACGAACATGCTGGTCGGCAACGGCAAGCTCTACGTGCCCTCCCAGGAGCACCAGGGCGGCTCCTCCAGCGGCCGCACCAACGAGCTGCTCTCCTTCGACCTGGAGACCGGCAAGCAGACCACCGACCGCGCCGACGCGGGCGAGCGGTACATCCTGCACCCGCTGCGCATGGACGGGTCGAACATCATCGCCTACAAGAACCCCCCGTACGACAAGGGCGGTCAGATCGTCAGCATCGACGGCATGACGATGAAGGAGACCGTCCTCATGGAGAACCCGGCGGACAAGGCGAGCCAGCGCATCGAGACCGGCTTCTCGCCCGAATACGGCGAATACCGGTACCACAACGGCAAGCTCTTCATGTCCCGTTCGAACGTCAGCAAGCCCTACGGGGACAAGCTCGACGCGGAGTTCCTCTTCGCCTCCTTCACCGCGAGCTGATTCGCACACCACCGCAGAAGCCCCCGAACGGTCCGCACCGATCGGGGGCTTCTGCGCGGTATCACCCGCGCACCGTCGAACAAGCGTGTAGCTTGCCGGGTCAGAAGGGTGGGGGGTGGTTCCGCAATGGGCGTACGGGTCGTGGTGGTCGACGAGCACCGGCTGTTGGCCGAGGCGCTCGCCTCTGCCCTGAAGCTGCGCGGTCACCGGGTGCTGGCCGCGGCCGCCCCGGCCGCGGGCGCCGCCGAGCTGGTCATCAGCCGCGCCCCGGAGGTCTGCCTCCTCGGCACGGCCACCCCCGCCGAGCCCGGGGTCTTCGAGCCCGTCGTCCGCATCAAGCGGGAGCGTCCGCAGATCGCCGTCGTCGTCCTGGGCCCGGTGCCCAGCCCGCGCGGGATAGCGGCCGCCTTCGCCGCCGGGGCCTCGGGGTACGTACGCCAGGACGAGCGCATCGAGGGCGTGGAGCGGGCGCTGGCCAAGGCGCGGGCGGGGGAGGTGGCGATCGCCCCGCAGCTGCTGCAGGGGGCCTTCGCGGAGCTCCTGAACCCCGCCGCCCAGCCCGACGACGAGGGCAGCCGGCTGCTGCGGCTGCTGACCCCGCGCGAGGTGGAGGTCCTGGTGCGGGTCGCCGAGGGCGAGGACACCCGGCTGATCGCCGCGGGCATGGAGATCGCGCCGAGCACCGCCCGTACGCACGTGCAGCGGGTGCTGATGAAGCTGGGCGTGGGCTCGCGGCTGGAGGCGGCCGCGCTGGCCGCCCGTACCGGCCTGCTGGACCGGGCCCTGCCCGGGCAGCCGTCCGCCGCCCCGCGCGGCTGAGGCGGGCGCCTCAGCCGGCCGCCGATTTCCCCGCGGGCGCGGAATCGGGTAAGCCAGTCTCCAAGCACGCGCATCCAGCCGCGCGTGCTCCCCCGCGAGAGGCAGTAGGCGAGTGAGCAAGTACCTGGTAACCGGTGGCGCCGGATACGTCGGCAGCGTGGTGGCGGCCCACCTCCTGGAGGCCGGCCACGAGGTCACCGTCCTCGACGACCTCAGCACCGGCTTCCGCGTCGGCGTCCCGGCGGGCGCGGCCTTCATCGAGGGCCGCATCCAGGACGCGGCCCGCCACCTGGACGACTCCTACGAGGCGGTGCTGCACTTCGCGGCCTCCTCGCAGGTCGGCGAGTCCGTGGTGAACCCGGGCAAGTACTGGGAGAACAACGTCGGCGGCACGCTCGCCCTGCTGGGCGCGATGCGCGAGGCGGGCGTGCGCAAGCTGGTGTTCTCCTCCACCGCGGCCACCTACGGGGAGCCGGCGGAGGGCCTGCTGACCGAGGCCTCGGTGACCGCGCCGACCAACCCGTACGGCGCCTCGAAGCTGGCCGTCGACCACATGATCGCGGGGGAGTGCGTGGCGCACGGCCTGGCCGCGGTGTCCCTGCGCTACTTCAACGTGGCGGGCGCCTACGGCGAGTTCGGCGAGCGTCACACCCCCGAGACGCACCTGATCCCGCTGGTCCTCCAGGTCGCGCTGGGCGAGCGCGAGTCGATCTCGGTCTTCGGCGAGGACTACCCGACCCCGGACGGCACCTGCGTCCGCGACTACATCCACGTCGCCGACCTGGCGGAGGCCCACCTGGCCGCCCTGCGGGTCGCCGCCGACGGGGAGCACCTGATCTGCAACCTGGGCAACGGCAGCGGGTTCTCGGTCCGCGAGGTCGTCGAGACCGTCCGCAAGGTCACCGGCCGCGACATCCCCGAGGTCGTCGCCCCGCGCCGGGCCGGCGACCCGGCGATGCTGGTCGCCTCCGCCCGCACGGCCCACGAGCGCCTCGGCTGGACCCCGAGCCGCTCGGACCTGACCGGCATCATCACGGACGCGTGGAACTTCGCGCGTACGCACGCCTCCTGAACCACCCGTACCCCCTGGACCACCGCTGTCCTGCGCGCCCCCCGCACCGTGCCCGGTGCGGGGGGCGCGTGCGTTCGGGCCGTGCGCTGCGGGCGGGCGCCGTGCGCGGGCGCCCGGCGTGCACGCGCCGGGTGAAATGCCCCCCGTGCAACTGCCCGTGGCACGCGCCGGTGCGGAAGCCGCCATCCGGACCTTCGGTGCAGGCGATTTCAAGCCACCACAAAGCCCGTTCAGGACGCTCGCGCCGGAAAATCGCCGGGAAAACTTCTGCTATTCGGCCAACCGTGAGCGGCCCCCGGCCCTACGCTGATGAGCGACACCGGTGGGGGCCGGTGTTGATTCAGGGGTCGAGACAAGTCGGGTACGGCGTCCGGTCCGGGGTAGTGCAGAGATGTCTCGGCGGCGGCCGGGCAGCTGCGGATCACCCGGTCCGGGCGCCGTACCCGCCGTCGTCCGTTCCCCTACCCTTGGGGGTTTTGTGGTTCGTATCCGGGTTCTCGTCGTCGACGATCACCGCATCTTCGCCGAATCGCTCGCAGCCGCGCTCGCGGCCGAGCCGGACGTGGACGTGTCCGCGGCCGGCAGCGGTCCCGCCGCCCTGCGCTGCCTCGAACGCGCGGTGGCCGAGGGCCGCCGCTTCGACGTCCTGCTGGTCGACGCCGATCTCGGCGCGGTCGCCGGGGCCGTGCCCGCCCAGCGGGAGCCGGGGGCCGGGCCACCGCAGCCCGCCTCGGACGGGATCGCGCTGGTCGCCGGGGTACGGGTGACCCACCCCGGGGTCCGCACGGTCGTCCTCGCCGAACGCGACGACCCGCGCCGGGCCGCGCTCGCGCTCCAGGCGGGAGCCTCGGGCTGGGTGGCGAAGGACTGCTCGCTCTCACGGCTGCTGGCCGTGATCCGCGGGGTCCTGCGCGAGGAGACGCACCTTCCGCCCGCACTGCTCACCGGAGTGCTGCGCGAACTGACCGCGGCGCGCAAGCACCGTACGGACAGCGAGCGGCTCGTGGAGTCGCTCACCCCGCGCGAACACGAGGTGCTGCGCTGCATGGTGGCGGGGCTGGGCCGCAAGGACGTGGCGGCGCGGCTGTTCCTGTCCCCGCACACCGTCCGCACCCACATGCAGAACGTGCTGGGCAAGCTCGGTGTGCACTCCACCCTGGCCGCGGTGGCACTGGCCCGGCGGGCGGGCGTACGACCGGCCGACCTAGCCGGGGATGTTGTCGAACGGAGCGGTCAACTGGCGTAGCAGGCCGGCGAGATCACCGCGTTGGTTCTGCGACAGCTGGGCCAGGATCGCCCGTTCCTGGGCCAGCAGCCCGGCGAGGGCCTGGTCGGCGCGGTCCCGGCCCTCGGGGGTGAGCCGCACCAGGACCCCGCGGCGGTCGCTGGGGTCCGGGAGCCGCTCGACGAGGCCCTTCTTGGCGAGCCGGTCGATGCGGTTGGTCATGGTGCCGGAGGTGACCAGGGTCTGGGTCAACAGCTGGCCGGGGGAGAGTTGGTAGGGTGCGCCGGCGCGCCGCAGGGACGTCAGGACGTCGAACTCCCAGGGCTCCAGGCCGTGCTCGGAGAACGCCAGCCTGCGGGCGCGGTCGAGGTGGCGCGCGAGCCTGCTGACGCGACTGAGCACCTCGAGCGGTTCCACGTCGAGGTCAGGGCGCTCCCGCCGCCATGCCGCCACCAGTCGGTCGACCTCGTCCTCCATGCCGATCAGTGTAAGGGGTCTGTCGACGTGAAGTCTCTTCATAACAAGTATCTTGATAATGAGTATCTTGACGTCGAGATATAAGTGAGGCGAGCATGGGGCATGGAGGGGGCCGGAACAGATTCCGCTTCCGACCGCCCCGCCAGCAGGGAGGCTCGAACATGTATTCCGATACCGCGCGCGCCGGGACCCCCACGTCCACCGCGCCGTCCGCCCCGACCTGGGATCCCCAGCAGTACCTCCGGCACTCCAGCCATCGCACACGCCCCTTCCTGGACCTCCTCACCCGCATACCCGAGCTCCCCCACCGCCCCGCCCGCATCGCCGACCTCGGCTGCGGCCCCGGCAACGTCACCGCGCTCCTCGCCGGCCGCTGGCCCGAGGCAGGCATCACCGGCTTCGACCTCTCCCCGGAGATGCTCCACCGCGCCACCGGCGAGTACGCCGGCCCCACCAAGGGCGGCGGCAGCCTCGACTTCCGCCACGGGGACCTTGCGACCTGGCTCCCCGAGGAGCCCTACGACCTGATCGTCTCCAACGCGGCCCTCCAGTGGGTCCCCGGCCACGCCGGCTCCTTCGGCGCCTGGATCAACGGCCTGCGCCCCGGCGGCACCTTCGCCTTCCAGATCCCCGGCAACTTCACCGCCCCCAGCCACGCCCTGCTCGCCGAACTCTGCGACACCCCGCGCTGGCGGCCCCGGCTCGCCGGCCACGGCGCCCGCTACATCCACCTGCTCGAACCCGCCGAATACCTTGCCCGGTTCACCGCGCTCGGCTGCGCCGCCGACGTCTGGGAGACCACCTACCACCAGATGCTCCAGGGTCCCGACCCCGTACTCGAGTGGGTCAAGGGCACCGCCCTGCGCCCCGTCCTGACCGCCCTCGGAGAAGACAAGGACGCCGCGGACGCCTTCCTCGGCGAATACCGAGACCGGCTGCGCGTGGCCTACCCGAGCGGGCCACGCGGCACCGTCTTCCCGTTCCGCCGCATCTTCGCCGTCGCCCGCAAGGAGGCCTGACCGTGCTGACCGCAGTCGACCACGTCCAACTCGCCGCGCCGCCGGACTCGGAGGACCGGCTCCGCGCCTTCTACACGCACGTCCTCGGCATGACCGAGATCCCCAAGCCGCCCGTGCTCCCCGCGCGCGGGGGCTGCTGGTTCGCCGCCGGGCCGGTGCAGCTGCACCTCGGCGTCGAGGAGGACTTCCGGCCCGCCCGCAAGGCCCACCCGGGACTGAGGGTGACCGGCATCGAGGCCTACGCGAACAGACTGGAGGAGCGGGGAGCCAAGGTCGTGTGGGACGACGCCCTCCCCGGTCACCGGCGCTTCTACTCCGAGGACCCCGTCGGCAACCGGCTCGAGTTCCTGGAGCGGCACAGCCCGGAACGGCACAGCCCGGGGGACCACAGCCCGGAGGACCGCGGCGCGTAGGACGACGCGCACACACGACGGCGCCCCGCCACCGGACCTCCGGTGACGGGGCGCCGTCGTGTGCGCGCGGAATGGGACTCAGCTCTTGCGGCGGCCCACCAGCTGTGGCTTCGACTCCAGCCTGTCCAGCCCGTGCCAGGCCAGGTTCACCAGGTGCGCGGCGACCTCGGCCTTCTTCGGCTTGCGGACGTCCAGCCACCACTGCCCCGTCAGCGCCACCATGCCCACCAACGCCTGCGCGTACAGCGGGGCCAGCTTGGGATCGAACCCCCGCGCCTTGAACTCCAGTCCCAGGATGTCCTCGACCTGCGTGGCGATGTCACTGATCAGCGAGGCGAACGTACCGGTCGACTGCGCGACGGGCGAGTCCCGCACGAGGATCCGGAAACCGTCCGTGTACGACTCGATGTAGTCCAGCAGCGCGAACGCCGCCTGCTCCAGCAGCTCCCGGGGATGCCCTGCCGTCAACGCGCCCGTCACCCCGTCCAGCAGCTGGCGCATCTCCCGGTCCACGACGACCGCGTACAGCCCCTCCTTGCCGCCGAAGTGCTCGTACACCACCGGCTTGGACACCCCGGCCTTCGCCGCGATCTCCTCCACCGACGTGCCTTCGAAGCCCTTCTCCGCGAACAGGGTCCGACCGATGTCCAGGAGTTGCTGACGGCGCTCCGCACCCGTCATCCGGACCCGGCGGCCGCGCCGGGGCTTGTCGCTGCTGGAATTACCGCCGTCGATCGCCACGCCCCCCATCATGCCGCTTTCGCGTCGCTTTCCCTGCGCCGGGCGTCGATGCGGGCGGCCGACGGCCACCGCACGTCCGTGGCCCAACCCAGCTGCTCGCACCAGCGGATCAGCCGTGCGCTGGAGTCGATCTGACCGCGCAGCACACCGTGCCGCGCCGACGTCGGGTCGGCGTGGTGCAGGTTGTGCCAGGACTCCCCGCACGACAGCACCGCCAGCCACCACACATTGCCGCTGCGGTCCCGGGACTTGAACGGACGCTTGCCGACCGCGTGGCAGATCGAATTGATCGACCAGGTCACGTGGTGCAGCAGCGCGACGCGCACCAGCGAACCCCAGAAGAACGCCGTGAACGCGCCCCACCAGGACATCGTCACCAGACCGCCCACCAGCGGCGGGATCGCCAGCGAGAACATCGTCCAGTAGATGAAGTCGCGCGAGATGCGGCGGATCGCCGGATCCTTGATCAGGTCGGGGGCGTACTTCTGCTGATCGGTCTGCTCCTCGTCGAAGAGCCAGCCGATGTGCGCCCACCACAGCCCCTTCATCAGCGCCGGCAGCGTCTCCCCGAATCGCCACGGCGAATGCGGGTCACCCTCGTGGTCCGAGAACTTGTGGTGCTTGCGGTGGTCCGCCACCCAGCGCACCAGCGGCCCCTCCACCGCCATCGAGCCCATCACGGCCAGGACGATCCGCAGCGGCCGCTTCGCCTTGAAGGAACCGTGCGTGAAGTAGCGGTGGAAACCGATGGTGATCCCGTGGCAGGCCAGGAAGTACATGAACACCATCAGGCCCAGGTCCAGCCAGCTCACCCCCCAGCCCCAGGCCAGCGGCACCGCCGCCAGCAGGGCCACGAAGGGAACGGTGATGAACAGCAGCAGGGCGATCTGCTCGATGGACCGCTTGTTCTCGCCGCCGAGAGTGGCGGACGGTTCGGATGTGTCGGAGGGCGTAGCTGCACCCTCGATCAGATCGGGACTGGTGGTCATGGTGTCCCCTGGGGGGTGAGAGAAGTAGACGGGCTCCCGGTCATGGACCCTACGGACCCGTAACCTACGGCATCGTAAGTATGGCAAAACAGGGTCCCGAGGCAAGAGGAGCGCGGCCGGGCGCCGCAGTGCGCCCCGGCGGCCCACGCGCCGTCTGGTGAGACGTTTGCCCAGGCACACGCCTCGGACACCTATCCTGGTCACGTCGGACAGCGCGGTCCGCACGGGCAGCCCGAGCTGCGCACCAGGAGCGGAGATCCCCCCCCGGAACCAAGTCCGGGAGCGGCATCACCGCGCACGGCCGGCAGCCCACCGCCCAGTAGCGCTCGAACACTGCAAGGAGCCGCACCTGTGAGCAGTGCTGACCAGGCCCCCCAGGGCCAGGCCCCCGTCACCCCGGCCGCCACCGCCAACGCGGAGCTGCGCGCCGACATCCGCCGCCTCGGCGACCTCCTCGGGGAGACCCTCGTACGCCAGGAGGGCCAGGACCTCCTCAACCTCGTCGAACGCGTACGCGCCCTGACGCGGACCGACGGCGAAGCCGCCGCCGCCCTGCTCGGCGACACCGACCTGGAGACCGCCGCCAAGCTGGTGCGTGCCTTCTCCACTTACTTCCACCTCGCCAACGTCACCGAGCAGGTGCACCGCGGCAAGGAACTGCGCGCCCACCGTGCCGCCGAAGGCGGGCTCCTCGCCCGTACCGCCGACATGCTGAAGGACGCCGACCCCGAACACCTGCGCGAGACGGTCAAGAACCTCAACGTCCGCCCCGTCTTCACCGCACACCCCACCGAGGCGGCCCGCCGCAGCGTCCTCAACAAGCTGCGCCGCATCGCCGCCCTCCTCGAAGAGCCCGTCACCGGCGCCGGCGACCGCCGCCGCCACGACCTGCGCCTCGCCGAGAACATCGACCTCGTCTGGCAGACCGACGAACTG
Organism: Streptomyces sp. NBC_01294; assembly: GCF_035917235.1. NCBI lineage: Bacteria > Bacillati > Actinomycetota > Actinomycetes > Kitasatosporales > Streptomycetaceae > Streptomyces > Streptomyces sp. NBC_01294. Next base: position 4,811,437 of record NZ_CP108423.1, read on the forward strand.
CGCGTGGTCCGCCCCGAGCCCGCCGACGAGGCCCGCAACGCCATCTACTACCTCGACGAACTCCACGCCGGCGCCGTCGGCGACGTCCTGGAGGACCTCGCCGCCGAGCTCCAGCGCGTCGGCGTCGAGCTGCCCGCCGGAACCCGCCCGCTGACCTTCGGCACCTGGATCGGCGGCGACCGCGACGGCAACCCCAACGTCACCCCCGAGGTCACCCGCGACGTGCTGATCCTCCAGCACGAGCACGGCATCACCGACGCCCTCGAACTCGTCGACTTCCTGCGCGGACTCCTCTCCAACTCCATCCGCTACACCGGGGCCACCGAGGAACTCCTCGCCTCCCTCCAGGCCGACCTGGAGCGCCTCCCCGAGATCAGCCCGCGCTACAAGCGGCTGAACGCCGAGGAGCCGTACCGCCTCAAGGCCACCTGCATCCGGCAGAAGCTCGTCAACACCCGTCGGCGCCTCGCCAAGGGCACCCCCCACGAGGAAGGCCGCGACTACCTCGGCACCGCCGAGCTGCTCACCGACCTCACCCTCATCCAGACCTCCCTGCGCGAGCACCGCGGCGCCCTCTTCGCCGACGGCCGCATGGACCGCACCATCCGCACCCTGGCCGCCTTCGGCCTCCAGCTCGCCACCATGGACGTACGCGAACACGCCGACGCCCACCACCACGCCCTCGGCCAGCTCTTCGACCGGCTCGGCGAGGAATCCTGGCGCTACGCCGACATGCCGCGCGACTACCGGCAGAAGCTCCTGGCCAAGGAACTCCGCTCCCGCCGCCCGCTGGCCCCCACCCCGGCCCCCCTCGACGCCGCCGGAGCCAAGACCCTCGGCGTCTTCGGCGCCATCAAGGACGCCTTCGAGAAGTTCGGCCCCGAAGTCGTCGAGTCCTACATCATCTCGATGTGCCAGGGCGCCGACGACGTCTTCGCCGCCGCCGTCCTCGCCCGCGAGGCCGGCCTCATCGACCTCCACGGCGGCTGGGCCAAGATCGGCATCGTGCCGCTCCTGGAGACCACCGACGAGCTGCGCGCCGCCGACGTCATCCTCGACGAGATGCTCGCCGACCCCTCCTACCGGCGCCTCGTCTCCCTGCGCGGCGACGTCCAGGAGGTCATGCTCGGCTACTCCGACTCCTCCAAGTTCGGCGGCATCACCACCAGCCAGTGGGAGATCCACCGCGCCCAGCGCCGGCTGCGCGACGTCGCGCACCGCTACGGCGTCCGCCTGCGCCTCTTCCACGGCCGCGGCGGCACCGTCGGCCGCGGCGGCGGCCCCTCCCACGACGCGATCCTCGCCCAGCCCTGGGGCACCCTCGAAGGCGAGATCAAGGTCACCGAACAGGGCGAGGTCATCTCCGACAAGTACCTCGTCCCGTCCCTGGCCCGCGAGAACCTCGAACTGACCGTCGCGGCCACCCTGCAGGCCTCGGCCCTGCACACCGCGCCCCGCCAGTCCGACGAGGCCCTCGCCCGCTGGGACGCGGCCATGGACATCGTCTCCGACGCCGCGCACGACGCCTACCGCGCGCTCGTCGAGGACCCGGACCTGCCGGCGTACTTCTTCGCCGCCACCCCCGTCGACCAGCTCGCCGACCTCCACCTCGGCTCCCGGCCCTCCCGCCGCCCCGACTCCGGCGCCGGCCTCGACGGCCTGCGCGCCATCCCGTGGGTCTTCGGCTGGACCCAGTCCCGCCAGATCGTCCCCGGCTGGTACGGCGTCGGCTCGGGCCTCAAGGCCCTGCGCGAGTCCGGCCACGCCGACGCCCTCACCGAAATGGGCGCCCGCTGGCACTTCTTCCGCAACTTCCTGTCCAACGTCGAAATGACCCTGGCCAAGACCGACCTGCGGATCGCCCGCCACTACGTCGACACCCTCGTGCCCGAGCACCTCAAGCACGTCTTCACCCGCATCGAGGCCGAACACGAGCTCACCGTCCGCGAGGTCCTGCGCATCACCGGCGGCGACACCCTCCTGGGCTCCAACCCCGTGCTCCAGCAGACCTTCGCCGTACGCGACGCCTACCTCGACCCCATCTCCTACCTCCAGGTCTCCCTCCTCGCCCGCCAGCGCGCGGCCGCAGCCCGAGGCGAGACCCCCGACCCCCTGCTCGCCCGAGCCCTCCTGCTCACCGTCAACGGCGTCGCCGCGGGCCTGCGCAACACCGGCTGACAGACCGCCGTACGAACGACAGGGCCCCCGCACCTTCGTGGTGCGGGGGCCCCGTCGTGTCACGGACCTACGGGACTCAGCCCTCGGCGCCGGCCTTGCGGCGGCGGACCACCAGCACGGCACCGGCGGCGATCAGCGCGGCGGCCATCGTGGCCAGCAGCCCGATCGGCGCGTCGGAACCGGTCTTCGCCAGGTCGCCCCCGCCCGTCGAACCACCGGTGGCGGCGGTCGAACCGGTCGGGGCCGGGGAGGAGGCCGAGCCGGACGGCTGCGTGCTGCCGGACGGCGACGTGCTCGACGAGGCCGACGCGGAGGTGCTGGCCGAAGCCGACGCGGAGGTGCTGGCCGAAGCCGACGCGGACGTGCTGGCCGAAGCCGACGCCGAGGTCGAGGCCGACGGCGAGGCCGAAGTCGACTGCGACGGGCTCGGCGACGCGGTCGCCGTGGACGGGCAGGTGTGCGACAGGTTGAACCACTCCACCGAGCCGCCCACCACCTCGGCGGAGGCCGCCGTGAGCTTGGCCCCCGGCACCGAGGCCACGTAGGCGTGCTTGTCGGACGGCGGGCCGAACACGGTGACGACCTGCTGGCCACCCGGCTCGAAGGTCACCGTCAGCTTCTTGAAGGTCGTGGAGTTGCCCGGCAGCACGAAGTGCCAGCCGTCCTGGGACGACGGTATCGACGCACACTTGGCCTGGTTCTCCACGCCCTGCGAGGTGGCGGTGAGAGGGAGGGCCTGGTGCACCGGAACGGTGTACGAGTCGGTCGCGAAAGCGGGAGCGCCCGCCGCGAGTACGAGCGATGCCGCGACCGGGAGGGCGGTCGTTGCCCAACGGAGTCTGTGCATGGGCATGGTGGTACCTCTGATGACGCTGGGAGGAATGGGCCGGTTGGGGGGGGGCGGCGGCTCAGCATGCTGAGGGCCGCCCGGCCCGGTCAAGAGGTATGCATCAGCATTCGTACAGAGTTGGCCCCTCGTGGATCGTTTGTCTGAAGTAACGATCCGTGAACAAGGCCGAGTCCTCAGGAGTTGTACGTCGACTGGGCACGCTCCAGACCCTCCTGGATCAGGCACTCCACCGCATCCGCCGCCCGGTCCACGAACCAGTCCAGCTCCTTGCGCTCCGTCGAGGAGAAGTCCTTCAGCACGAAGTCCGCGACCTGCATCCGGCCCGGCGGCCGGCCGATGCCGCACCGCACCCGGTGGTAGTCCGCACCCATCGACTTCGTCATCGACTTCAGCCCGTTGTGGCCGTTGTCCCCACCGCCCAGCTTCAGGCGCAGCGTCGGGTAGTCGATGTCCAGCTCGTCGTGAACCGCCACGATCCGGTCCAGCGGCACCTTGTAGAAGTCGCGCAACGCCGTCACCGGGCCGCCCGACAGGTTCATGAACGTCATCGGCTTGGCCAGCACCACCCGCCGGTTCGCCGGCCCCGGCGGGCCCATGCGTCCCTCGACGACCTGCGCCCGCGCCTTGTGCGCCTTGAACTTCCCGCCGATCCGCTCCGCCAGCAGGTCCGCCACCATGAACCCGATGTTGTGGCGGTTGCCCGCGTACTCCGGCCCGGGATTCCCCAGACCGACGATCAACCACGGCGCCGCCGCGTCGTCCGACATCACACGCTCCTTAAACGAGACGACCGCCGTCCCGCTCCAGTGGAGCCGGACGGCGGTCGGTCAGCAACTGCTGAGAGGAAAGGGCGAGGCTCAGGCCTCGGTGCCCTCGGCGGCCTCGGCGGTCGGCTCCTCGGCCTGCGGGGCGACGACCTGCAGGACGGCGATGTCACCGTCGACGGCCAGCGTGGTGCCGGCCGGCAGGACCAGGTCCTTGGCGTGGATGGTGGCGCCGGCCTCGAGGCCCGCGATCGAGACGGTGACCTCGGTCGGGATGTGCGTGGCCTCGGCCTCGACGGAGATGGTGTTCTGGAGGGTCTCCAGCATGTTGCCGCCGACGGCCAGGTCGCCCTCGGTGACGATCGCGACGTCGACGGTGACCTTCTCGCCCTTCTTGACGATCAGGAAGTCGACGTGGGAGATCGAACGCTTCAGCGGGTGCTTCTGCACGGCCTTCGGGATGACCAGCTCGGTGCCGGCGCCCGCGATGTCCAGGGAGATCAGGACGTTCGGGGTGCGCAGCGCCAGCTGCAGCGCGTGGGCGTCGACGCTGACGTGCTTCGGGTCGGTGCCGTGGCCGTAGATGACGGCGGGGGTCAGGGCGTCACGACGCGCCTGACGGGCAGAGCCCTTGCCGAACGTGTCGCGGACCTTCGCGGAAAGCTTGACCTCGGACATGCTCACTCCTCGTGGGGTGACGGAAATGGACGAAAGTCACCCGGCCGGAACGGCCTGCTACGAAGAGCGCGTCGATAACGGAGCATCCGTACCGGAAACAGGTACGGCCTCCCTCGCCGAGCAACTCATGGAGTGTACCCGGCAGGGGAGGCCGTACCAAAAAGGATCTACCGCGGAGCGATTACTGCTGCTCCTCGAAGAGGCTCGTGACCGAACCGTCCTCGAAGACCTCGCGCACCGCACGCGCGATCATCGGGGCGATCGACAGCACCGTGATCTTGTCGAGCTCCAGGTCCGACGGATCCGGCAGCGTGTTCGTGAACACGAACTCGCTGACCTTGGAGTTCTTCAGACGGTCGGCGGCCGGGCCCGACAGGATGCCGTGCGTGGCCGTCACGATGACGTCCTCGGCGCCGTGCGCGAACAGCGCGTCGGCCGCGGCGCAGATCGTGCCACCGGTGTCGATCATGTCGTCGACCAGGACGCAGACGCGGCCCCGGACCTCACCGACGACCTCGTGGACCGTCACCTGGTTGGCGACGTCCTTGTCGCGGCGCTTGTGCACGATCGCCAGCGGCGCGTCCAGACGGTCGCACCAGCGGTCCGCGACGCGCACGCGCCCGGCGTCCGGGGAGACGATCGTCAGCTTGGTGCGGTCCACCTTGGCGCCGACGTAGTCCGCGAGGACCGACAGGGCCGACAGGTGGTCCACCGGACCGTCGAAGAAGCCCTGGATCTGGTCGGTGTGCAGGTCCACCGTGAGGATGCGGTCCGCACCCGCGGTCCGCAGCAGGTCCGCCACCAGACGCGCCGAGATCGGCTCGCGGCCCTTGTGCTTCTTGTCCTGGCGGGCGTACCCGTAGGACGGGACGATCACGGTGATGGAGCGTGCCGACGCGCGCTTCAGCGCGTCGATCATGATCAGCTGCTCCATGATCCACTTGTTGATCGGAGCCGTGTGGCTCTGGATCAGGAAGCAGTCCGCGCCACGAGCCGACTCCTGGAAGCGAACGTAGATCTCACCGTTCGCGAAGTCGAAAGCCTTGGTCGGCACGAGGCCGACTCCCAGCTGGTGCGCGACCTCCTCGGCCAGCTCGGGGTGGGCGCGGCCGGAGAAGAGCATCAGCTTCTTCTCGCCGGTCGTCTTGATCCCGGTCACAGCACTGTCTCCTCAGACGTGTTGAAGCTGCTCGCCCCCATGTGCGTCCGTCCCGCACACGGTGAGCCAGCCGAATTGCGTGCACGTATCACGGTACGCCGTCGCGGGCGTACCTGTTTCCGGTCAGTTCACCTCAGTGGCCCTCGGCGTCCTCCGAGGCCGCCGACTGCGCCGCCGTGGCAGCGGCACTTCCCGGACGCTTGCGAGCCACCCAGCCCTCGATATTCCGCTGCTGGCCACGGGCCACGGCCAGCGCACCGGGCGGCACATCCTTCGTGATCACCGATCCGGCAGCCGTGTAGGCGCCGTCCCCGATCGTGACCGGCGCCACAAACATGTTGTCCGAGCCCGTCTTACAGTGCGAGCCGACGGTCGTGTGGTGCTTGTGCTCGCCGTCGTAGTTCACGAAGACGCTCGCGGCACCGATGTTCGTGTACTCGCCGATCGTCGCGTCGCCCACGTACGACAGGTGCGGCACCTTCGTGCCCTCGCCGATCGTCGCGTTCTTCATCTCGACGTACGTGCCGGCCTTCGCCTTCACACCCAGGTTCGTGCCGGGACGCAGGTACGCGAACGGCCCCACGGTCGCCTGCGCACCCACGACCGCGCCCTCCGCGACCGTGTTGTCCACGCGGGCGCCCACGCCCACGTGCGTGTCCTTCAGCCGGGTGTTGGGACCGACCTCGGCCCGCTCGGCGATGTGCGTGGTGCCCAGCAGCTGCGTGCCGGGGTGGACGATCGCGTCCTGCCCGAAGGTGACGGTCACGTCGACGAACGTGCCGGCCGGGTCGACGACCGTGACGCCCGCGAGCATGGCCTGCTCCAGCAGGCGCGCGTTCAGCAGGGCGCGGGCCTCGGCGAGCTGGACGCGGTTGTTGATCCCGAGGATCTGGCGGTGGTCGCTGCCGACGGCCGCGCCGACGCGGTGCCCGGACTCGCGCAGGATGCCGAGGACGTCGGTGAGGTACTCCTCGCCCTGGCTGTTGTCGGTGCGGACCTTGCCGAGCGCGTCGGCCAGCAGGGCGCCGTCGAACGCGAACACACCCGAGTTGATCTCACGGATCGCACGCTGGGCGTCGGTGGCGTCCTTGTGCTCGACGATGGCCGTCACGGCGCCGCCGGCGTCCCGGACGATGCGCCCGTAGCCGGTGGAGTCCGGCACCTCGGCGGTGAGCACGGTGACGGCGTTGCCGTCGGCGGCGTGCGTCTGCGCGAGCCGGCCCAGGGTCTCCCCGGTCAGCAGCGGGGTGTCGCCGCAGACGACGATCACGGTGCCGTCGACGGTCCCGCCGAGCTCTTCGAGGGCCATGCGGACGGCGTGCCCGGTGCCGTTCTGCTCGTACTGGACGGCGGTGCGGACGCCGGCGTCGATGCCGGCGAGGTGCGCGGTGACCTGCTCCCGGGCGTGCCCGACGACCACGACGAGGTGGTCGGGGTCCAGCTCGCGGGAGGCGGCGACGACGTGACCGACGAGCGAGCGCCCGCAGATCTCGTGCAGAACCTTGGGAGTGGCCGACTTCATGCGGGTGCCTTCACCCGCTGCGAGTACGACGACGGCTGCCGGGCGGTTGGCGCTCACGGGTGTGCCCTTCGGCTTCGGGGGTGGACCCGTGAAGGATACCGGGGCCCCAGTGCCCCCAAACGAACGCGGGTCCAGACCGTGACGGTCAGGACCCGAACTTGATTGAGCTCCCCCGCCAGGACTCGAACCCGGACATAAGGCACCAAAAGCCTCAGTGCTGCCAATTACACCACAGGGGACCGTTGTCAACTAAACCGGACATTACGCCTTCGCGGTCGGATCGACGGCACCTACTATGCCGCACCACCAGCCCTCAACGCGACGGTAAAGATCGGCGCCTTGGAGGACGCGCACCGAGAGGCGGTCGTTGTGCGTGTCGCCCGTCTTCTTGCGGTTCGTGCGCGGGTTGTGACGCTTGAGCGTGTCTTGCCGAAATGGGAGGCGCCGAGTCCCGCGACCTCCCTCCATTGCTGCTCGGCGCGCGCGTCTCCTCGTCCCCGGCCTTCCGGCGCGCGTGGGCCTCATTTCGCCAATGGCGTCCGGAATGCGGGATTCAGGTCTCGGTGGCCGGACCTTTCAGTCGTGCGTGCGATTACCGCCGGGTTGCTGGAATTTTGATCGGGTCTGTGCTGAGGGCCGCCCTTACGCTGGACGGCATGACCAGTACGGGGGAAGTGGAAGGCCGCGCTGGGCCGCCTTTGTGGTGGGTGCGGCGGCGGGATGCCGTGGGGGACGTGGTGCTCGGCGGGGTGTCCGCCGTCGAGTGCGCCTGGGAGGGTGTGGCCTTCGCCGGGGAGGCGGGGGTGCCGACCGCGGTCGGGGTGCTGTTCGGTTTCGTGGTGGGGGCCACGCTCGTGCTGCGCCGGCGGTGGCCGATCGCCGTGGTGCTCGTGGGGATCGCCGTGTCGCCGGCCGCGATGGGGCTCCTGCTCGCGGTGGTCGGGATGTACACGCTGGCCTCGTCCGAGGTGCCGCGGCGGATCACGGCCACGCTGGCCTCGATGTCGCTGGCCGCGACCTTCGTCGTGATGTACCTGCGGACCCGGGGCGACGTCGAGGCCGACCCCACGCTCGTGGTGGTGCTGTCCGGGTTCGTGGCGGTGGCGCTGACCGTGCCGCCGGTGCTGTTCGGGCTGTACATCGGGGCGCGGCGGCGGCTGATGGAGAGCCTGCAGGAGCGGGCGGACTCGCTGGAGCGGGAGCTGTCGCTGCTGGCGGACCGGGCGGAGGAGCGGGCCGAGTGGGCCCGTACCGAGGAGCGGACGCGGATCGCGCGGGAGATGCACGACGTGGTCGCGCACCGGGTGTCGCTGATGGTGGTGCACGCGGCCGCGCTGGAGGCGGTGGCGGTGAAGGATCCGGCGCGGGCGGCGAAGAACGCGGCGCTGGTGGGGGACATGGGGCGGCAGGCGCTGACGGAGTTGCGGGAGATGCTCGGCGTGCTCCGGGCGGCGCCCAAGCCGGCCGTGGTGGATCCCGTGCCGGCCGTGGCCGTCGCGGCGGTGGCGCTCGCGGTGGGTGCGGAGGACGGGCCCTCGCTCGACGCGCTGCAGGTGCTGGTCGGGCAGTCGCGGGCGGCCGGGATGACCGTGGAGATGCTGGTGCACGGTGAGGGGGCGGCGTACGCGGCGGAGATCGAGCAGACCGCGTACCGCGTGGTGCAGGAGGCGCTCACCAACTGCCACAAGCACGCCCCGGGTGCGCGGGTCGTGGTGCGGCTCGCGCACCGGTCGGGTGAGGTCGCCATGCAGGTGGAGAACGGCCCGTGCGACGGCAAGGCCACCGAGCCGGGGCTCCCCAGCGGGGGGAACGGGCTCGTCGGGATGCGGGAGCGGGTGCTGGGGCTGGGCGGGGTGTTCGTGTCCGGGCCGACGGACGCGGGGGGCTTCCGGGTGTCGGCGGTACTTCCGAGTGAGCGGGGGTAGCGATGGGCTGGGATCCGGTGGGGGAACTGACGGACGAGGACCAGAAGCTGTTCGGGGGGCGCTGGGAGGAGCGGCTGTGGCTGAACGTGCCCGGGCCGTTCTACACGGCAGAGACGGACACCTGCTGGACCGGGCGGCTCCACGCGCCGGACAACGTGCTCTACGCGGCCGGGTGCGAGAGCGTCGAGTACGTGTTCCGGCAGCCGCGCGATCCCCGCGAGGTGCGGAACGTGGTGGCCGCGGCGAACGAGGAGTCCTTCGGGGAGTACGCCTGCGACGGGGACCTTCGGTGGACCCCGCCGGCGGTGCGGCAGTGGTGGGCTGAGCGCGCCCGGGTCGCTGAGCACATGGTGGGGGCGCTGGCGGAGTTCGGGCGCGGCCGCGACCGCTACGAGGATGACGCCGTGCTCGGGGTGCTGGACTTCCAGGCGTACCTGGCCGACGGGCTTGCCGCCGACCTGCGGGCGTACCTGTTCCGGCTGGAGGAGGGGCGGTACCCGGAAGCCGGCGAGCGGCTTCCGGAACTCGGCTAGGCCGTGGTCAGGCGGGTGGGCTGGAGGCCGGTGAGGAGGAGGGTGAGGGCCTCGTCGATGGTGGGGCCCAGGTACCAGTCGCCGGTGTGGTCGATGCCGTAGACGCGGCCTTCGCGGTCGAGGGCGAGGTGGGAGCCCGCGTCGGCCTCGACGCCGAGGGGGCAGAGCTGGGTGGAGAGGGCTCGGCCCAGGTCGGCGAAGGTGCGCGCGAGGTGGAGTCCGGTGAGGGGGTCGAGCCGGACGGGGGTGGGGGCGATCTGTCGGCCGGGTCCGGGGGCGGTGATCGTGAGGCCGCCGAATTCGGCCCAGGCCTCGACGGCGGCGGGGAAGACGGTGTGCCGGTGGCCGGCGGGGGTGGTGTGGTCCCGCAGGGCGTCGGCCCAGTACTCGGCCTGCTTGATGTCCCAGCGGCCGGGTTCCCAGCCGGCGGTGCGCAGGGCGGAGTCCACGGCGACCGGGAAGCGGGTGGCCGAGGAGCGGTCGTACGAGGCTGAGGTGGTGGTCATGGCTACTCGGATGGGGTGAGGTCGACGGAGCGTACGCCGAAGTGGGCGAGGAGGGCGTCGCAGGAGCGGCAGGGGGGTGCGTAGCTGCCGTGGAGGGGGTCGCCGTCCTCGCGGATGCGCCGGGCGGTGATCTTCGCGTGTTTGAGGGAGCGGCGGGCTTCGCCGGCGGAGAGGGGTTTGCGGGAGGCGCGCCGGGAGCGGGCTCCTTCGACGGCGGCCAGGTGGCGGGAGATCAGGATCGCTTCGGGACATCGGCCGGTGAAACGTTCGCGCTGGCCGCTCGTGAGGGTGTCGAGGAAGTCCTGTACGAGGGGGTGGAGCACGGGGGGTTGGTCGGCCTTGCCGGCGGTGCCGGTGAGGGTCTCGCCGCGTACGGAGAGGGCGGCGGCGATGGTGGGGAGGATGCCGTCGCGGCGGAAGCGCAGGACGGGCGCGGTGGGGCGGCCGTCGGTGCTGCTCCAGCGCAGGCGGGGGTCGCCTGCGGGACCGGTCGCTTCGCCGGCCGGGCCTGCGGCTGCCGGCGTGCCTGGTGCTTCCGGAGCGGTGTCGCCCGGTTCTGTGCGTGTTGCCGTGTGGTGCATGGTCGCGCTTTCCCTCCCGTGGCGGCGGTGGTGACCGCTGTCGCGCACGCCCCCGTGCTGCGGGGACAGCCTGCCAAATGTCACCTGTCATGCGGAAGCGGGGTCGAATATTCGTATCAATTCGGATGTTCCTGGCCCTCGGGTAGGTGCGCAGGTCGTGGGCGGGTGAGGCTCTTGCCCCAGCGCATAGGCTGTGGTGAACCAGCCAGATCCAGCAGGGGGCTACCGCCATGACGACAGGTCGGCTCGGGCAGCAGGCCGCGCCACCCAACGCCGCTTACTCGGGGCAGGTCGTGCATTTCCCGGACCCGGTCCGGGCCGCTCGGCATCCCCACGGGGTGCGGATGGACGGCAACGGGCATCCGGACTTCTCCGCGTACGCGCGCGCGGCGGTGGAGATCGCCGAACCGCCGGAGGGCTTCGGCGTGGACGAGCTGCGGCTGACGGACTACGTGTCCGCGAACGCCGCGATGAAGGCCGCAGGGCACGAGTTGTGGGACACCGTCGGGCCGGTGGCGACGCCGCACGGCTGGACGTGGCACCACGTGGCGGGTTCGCGGCGCATGGAGCTGGTCCCGGTCGAGGTGAAGGCGCTGCTGCGGCATCACGCGGGGCTGGTGACGGCTCCGGTGGATCACGACAAGCGTGGGACGCGGCCGTTGCAGGAGGTGCGTCCGGCGCACCTGGGGCTGCCGAAGTCGGTGGTGTCGGTCGCCGAGGAGCAGGTTCAGGGTGTCGAGGAGGACCTCGGGTACCGGCTGCCGGAGGCGTACCGCTCGTTCCTGAAGGCCGCGGGTGGCTGCGCTCCGGTGGGCGCGGGCCTGGACGTGGACCTGGGTCTGCTGGTGGACCAGCCGTTCTTCACGGTGCGTGAGGAGGCGGCGATCAATGACCTGGTGTACGTCAACAAGTGTCTGCGGGACCACCTGACGAAGGATTACCTGTGCGTGGCCTTCGTGCAGGGCGGGCTGCTCGCCCTGAAGGTGAAGGGCGAGGGCATCGGCTCGGTGTGGTTCTCCCCGTACGACGACGCGCGCGACCGGGACGGCTGGTCGGTGCAGGAGCGCGTGGAGCGGTTGTTGCTGCCGTGCGGTGCTGATTTCGACGCCTTTCTGGAGCGACTGGCGGGGAACCCGCCGGAGCTGGAGACGGTGGCCGGTCTGATGGTGGACGGCGGATTCGCGCGGTCGGTTCCCGTGGCGCGGTCCGGTTCGGATGAGGGGTGACGGCGCGATGGTGACTTTTGCGCAGGCGCAGGAGCGCGCCGAGGAGTGGATCAACGGGGACGTGCCCGCGTACCAGCACCGGGAGGTGCGCGTACGGGAGTTCGGGCTCGGGTTCGTGGTGTGGGCGGAGGACCGTGCGGCGGGTCCGGTGTCGGGTGGTGGGCGGCAGCGGCTGGTCATCGCGCGGGACAGCGGTGAGGTGACGCTGTGGCCGGGGCTGCCGGTGGGCGAGGTGATCCGCCGGTACGAGGAGGAGTACGGGGCGGTGGCTGCGGCCGCTGCTTCGGAGGCTTCGGTTCCGCCGCCGCGGATCGACTCGGAGCAGACGTCGTTCATGCTCAGTCCCCCGGAGTGGTTGCAGGAGGCCGCGGACCGGGCGGGGATTCCGCCCGCTTCGTCTCGGGTCTCGGGTGCGTCGGGTGGCGGGGCGGGGGCCGGGGCCGCGGCTCCCGTCGATGTCCCGTCCGCTCCCGCTCCCTCTCCCTCTTCCGTTCCCGCGTCTGCGCCTGTGGCGGCTTCGGCGCCCGTGGACGCGGTGCCGCTGCGGCGCGGGGGCGAGATCCCGTACGAGCCGACGGCCAACGACGGGGTGCCGGCGGCCGTGGCTCCGGCCGCGGCCGCGGTGCCGACCGGGTCCACGCCGTGGGCGGGGACCGATGTGAACTCCGGTGCGGACGACGTGTCCGTGCCGTTGCCGGCGACCGTGTTCGCGCCGCCGCTGTCCGGGTCGGACCTGGAGGACGCGCCGTCGTCCGGGACGGCTTCGGAGGCGAAGACCACGCTGATGGCGGGCGGCAGCCAGCTGCCGAGGACCGCGGTCGTGCCCGCGCTGGGTGCGTCGGCGAGTGACATCGCGGACGCGCCGACGAGCAAGGCCCAGGTCTCCCGTCCGGGTGGCTCCGCCGGTCAGCCGTCGACGCCTCCCGGTCCGCCCGGTGCGCCTGGCGCGCCCGGTGCGGGTGCTTCCGCCGGTGGTGCGGGGGGTTCGGGTGCGGGTCGGCAGCCGACGCCTCCTGGTCCGCCCGGTGCTCCCGGTGCGGGTGGTTCGGCCGGTGGCGGGGCGCATTACGCCGCCACGATGCTGGCCGGTCCCGGTGTCCCGCAGCCGCCCGGCCCGCCCGGCGCGCCCGGTGCGGGTCAGCCGCCGGCGCCTCCGGGTCCGCCCGGTGCTCCGGGTGCGGGTGCGCCCCAGCCTCCCGGTCCTCCCGGTCCGCCGGGGGCTCCCGGTTCGCTCGGCCGCGGGATCGACCATGCCGCGACGATGCTGGCGGGCCCGGCCGTGACGGGTCAGCCGCCGGCGCCTCCGGGTCCGCCCGGTGCTCCGGGTGCGGGTGCGCCCCAGCCTCCCGGTCCTCCCGGTCCGCCGGGGGCTCCCGGTTCGCTCGGCCGCGGGATCGACCATGCGGCCACGATGCTGGCGGGTCCCGCCGTGACGGGTCAGCCGCCGACGCCGCCCGGTCCGCCCGGGGCCCCCGGTGGCGGCGCCCCTCACGCCGCGACGATGCTCGCGGGTCCCGGCGTACCGCAGCCGCCCGGTCCGCCCGGTGCTCCTGGAGCGCCCGGCGGCGGGATCGACCATGCCGCGACGATGCTGGCCGGCCCCGCCGTGGGTCAGCCGCCCGCGCCCCCCGGCCCGCCGCCGGGCGGACCCGTGGCGCAGCAGCCCCCGGTCCCGACCGGCGCGCCGACGGTCGGCCCCGGCTACCAGGCGGTGCTGCGCTACCGCGCGCCCGACGGCTCCGAGCAGCAGCTCATCCGCCGCTCGGCGCCCGGTACCCCGCACCCGGAGTGGCAGATCCTGCACGAGCTGCGCGCGATGAACGTGCCGCCGCAGCAGGTGCTGGAGCTGCACACGGAGCTGGAGTCCTGTGAGCTGCCCGGCGGTTACTGCGCCCGGATGATCCGGGAGACGTGGCCGCAGGTGCGGATCACCAGCGTGGCCCCGTACGGCAAGGAGCATGCGGGCCGTCAGCAGGGCATGCGGCACCTGCTCACCCATCAGGGCGAGCTGCACCAGGTGGCGGACGGTCCGGCGCGCCCGGCGCCGGTTCGGGCGCCGCTGCCGCAGGTCCCGCTGCAGCCGGCGATCCCGCTGGATGCCATCGCGCAGGAGCTCGCCGGGGCGTTCGGTCCGCAGGGTGTGTTCCGTTTCGACCAGCGGGCGGTGTCCCGTCAGGGTGTGCCGGAGATCGTGGCGCAGACGCTGATGTGGTCGGGCCTGCCGGTCGATTTCGGGCCGTTCTTCTGGGCGCAGGCGGTGCCGGGTCAACCGGTGCCGACGCTGGCCGAGATGGCGGCGCAGCGGCAGGTGCAGCCGGCTTCGGACGCGGGCTCGTACCTCGTCGTCGGAAGCGACTTCGGCAAGGCGCTGTGCGTGCAGTACGGGACCGCGCACATCGTGGCGGTGCCGGTGGAAGGCGGTCCGGGGGGCGCTCCGGTGCCGCCGCAGTTCGTGAATTCGAGCCTGCCGCAGTTCGTGCGGTCCCTGGCGATGCTGGGTCACATGTGGCGGCTGCGGCAGCATCTGACGCCGGAGCAGGCGGGCCGCTGGACGGTCGATTTCCAGGCGAATCTGGCCGGGCTCGACAGTGCGGCCCTGTCGTCGCCGGAGAGCTGGTGGTCGGTGCTGCTGGAGCAGATGTGGGACGGACTGCTGTGACGTCGGCCTGAACGAGTGATCGGCGCAGTGGCCGGGTCGGGACCCTGGAACGGGGTCTCGGCCCGGCCATTCGGGCTTCTGGGATCAAATGGCGCATCCTTGACGGGAATCCCCGGGAGAGAGGCGCATCCAGGATGAGTGCACCCATGGCGACCGTGCGCGGTCGCGGCTACCGCATGGAAGAGGTCGACCGGTATCTCGCCCGGCTCTCCCGGAGCCGTGACGAGGCCTGGGAGCGGGTGGCGCGGCTGACGGTCCTGGCCAAGCAGATGGAGGCGGATGCGGCGCGGCTGCGCGAGGCGGTGTCGGCGCTGGCCCCGCAGGCGTACGACGAGCTGAGCGAGCGGGCCCGCCGGATCCTGCTGCTGGCGGAGGAGGAGGCGGACGCCCTGCGGATGGAGGCGCGGGCGGACGCGTCGGCGACGCTGGGTGCGGCCGAGGCGCGTGCGGACCGGGCGGCGGATCTGGCGCGGGGCGACGCGGAGGCGGTGCGCGAGCAGACGGAGGTACGGGCCCGGCAGGGGCTGCTGCGGGCGCAGCGGGAGGCCGACGACGTACGGGCGCAGGCGCGGCAGGACGCGGCGGGGTGGCGTGCGGAGGCGGCGGCTGCGCTGGCGCAGACGCGGCGGCGGGCGGAGGCGGCGCTGGCGGAGCGCGAGCAGGAGCAGGCGGAGCGCTGGGAGACGGCGGAGCGGGAGCTGGTGGCGCGCGAGGCGGAGCTGGAGGCGCGTCACGCGGAGCTGGATCGGCACGCGGAGGGGCGTCTGGCGGAGGCCCGGCGCGGGTTCGCGGAGGCGGAGGAGTCGGCGCGGCACGGGCAGGAGGACGCGGAGGCGCGGGCGGCGGAGCTGCTTGCGGAGGCGCGGGTGGCGGAGGAGCGGGCCGGGCGGGAGACGGAGCGGATCCTGCGGGAGCACGCGGAGTCGCAGGAGGAGATGCGGGCCCACATGAATCATGTCCGGTCCAGCCTGGCGGCGCTGACGGGGCGTGCGCCTGCGGAGGGCTGACCCCGCGCCCGCGCCTCAAGCGCCGGCGGGGCTGAACAGACCGCCTCAAGCGCCGGCGGGGCTGAACAGACCGCCTCAAACGCCGGCGGGGCTGAACAGACCGCCTCAAACGCCGGCGGGGCTGAAAGGTCGCAGCTCGCGGAGGAAGTCCTCGATCAGTGGGGCGATTTCCGGGAGGTGGGTCTCCAGGGCGAAGTGGCCCGCGCCCTCGAAGACGTGTACGTCGGCGTCGGGGGCGTCCCGCAGGTACGCCTTCGCGCCCGCCGGCGTGAAGAAGGGGTCGCCCGCGCCCCAGACGACCAGCACCGGGATCCGCGCGCCGCGCAGCCATGCCTGCCAGGCGGGGTAGTGGGTGAGGTTCGAGGCGTAGTCGAAGGCCAGGTCGGCCTGGGCGTCGGCGCGGCCGGGCAGGCCGAGGTGGTGGACGTCGAGGGTCCAGTGGTCGGGGGAGACCAGGCTGGTGTCGGCGACGCCGGTCTCGTACTGGAAGCGGGTGCCCTGCGGGGTGAACAGGCCGCGGACCTGCTCCTCGTTGCCCGGGACCTCGCGCCGCAGTCCGGCGAACGCGCGGGCCGCATCCGAGAGGCCCTCGTCGTAGGCGTTGCCGTTCTGGACGATCAGGCCGGTGACCCGCTCCGGGCGGCGCGCGGCGAGCCGCAGTCCGACGGGAGCGCCGAAGTCGAAGACGTACAGGGCGTAGCGCTCCAGGGCGAGGGCGTCGGTGAAGCCCTCCACGATGTCGGCGAGCCGGTCGAAGGTGTACGTGAATCCGGCGGGGGCCTCGGTGTGGCCGAAGCCCGGGTAGTCGGGGGCGATCAGGCGGTACGGGGTGTCGCCGAGGGCGTCCATCAGGCGGGCGAACTGGTGGGAGGCGGTGGGAAAGCCGTGCAGGAGCAGGAGCACGGGTCCGTCGGCGGGGCCGCTCTCGCGGTAGGCGACGCGGACCCCGTCCACGTCGACGGTGCGGTGCCGGATGGTGGGAATGGTGCGGCGAGCGGTCATCACATGCCTCCCGTGTCCTTGATTCCATTAGTTTCCCCGGTGATCGCTAATGGGTCAAGTGGTTGCAGTAGCATTAGCGGCGTGACAGTGACCTTCCCGCTCACCGGTGAGCCCCTCGCGCTGGACCTCCTCAACACCCGCACCGCCGAGGGTGACCTCGTCGCCGACCCGGCGGGGCTCGCGGCCTGGCTGGCCGAGCCGGCGCAGGCCGGGCGGCTGACCCCGCTCGGCGCGGTCGGCGCGGCCGAGGTGGCCGCCGTACTGGCCGTACGGGAGGCCGCGCGCCCGGCGCTCGCCGCCGCGCGCAGCGGTGAGCGGCCCCCGGCCGAGGCGCTGCGCGTGCTGAACGGGGCGCTGTCCGCGGCGCCGTCCCACCGCGTGCTGGACTGGACGCGGGAGGGCGGCCTGACCGCTGCCGCGCACCGGCCGGCCGACCCGGCCCGGCGGCTCGCGGCGGAACTGGCCGAGGCGGTCGCGGAGCTCCTGACCGGCCCGAAGGTGGGGGAGGTGCGGGAGTGCGAGGCCCACGACTGCGTCCTGCTCTTCCTGCCGGCGCACCCCCGCCGCCGCTGGTGCGTGGCATCGGTCTGCGGCAACCGGGCCCGCGTCGCCCGCTACTACGCCCGCCACAAGGGCGGGCTCGCTCCGCAGGAGACAGCCTGAGCAGGGGAGCGGGCCGGTTGCGCCGGGGCCGGACGCGCGCCGGGGCGTCTCCTCGGGCGCCGAACGTGCGGGGCGTCGGAGGGTGCGGAGTGGTTTCGTTCGGCGCCCTGCGGGGACGCCCCGGCACGCACCCGTCCCCGTCACGACCGGCGCGCAGGGTGCCCTGCGGGGGTCGTCAGTCCGTCCCCGTCGCCATGCCCCGGGTGCAGGACAGGATCAGGGCGTGTCTCTCGGGCGTTGCGCCGGCAGAGCCGCAGGCTCGTACCTGTACGGGTCGCTGCGCAGGCCCCGGGCCGTGACCACCACCGTGAACGGGGGCCTCGCCGTGTCCGGAAGGGTGGCCGTCAGGGCGCCCGTCGGGTCGGCGGTGGCGGGTAGGGCGGTGTCGTCCACCGTGAGGTGGGCGTCGGTGAAGCCGCCGCCCTCGACCGTCAGCCGCCCGTGGTCCGCCGAGACGTTCGTGATCACCGGGTTCGGGCGGACGGCGATCTTGTTCACCAGGTACGCACCCGCCGGGGCCCCCGTCAGGGCCCACATCTCGGCGGGCAGGCGCGGGAGGCCCGTGCCCACGTCCGCGAGGAAGAACAGCACCACGTACAGCATGGTGACGGCGCTGAGCGCGACGTACTGGAGGTCGACCAGGTCGGTGCGCCCGCTGTCGTTCGCGATCAGCTCCCGCAGCGGCCGCCGCCCCGACTCCGTCGGCTTCGCGGCGGGCTTGGCCAGGCTGCCGTTCGCCACGCGCAGGCCGACGACCGTCTTCGCCGCGATCAGCGCCACGTACGGGCCGCCGAGCAGCGGCAGGTACACCGTGGTCAGGGTGGACAGCGGGCCGTCGGTGCCCCGGAAGTACGCGACTCCGCCGCCCGCGGTGAGCCCGTAGCCGAGGATCGCGAGGAGCAGCCAGACCAGGATCACCGTCCAGGCCAGGGCGAGCGCGGTCGAGGTGGACAGGCGGCCGTCGCGGCCGGTGATGAAGGCCGGGCGGCGGTGGAGCCGCAGGCAGATCGGGCCGGCCAGTGCGGCCAGTAACGCCAGTGCGCAGAGTGCGGATGCCATGCGTGGTCCCCCCGGAAACGGTCCTGGCACGAGGGTCACCCACTGGCCCCGGGCATGACAAGTCGGCTTTCCGCACGGCCTGTTGCCGGTTGCTCCTCGCGCTCCTCGGCAGCTACTCCTCGCGCTGTTCCGGCAGGACCGGGAACCTGCGCGGCGCCACCAGCAGCAGGACCAGCAGCGCGGCCACGGCGGCCGCCGTCGCGCCGAGGAAGATGTGCTCCACGGCGGCGGCCACGGCCTCGCGCAGGTGGTCGGCGGCGGCCCGGGGGAGCAGCCCCGGCCGGTCCAGTGCCTTGGCCACGTCGTCCAGGCCGCCGGGGAGTCCGGGCCCGGGGGCGTCCACCAGGCGGGCGGCGATGGTGGCGTTGGCCACGGCCGCGAGGAGGGCGGCGCCCACGCTCTGGCCGACCTGCCGGCAGAACAGCACCGAGGCCGTCGTGGTCCCGCGCTCTGACCAGCCGACGGTGGACTGGACGCCGACGACCAGCGGGAGCTGGAAGAGGCCGAGGGCGCCGCCCAGCAGCAGCATGATCAGCGCCGGCTGCCAGGGTTGGGCCGGGTAGGGGAGCAGGGTGAAGGAGTACAGGATCAGCGCGGCCAGCCCGATCCCGACGGCCGCGGTGTTGCGGAAGCCGATGCGCCGGTAGACGTGCTGGCTGAGGGCGGCGCTGAGGGGCCAGCTCAGGGTCATCACCGACATGACCAGTCCGGCGCCGACGGGGCCCAGGCCCAGCACGGACTGGGCGTACGTCGGCATGAACACCATCGGGGCGACCATCAGCAGGCCGAGCGCCCCCATGGCCAGGTTGACGGCGGCGATGGTGCGCCGGCGCCACACCCAGCCGGGCAGGATCGGCTCCTCGGCCCGGCGTTCCACCCGGACCACGACCGCGGCCAGCACAGCGCTCGCGCCCAGCAGCCCCAGCGAGGGCGCGGACAGCCAGGGCCAGGCGACCCCGCCCTGGACGAGCGCGAAGAGCAGCAGGCCGCCGCAGGCGAAGACGCCCAGCGCCCCCGCCCAGTCGATCGGGCCCCGGCGCCCGGGTGACCGTACGGGCTCGGTCAGGTGGCGGGCGACCATCCACAGGGCGAGGGCGGCCAGCGGCAGGTTGATCAGGAAGATCCAGCGCCAGTGCGCGTACGAGGCGAGCAGTCCGCCGAGCGCGGGGCCCGCCACGGCCGAGGTGGCCCAGACGCTGGACATCCGGGCCTGGATCCTCGGCCGGTCCTTGAGCGGGTACAGGTCGGCGGCCAGGGTCTGGACCGTGCCCTGGAGGGCGCCGCCGCCCAGGCCCTGGATGATCCGGAAGGCGATGAGGGCGGCCATGTTCCAGGCGAGCGCGCACAGCAGCGAGCCGACGAGGAAGAGGGCGACGCCGAAGAGCAGCACGGGCTTGCGGCCGAAGGTGTCGGACAGCTTGCCGTAGACGGGCAGGGTGACGGTGACGGCGAGCAGGTAGCCGGAGAAGAGCCAGGAGAAGACGGAGAAGCCGCCGAGGTCGCCCACGATCTGCGGGACGGCGGTGGCGACGATGGTGCTGTCGAGGGCGACGAGGGCCATGCCCAGCATCAGCGAGGCGACCACGGCGGCCGGGGGGCGCGCGGCGGACCGGTCCGCGGTCGTGCCGCCGGCCGCGTCCTTGGCCGAAACGGCTGCCCCCGGCGTGGTGTCGGCGGGGCCGGCGGGTATGCCGTCCGGACTTCCGTCCGTGCTCTCCCCAGCGGCCACCGAGATCCCTTCCCCCTGCACGTACCTGCGGGGAACACCTTCTCACCGCCGGGTGTCCGGCGGTATCCCTCAGGGCCGGTCCCCCGAAGGGTGGACAACCCCTAGGGGTGGCTCCGCACAACGGGCCAGGGGTCGTTCCTCCCGGCGGAGGAGGTGAGGGGCCCGGGCGTCTCCTTAACTGGAACCTACGGACCAGGGGCCGGGGGGTGGGGTTAACCCCCGGGCGGATACGGCGATGGGCACCAGCGCGCCGGACCTCCGCCCGCCGGAGACTTCATGACGCGACGCACGCACTGAACGCACGCACGGAACGCACGCACAGACGCACCAACAGACGCACGCATCCGAAGAAGGAGAAAGACCGTGACAACGGCTATGACCGAAACCAGGCACGGGGGCACTGGAGGGCATGCAGCCGTCGCGGCCCGGGCGCGGAAGGTCGTCAAGGCCTACGGCTCCGGGGAGACGCGTGTCGTCGCCCTCGACGACGTGGACGTGGACATCATGAGCGGCCAGTTCACCGCGATCATGGGCCCCTCGGGCTCCGGCAAGTCCACGCTGATGCACTGCCTCGCCGGGCTCGACACGGTGACCAGCGGGCAGATCCACCTGGACGACACCGAGATCACCGGGCTGAAGGACAAGAAGCTCACGCAGCTGCGCCGCGACCGGATCGGCTTCATCTTCCAGGCCTTCAACCTGCTGCCCACGCTCAACGCCCTGGAGAACATCACGCTCCCCATGGACATCGCGGGCCGCAAGCCCGACGCGGAGTGGCTGAACCGGGTCGTGGAGACGGTGGGCCTGGCCGGCCGCCTCAAGCACCGCCCGACCGAGCTGTCCGGCGGCCAGCAGCAGCGCGTGGCGGTCGCCCGCGCCCTCGCGGCCCGCCCGCAGATCATCTTCGGCGACGAGCCGACCGGAAACCTGGACTCCCGGGCGGGCGCCGAGGTCCTCGGCTTCCTGCGCCGTTCGGTGGACGAGCTGGGGCAGACCATCGTCATGGTCACCCACGACCCGGTCGCCGCCTCCTACGCGGACCGCGTCATCTTCCTCGCCGACGGCCGGATCGTCGACGAGATGTACGGGCCCTCCGCGGAGCAGGTCCTGGACCGCATGAAGGACTTCGACGCGCGCGGGCGGACGTCATGAGCAACATGGTCCTGAAGACCTCGCGGCGCAACTTCGTCGCGCACAAGGGGAGGATGGCGCTCTCCGCCGTCGCGGTCCTGCTCTCCGTCGCCTTCGTCTGCGGCACCCTGGTGTTCACCGACACCATGAACACCACCTTCGACAAGCTGTTCGCCGTCACCAGCTCCGACGTGACGGTCAGCCCGAAGACGGCCGAGAGCGGGGAGGAGATCTCCGAGCGCGGCAAGCCCGAGGTGCTGGACGGCGCGGTCGTCGAGCAGGTCCGCAAGGCCGAGGGCGTCAAGAGCGCCGAAGGCGGCGTCGTCTCGATGTCCGTCACGGTGGTCAACTCCAAGAACGAGAACATGGGCTCGACCACCGGCGCCCCCACCATCGCGGGGAACTGGAGCGACAACGAGCTCAAGTCCATGAAGATCACCTCGGGTCAGGCGCCGCGCGGCCCCACCGAGGTGATGGTCGACGCCGACACGGCGGACAAGCACGGTCTGGGGCTCGGTGACGAACTGCGCACCATCGCCATCACCGGCGACATCCGCGCCAAGATCACCGGTATCGCCGCCTTCACCGTGACCAACCCGGGTGCGGCCGTCGTCTACTTCGACACCGCCACCGCGCAGCAGCAGCTGCTGGGCGCTCCCGGCGTGTTCACGCACGTCAACGTCACCGCGAAGGACGGGGTGAGCGACGACCGGCTCAAGCAGCACGTCGCGGCCGCGGTCGGCGCGGACACGTACAAGCTGCAGACGGCCAAGGAGTCCGCGGACGCCAACCGCAAGGACGTCGGCTCCTTCCTCAACGTCATGAAGTACGTGATGCTCGGCTTCGCCGGCATCGCCTTCCTCGTCGGCATCTTCCTGATCTTCAACACCTTCTCGATGCTGGTCGCCCAGCGCACCCGCGAGATCGGCCTGATGCGCGCCATCGGCGCCGACAGCGGGCAGGTCCTGAAGTCCGTGGTCGTCGAGGCCTTCCTCCTCGGTGTCGTGGGCTCGGTGCTGGGTGTCGGCGCGGGCGTGGGCCTGGCCGTCGGACTCATGGAGCTCATGGGCCAGATGGGCATGCACCTGTCGACGGACGATCTGACCGTCGCCTGGACCACCCCGGTCATCGGCGTCTTCCTCGGTGTCGTCGTCACCGTCGTCGCCGCGTTCGTCCCTGCCCGCCGGGCGGGCAAGGTGTCCCCGATGGCCGCCCTGCGCGAGTCCGGCACCCCCGGCGACAAGAAGGCCGGCGTCATCCGCGCCGTCCTCGGTCTGGTCCTCACCGGCATCGGCGGCGCGGGCCTGTTCCTCGCCGCGGCCGCCGAGGAGGCCGGACCCGGATCGATGTGGCTGGGCCTGGGCGTCGTCTTCAGCCTCATCGGGTTCATCGTGATCGGCCCGCTGCTCGCCGCGGGCGTGGTGCGGGTGCTCTCCGGTGTGGTACTGCGGCCCTTCGGGTCGGTGGGCCGCCTCGCCGAGCGCAACGCCCTGCGCAACCCGCGCCGCACCGGCGCCACCGCCGCCGCGCTGATGATCGGCCTCGCGCTGGTCGCCTGCCTGTCGGTGGTCGGCTCCTCGATGGTGGCCTCCGCCACCGACGAGCTCGACAAGTCCGTCGGCGCGGACTACATCGTCAACTCCATGACCGGACAGCCCGTGCTGCCGCAGGCCGAGCAGGCCCTGCGCGCCACCCAGGGCCTGGACCACGTGACCGCCTACCGGGAGGTCGAGGCCAAGCTCACCGCTCCCGACGGCGCCACCGAGGAGGTGGGCCTCGGCGCCACCGACCCGACGTACGCCAAGGACATCCGCCGCAAGATGGTCGCCGGCGAGCACGCGGCGGCGTACGGCAAGGACTCCATGTCGGTCGGCTCGGACTACGCCACCGCGCACGGCGTCAAGGTCGGCGACGAGCTGACGGTCGCCTTCACCGGCGGCAACACCGTCAAGCTGAAGGTCGCGGCGATCACCAGCGACGAGGGCAACCTCGACAAGGGCATGAAGTACATCAGCACCGCCGTCGCCCAGGCGAACGTCCCGGCCGACCGGCTCCCGCTCCCCTTCATGCTGCTGGCCACCGCCAAGGACGGGCAGTCCGACGCCGCCGCCTACAACGGGGTCAAGGCGGCGATGGCCGAGCACCCGCAGTACAAGGTCCTCAACCAGACCGACTACAAGCAGGCCCTGAAGGACCAGGTCGGCCAGCTGCTGAACATGGTCTACGGGCTCCTGGGCCTCGCCATCATCGTCGCGGTCCTGGGCGTCGTGAACACCCTGGCCCTGTCGGTGGTCGAGCGGACCCGCGAGATCGGCCTGATGCGCGCCATCGGCCTCTCCCGCCGCCAGCTGCGCCGCATGATCCGCCTGGAGTCGGTGGTCATCGCCCTCTTCGGCGCCCTGCTCGGCCTGGGCCTG
Source organism: Streptomyces sp. NBC_01294 (assembly GCF_035917235.1). Classification (NCBI taxonomy): domain Bacteria; kingdom Bacillati; phylum Actinomycetota; class Actinomycetes; order Kitasatosporales; family Streptomycetaceae; genus Streptomyces; species Streptomyces sp. NBC_01294. The sequence goes on from NZ_CP108423.1 coordinate 4,835,026, forward strand.
GGCATGGGCTGGGGGGCCAGCGCGCAGCAGCTGCTGGCGCTCCAGGGCCTGAAGGTGCTGGAGATCCCGTGGCCGACGATCCTCGGGGTGTTCGCCGCCTCGGCCTTCGTGGGCCTGTTCGCCGCGCTGGTCCCGGCCTTCCGGGCGGGGCGGATGAACGTCCTGAACGCGATCGCGAGCGAGTAGTCGGGCCCGCGTTCGTACGGGGGAAGGCGCCGGTCCGGGACCTTGGGGGGTTCCGGACCGGCGTCGTGTCATCCCCGCTGCATGAGGACGACGCCCCCGGCCTCGCCCACCACGGTGAACTGCTCGCCGGGGTGGAGCTGGCGGGCGTAGCCGGTGGGGTCCTCGCCGGCCCACCGGGAGGAGTTGTCGATGGTGATCCAGTCGGGGACCACGCCCTTGCTGCCGCCGATCCACAGCACCCGGCAGCGGGAGGTCAGCCGGGTCAGCGGCGTGGTGTCGGCCTCCACGGTGGCCCCGTCGGGGATCCGGTCGAGGAGCCGCTCGATGGCCGTGACCCGCTCGGGCTTCTCGTACGTGTGCGCTTCCGCGAGCTTGGCCGTCGGCATGCTGGTCGCGGCCAGGGCGAGGGAGGCCGCGAGCACGGCGGTGGGCAGCTGGAGGGCGTACGCGCGCAGCCGGGGCCGCTCGCCGCGCCGGACGGTGTCGATGGCGTCGACGAGGGCGAGGGCCACGACGGGCATCAGGACGGCGCTGTAGTGCCAGTCGGTGGACCAGTAGTGGTCGTCCCCGGACAGGAAGCGCCAGCCCAGGGTGGGGGCGGCCACCAGCAGCAGCGGCGAGCGCAGCGCGAGCAGCCCGGAGGTGGGGATCAGCACCCACCCCAGGGTGGCGAGCTTGGTGCCGATGCCGCCGAGCGGGCCGTCGCCGTCGATCTTGTCCCAGTAGCCGTAGCCCGCGGTGGCGAAGGCCGGTATGACGACGGTGAAGACGAGGACGGCGAAGACGCAGGCCGCGGCGGCGACGCCGAGCGCGGTCCAGGCGATCCGCCGGTCGGTGGGCCGGGCCCGCCAGGCCACCACCACGGCCAGGGCGGCGAGGGTGAAGCCCAGGTCCTCCTTGACGAGGATCAGCGGCAGCCCCCACAGCAGGGCGGCCCGCCAGCGGCGCGCGATCACCGCCTCCAGGGCGAAGGCCAGCAGGGGCACGGCGAAGGCGATCTCGTGGAAGTCGAACTCCACGGCCCGCTGGATGCCCCAGGACAGCCCGTAGGCGACGCCGACGGCGAGCCCGCGGGCCCGGCCGAGGAGCCGCCCGGCCACCCGGGTGACGGGCACGGCGGACAGCGCGAACAGCGCGGCCTGCACGACCAGGAGGGTGACGGGCCCCGGGAAGACCCGGTAGACGGGTGCGACGAGCGCGATGATCGGGCTGAAGTGGTCGCCGAGGATGTTGGCCCCCGGCCCCTTCAGGTCGGCGACGGGCTCCTGCAGGTGCGCGTACGCGCGGATCGCCTGCTCGAAGATCCCCAGGTCCCAGGAGGCCCAGTCCATCCGCCGGAACCGTCCGACGGACAGCACGAGGTAGACCGGGAACAGCCCGGCGGCCACCGCCCAGGGCCCCGCCCACCAGCCGGGGCGCGGCTTCGCCGCAGCCTGCGCCACGGGCGCCGGGCGCGCTATCGCATCGCTCGTCACGGACTCGTGCTCCTCGGCCGGTAGGCGTCTCCCCGGCGGAAGACGACGCGGCGAGCTCAGACAGTCAGAACAGGAACATCGTAGAGCGGGGCGCCGGCCTGGGCGTGACGCCTGCGCCGTCACCCCGGCGGGTGACCCGAATCCCTCGCGCGTGGGTGGGGGGAGAGTCGTAGGGTGGAACCCCCGGCCCGTGCGACGTGTCGGGTCCTTCGCGTTGCCCCTCACACCCTTTGACCTTCACCGGACGGAAAGCCTCTTCATGAGCCTGCACGGACTGCTCGACGCCGTCACCCGGGACGCCGCCCTCGCCGAGGCGGTCACCGCGGCCGGGGACGGCAACCGCATGCACGTGGACCTGGTCGGCCCCGCCGCCGCGCGGCCCTTCGCGATCGCCGCGCTGGCCCGGCAGACCGAGCGGACCGTGCTGGCGGTCACCGCCACCGGGCGCGAGGCCGAGGACCTGGCCGCCGCGCTGCGCTCCCTGCTGCCACCCGACGAGGTGGTGGACTACCCGTCCTGGGAGACGCTCCCGCACGAACGGCTCAGCCCCCGCAGCGACACCATGGGCCGCCGGCTCGCCGTCCTGCGCCGGCTCGTGCACCCGAGCAAGGACGACCCGGCCGCGGGGCCGGTGAGCGTGATCGTCGCCCCCATCCGGTCCGTGCTCCAGCCGCAGGTCAAGGGGCTCGGGGACCTGGTCCCGGTCAGCCTGCGCCAGGGCGGCAGCGGCGACCTCGGCGAGATCACCGCGGCGCTGGCCGCCGCCGCGTACGCGCGCGTCGAGCTCGTCGAGAAGCGCGGGGAGTTCGCCGTGCGCGGCGGCATCCTCGACGTGTTCCCGCCCACCGAGGAACACCCGCTGCGCGTCGAGTTCTGGGGCGACGAGGTCGAGGAGATCCGCTACTTCAAGGTCGCCGACCAGCGGTCCCTGGAGGTCGCCGAGCACGGGCTGTGGGCCCCGCCCTGCCGCGAGCTGCTGCTGACCGACTCGGTACGGGAGCGGGCCGCTGCCCTCGCCGAGGCGCACCCCGAGCTCGGCGAGCTGCTGAACAAGATCGCCGAGGGGATCGCCGTCGAGGGCATGGAGTCCCTGGCACCGGTCCTGGTCGACGACATGGAACTGCTGATCGACGTCCTGCCGGCCGGGTCGATGGCCGTGGTCTGCGACCCGGAGCGGGTCCGGACCCGGGCCTCCGACCTCGTGGCGACGAGCCAGGAGTTCCTGATGGCGTCCTGGGCGGCGACGGCGGGCGGCGGCGAGGCCCCCATCGACGTCGGCGCGGCCTCGCTGCGCGGGATCGCGGAGGTCCGCGACCGGGCCCGCGAGCTGAACATGATGTGGTGGTCGGTCTCCCCCTTCGCCGCCGACGAGACGGCGGGCGGCGACACGCTCAAGCTCGCCATGCACGCCCCGGAGGCGTACCGCGGCGACACCGCCCGGGCACTGGCCGACACCAAGGGCTGGATCGCCGACGGCTGGCACACCGTCTACCTCACCGAGGGCCACGGCCCCGCCGCCCGCACCGTCGAGGTGCTCGGCGGCGAGGGCATCGCGGCCCGGCTGGAGGCGGACCTGCGCACCCTGGAGCCGAGCCTGGTCCACGTCGCGTGCGGTTCCCTCGACAACGGTTTCGTCGACCCGGTGCTGCGCCTGGCCGTCCTCACGGAGACCGACCTGACGGGCCAGCGCACCGCCACCAAGGACCTCGGGCGGATGCCGACCCGGCGCCGCAAGACGATCGACCCGCTGACCCTGGAGGCCGGCGACTACATCGTCCACGAGCAGCACGGCGTGGGCCGCTACGTCGAGATGGTCCAGCGGACGGTGCAGGGCGCCACCCGCGAGTACCTCCTCGTCGAGTACGCCCCCGCCAAGCGCGGCCAGCCCGGCGACCGGCTCTACATCCCCACCGACCAGCTGGAGCAGGTCACCAAGTACGTCGGCGGCGAGGCCCCGACCCTGCACCGGCTCGGCGGCGCCGACTGGACGAAGACCAAGGCGCGCGCGAAGAAGGCGGTCAAGGAGATCGCCGCCGACCTCATCAAGCTCTACAGCGCGCGCATGGCGGCCCCCGGCCACACCTTCGGCCCCGACACCCCCTGGCAGCGCGAGCTGGAGGACGCCTTCCCGTACGCGGAGACGCCCGACCAGCTCACCACGATCGCCGAGGTCAAGGAGGACATGGAGAAGTCGGTCCCCATGGACCGGCTGATCTGCGGCGATGTCGGATACGGCAAGACCGAGATCGCCGTGCGCGCCGCGTTCAAGGCGGTCCAGGACGGCAAGCAGGTCGCCGTTCTCGTGCCGACGACCCTGCTCGTGCAGCAGCACTTCGGCACCTTCTCGGAGCGCTACAGCCAGTTCCCGGTCAACGTGAAGGCGCTGTCGCGCTTCCAGAACGAGACCGAGTCGAAGGCCACCCTGGAGGGCCTGGGGGAGGGCTCGGTGGACGTGGTCATCGGCACCCACCGGCTGTTCTCGCAGGAGACCAGGTTCAAGGACCTGGGCCTGGTCATCGTCGACGAGGAGCAGCGCTTCGGCGTGGAGCACAAGGAGCAGCTGAAGAAGCTCCGCGCCAACGTCGACGTGCTGACGATGTCGGCGACGCCGATCCCGCGCACCCTGGAGATGGCGGTGACCGGCATCCGCGAGATGTCGACGATCACCACCCCGCCGGAGGAGCGACACCCGGTGCTCACCTTCGTCGGCCCGTACGAGGAGAAGCAGATCGGCGCGGCCATCCGCCGTGAACTGCTGCGCGAGGGCCAGTGCTTCTACATCCACAACCGGGTCGAGTCCATCGACCGGGCGGCGGCCAAGCTGCGCGAGATCGTGCCCGAGGCGCGGATCGCGACGGCGCACGGCCAGATGTCGGAGCAGGCCCTGGAGCAGGTCGTCGTGGACTTCTGGGAGAAGAAGTTCGACGTGCTGGTGTCGACGACGATCGTCGAGTCCGGCATCGACATCTCCAACGCCAACACCCTCATCGTGGAGCGCGGCGACAACTTCGGCCTGTCCCAGCTGCACCAGCTGCGCGGCCGGGTGGGCCGCGGCCGCGAGCGCGGGTACGCGTACTTCCTGTACCCGCCGGAGAAGCCGCTGACGGAGACCGCGCACGAGCGGCTCGCGACGATCGCCCAGCACACCGAGATGGGCGCCGGCATGTACGTGGCGATGAAGGACCTGGAGATCCGCGGCGCGGGCAACCTGCTCGGCGGCGAGCAGTCCGGCCACATCGCGGGCGTCGGCTTCGACCTCTACATCCGCATGGTCGGCGAGGCCGTGGCCGACTACCGGGCCGCGATCGAGGGCGGGGTGGAGGAGGAGCCGCCGCTGGAGGTCAAGATCGAGCTGCCGGTCGACGCGCACGTCCCGCACGACTACGCGCCGGGCGAGCGGCTGCGCCTGCAGGCGTACCGGTCCATCGCCTCCGCCAACTCCGAGGCGGACATCAAGGCGGTACGGGAGGAGCTCACCGACCGCTACGGCAAGCTGCCGGAGCCGGTGGAGAACCTGCTGCTGGTGGCCGGGCTGCGGATGCTCGCCCGGGCCTGCGGCGTCGGCGACATCACCCTGCAGGGCCACAACATCAGGTTCGGGCCGGTGGAGCTGCGCGAGTCGCAGGAGCTGCGGCTCAAGCGCCTCTACCCGGGGTCGGTGCTCAAGCCCGCCACCTCACAGGTGCTGATCCCGCGGCCCAAGGCGGGCAAGATCGGCGGCAAGCCGGTGGTCGGGCGGGAACTGCTCGCCTGGACGGGGGAGTTCCTCACCACCATCCTCGGGTCCTGACACGCCGTGGAGGCCGGGCCCGTGCGGGCCCGGCCTCCACCGGTGGACGATCCTCAGCCGAGCCGAGCCGGCCCGCGTCAGCCGAGCTGGTCCGCGTCGATGACGTCCTTGCCGGCCGGAGCGTCGGCCTTCACCGGCTGGTTGATCCCGGTGAAGGTGACCTCGGCCGCCTCCGTGCCGGTGATGCTCGCCTTCAGCAGGTACGGCTCGCCCTTGGTGGCCACCAGCAGGGTCTCGGTTCCCTCGGTGGTCTCCGTGGTCAGGGTCAGGGCCTCCTGGTCGCCGACCGTGGTGACCTTGCCCTTCTGCGCGCCCTTGCTCTCCTCGAAGTCCTTGAGCAGCTCGTCCAGGTCACACAGGGCGGACAGCTCCTTCGCGTCCGCGTCCGAGGTCTTCGACTTCAGCCAGTGGCCCGAGAGCTGCTTGACCGCCTGGTCCGCCTGGTCCTTGGGCAGGTCCTTCATCTGGGCGCGGTAGAAGGGCTCGTCCGCCTTGATGAACACGAACTCGCCGTTGCGGATCAGCTCGAAGGAGCCGTCCTGGCCGGAGAACGTCCCCTTGCAGTCGCCGGTCTTGCTGACCGCCATGTTGATCTCCACGGGCTTGCCCTCGTCCGAGATCTTCCCGCTGACGGTGAGCGAGGACGCGCCGCGCAGGGCGGTCACGGACTTGTCGGCCACCTCGGAGCCGGACAGCTCGGGGAACGGGCCGTCGGGACCGAAGCATCCGGTCAGGCCGAGGGCGGCGGCGCAGGCGAGGGCGGTGGTGGCGGTGAGGCGGTGCATGGTGCGCATGGGGACTCTCTACGGCAGGAATCGAAAAGGGGGGGTCGAGCAAGCGTAAGGACAAACGGAATGATCTATTCCGGCGGGGGTCCGGACGGGGGTCAGCCCGCCTTCTTCCAGTCCGCGCAGTCGGTGGTCTTGAAGTAGGCGTCGCCGGCGGCGATCGTCACGACCGCCGGGCCCGTGGGGTTCTCGTTCGCGATGATCGAGTCGACGTCGTGGCCCGCGGACTTGGCGCGCTCCCAGTAGCAGCCGCCGCCCTCCTCCGCGGGGCCGGCGGACTTGTAGGTGCCGGGGGCGATGTCGGTGCCGACCTTGAGCATCCCCGCCTTGCCGGAGAACTCGGTCTTCGGGGATCCGCCGGCCGCCTGGGGGTCCACGGCCTCCCAGTCCTTGCAGTCGCTGGACTTGAAGATCTTGTCGGTGGCCGCGATGGTCACGTAGCTCGCGCCGACCACGTTGTCGTTGGCGATGATCGAGTCGATCTCGCCCGAGGAGTCCTTGCTCCGCTCCCAGTAGCAGCCGCCGCCGTTGCCGGAGGTGCGGTAGGTGCCCGGCTGGACGTCCTTGCCGACCTCGAAGGTGCCACTGCCGCGGACGGCGGCCTTCTTCTTCTCCTCGGCCGGCTTCTGCGCGGCGTCGCCGCCCTTCGCGGCCGGGGCCGAGGCCGCGGGCTTGGGCCCCGAACCCTCGCCCGCCTCGTCGGGGGCGGCGCACGCGCCGACCGTCATCAGCGCGAGGACCGCGCCGCAGCCGGTCAGCTTCGTGTGGCGGGTGATCCAGGACGTGCGCGAGGTGTGGGACATGGGGTGTGACTCCTGCCTCTCCGGCTGTTCTTGGACTACTGCGGCTGCTCTGTTCGACGTCCTGATCACATCATGAGCTGTGAACCGAGTCAACACGGTTCACAAAAGATTCCGAGTTCACGGTGTGAAGTGGTCTCTCTCGCGCAACGGGGTATGCTCCCGGGCATGTCCGAGGAGAACGCCGCAGAGGTCACCGCGGCCGAGGTCGCACGCCTGGCCGGAGTCGGCCGCGCCGCAGTCAGCAACTGGCGCCGCCGCCACGCCGACTTCCCCAAGCCCGTCGGTGGTACCGAGACCAGCCCCTCCTTCTCCCTGGGTGAGGTGGAGCACTGGCTGCGCGCCCAGGGAAAGCTCGCCGAGGTCCCGCTGCGCGAGCGCGTCTGGCAGCAGATCACCGCCCACCCCGGCGGGGCCGTCAGCGCACTCGTCAAGGCCGGCAGCGCGCTGCTCGTCGTACACGACCGGCCCGCCGACTGGCCGGAACTGGCCGCCGACCCCGACGAGCGCATGGCCGCCCGGCTGCGGCCCGTCCTCGACCGGGTGCTCGGCGCGCGCCTGGGGCCGGGCCACGCGCTCGCCGAGGTCCCGCTGCGCCCCGCCGCCATGCCGCTGCTGCGGGCCGCCGCCGAACTCGGCGCCGAACTCGGCGCCCGCGAGGCCTTCGAGTTCCTCCTCGGCCGCCACCTCGACGCCAACCCCCGCCAGTACACGCTCACCCCGGACGGCCTCGCCGCGCTCATGGCCGCCCTCGCCGGGCCCTCCGGTGCAAGCACCGGCTCCACCGGAGCGGCCGGCGCCGCGCCCTTCACGGTGCTCGACCCCGCCTGCGGCACGGGCACCCTGCTGCGGGCCGTCTCCGGCGCCACCGCCCTGCACGCGCAGGACTCCTCACCCGAACTCGCCGCCCTCGCCGCGCTGCGCCTCGCCCTGCACGGGCCCGCCGCCGTCCGCGCGGTTGCCGCCGACAGCCTGCGCGCCGACGCCTTCGCCCAGGACGCCGTCGACGCGGTGCTCTGCCACCCGCCGTTCAACGAACGCAACTGGGGCCACGAGGAACTGGCCTACGACCCGCGCTGGGAGTACGGCTTCCCGGCCCGCACCGAATCCGAACTCGCCTGGGTCCAGCACGCCCTGGCCCACCTGCGCGAGGGCGGCACCGCCGTGCTGCTCATGCCGCCCGCCGTCGCCGCCCGCCGCTCCGGCCGCCGCATCCGCGCCGACCTGCTGCGCCGCGGCGCGCTGCGGGCCGTCGTCGCCCTCCCGGCCGGCGCCGCGCCGCCGTACGGGATCCCGCTGCACCTGTGGGTGCTGCGCCGGCCCGCCCCCCAGGCGGCGCCCCCGGCCGGACTGCTGCTCGTCGACACCGCGGCCCTCGCCGCCGACGGCGGGCTCCGGGCCGCCTGGCCCGCCGTGCACGACACGGTGGAGGGCGCCTGGAACGCGTACGACGCCGCCGGCGCCGCCCCCGAGGTCCCTGGCGTCAGCCGCGTCGTGCCCGTCATCGAGCTCCTGGACGACGACGTCGACCTCACCCCCGCCCGCCATCTGCCGCCTCCGGCCGCCGGCGGCGGACCGGCCGAGCTGAGCGCCGTACGGGAGCGGCTCGGCGAGACCCTCGGCCGGGCCGTCCGGCTCACCCCGCCGCCCGCCGCCCCGCCCGCCCGGGCCGCGGCCCGGCTGCCGCTGACCACCATCGGCGAACTCGCCCGCGCCGGAGCCCTGGAGCTGCACACCGGCACCGGCGGCGGGAGCGGGACGGCCCCCGTCCTCACCGAGCACGACGTGTACGCCGGAACCGGCCCGTCCGGAACCCTGGCGCCCACCGCCGACGCGCCCCTGCTCACCACGCCCGGCGACGTCCTCGTCCCCCTCGTCGGCGGCGCCGCCGTCGCCCGGGTCGTCGACGAGGCCACCGCGGGCGCCGTCCCGGGCCGCGGCGTGGCCCTGCTGCGCCCCGACCCGGCCGCCCTCGACCCGTGGTTCCTGGCCGGATTCGTACGCGGCACCGCCAACAACCGCCGCGCCAGCAGCCATGCCTCCACCGCCACCCGGCTCGACGTGCGCCGGCTGCGGCTGCCCCGGCTGCCCCTCGCGGAACAGGAGCGCTACGGCACCCGGTTCCGGGCGCTCGCCGAGTTCGAGGACGCGCTGCGGCTGGCGGGACGGCTCGGCGAGCAACTCGTACAGGGCTTCCACGACGGCCTGTCGGACGGCACCGTCACCCCGGAGTGAGGGCCCGTGCGGCGACCGTGCAACGGTTGCGCGCATCCCCTCACTCCTGGCCGGGAACGCTGTATACCCTCAGAGCCGAAACTTCTTCCGCACGGCCCGTCAGGAGCAGCGATGCACGGCCCCGGCCTTCCGCCGCAGTACGGCCCCCAGCCCTCGTCCGGGGGGGTGGTGGGCCTGCGCGTGCTGTTCACGCTGCTGCCCATCCTGAGCTGCGGCTTCTTGGCCTGGGGCTCGATGCTGCGGCTCGCACTGGTCACCCGCAAGACCCGTGACTGGGTCCTGATGGTCGCCACGTGCGTCCTCTCCGTCTTCTGGTTCGTGCTGTTCGGCCTCGACCCGACGAGCGACACCACCGGCTGGCAGAGCGACACGGGGGGCTTCGGCACGCTCATCACCGGCCTGGCGGCCTGCGTGTACTTCCTCGTCTCCGACATCAAGCACCACGAGGCCGTGCGGACGGGCGTGCCGGCCGGGCAGTGGTACCCGTCCCGGCCCGCGCCCTACGCCCACCCGCAGCAGAGCGCGCCCTCCTACGGCTACCCGCCCGCCCAGGCCCCCACCGTGCACTCCACCCCGACGCCGGCGCCGACCCCCGCCCCGGCCCCGCCGCAGGTGCCGCCGCAGGCGACCCCGCCGCCGCGCATCGGGCAGGTCCGCGCCGAACTCGACGAGCTCAGCGAGCTGCTGCGCAAGCAGACCCCGCCGCCGGGCGGCCCCCGCCAGGACCCGAACCAGACCGCCTTCCAGGACCCGAATCAGTGACCGACCGGCTCATCGGCGACCGCTACCAGCTCGCCACCATCCTCGGCCAGGGCGGCATGGGCCAGGTCTGGACGGCGTACGACCGGCGCCTCGACCGACGCGTCGCCGTCAAGCTGCTGCGCCCCGACAAGGTCGCCGGCCCCGGCACGGTCGCCGAGGAACTGCGCCGCCGCTTCGTGCGCGAGTGCCGGGTCACGGCGCAGGTGGACCACCCCGGCCTGGTCACCGTGCACGACGCGGGCAGTGACGGCGACGAGCTCTACCTCGTCATGGGCTACGTCGAGGGCGCCGACCTCGCCGACCACCTCGCCGAGCACGACCCGTACCCCTGGCAGTGGGCGGTCGCGGTCGTCGCGCAGCTGTGCGCGGTCCTCTCGGCCGTGCACGCGGTGCCGATCGTGCACCGCGACCTGAAGCCCCGCAACGTGATGATCCGCCCCGACGGCACCGTGCTGGTCCTGGACCTCGGCGTGGCCTCGGTGATGGACACCGACACCACCCGCCTCACCAGCACCGGTTCGCCCATCGGCAGCCCCGCGTACATGGCGCCCGAGCAGGCCATGGGCGGCGCGGTGGGCCCGTACACCGACCTCTACGCCCTCGGCGTGCTGCTGTACGAACTCCTCAGCGGCAACGTGCCCTTCGCCGGGTCCACCGCCCTCGGCGTCCTGCACCGCCACCTGTACGAGCCCCCCGTCCCGGTCCGCCGGCTGCGCCCGGAGGTCCCGGCGGAGCTGGAGAAGCTCCTGCTGCACCTCCTCGCCAAGGACCCGCAGGACCGGCCCGCCTCCGCGCAGGAGGTCTACGAGGCCCTGGCCTCGCTGCTGCCCGCCCGCGACAGCCGTCCCCCGGCCGGCCCGCTCGACCCGACCCGGCCCTTCCTGCGCCCGCACGCCCCCTGGCCGGACCGGGCCGCGGTCGTCCCTCCGCGGCCGAGCACCCCGCCGGCGCCGCCGAAGGCCGACGTCCCGGGCGCCGTGGACGAGGCCCGCAAGCTCCTGGACCAGGGGCGGCTCACCCAGGCCGTGGACATCCTCGGCGGGATCCTGCCGGCCGCGGCCGCCGAGCACGGGGAGCACTCCCCGGTGGTGCGCTCCCTGCGCAAGCAGTACGCCGCCACGCTGATGGACGACGGCCAGTACCGCCGCGCCCTGCCCGAACTGCGCCGCCTCGCCGACGAGTTCCCGGCCGGCGATCCCCAGGCCCTGCGCTTCCGCTACGACGCGGCGCAGTGCCTGGAGCAACTGGGCGAGCCGGCCGCGGCCCTGGCGGAGTACCGCGCGCTGCTCCCGCTCTTCGAGAACCACTACGCCAACCCGGACCCGGGCCTGCCCCTGGAGGTCCGCCGCCGGATCGGGCACCTGCTGCTCTCCCTCGGCGACCGGCCGGCGGCCCACGACACCCTGGCCCGCCTGCTGTTCGACGCGGAGCGCCTGCACGGCCCGGCGCACCCCTTCCCGGCCGAGATACGCCGCACCCTGCACTGGCTGGGTCAGGTCCGCTGACGCCGCCCGAGCGCCAGGCCGCCCAGGACCACGAGGGCGGCCCCGGCCGCCAGCGTGCCCGGGATCAGGCCGGGAGGCCGGAAACTGCAGGCCAGGGTGGTGGTGCGGCCGTCCAGGGGAAGGGCGACGAGGCCCAGGTGGGCCCCGGCCGGGCGGCCGTTGCAGGTCCACCCGGCGATCGCGGGGACGGAGAGGACCGCCGTGCCCGTGGCCCCTTCGGGCAGGTCGGCCCGGATCTGCGAGGAGCCGACGCGCAGGGAGGTCGCCGCCGAGGCCCGCAGGGCGGCCACCGCGGTGTCGAGCCGGGCACGGTCCAGGCAGGACAGCGTCCACCGCGGGGGCGGGGCCGCGTCGAAGACCAGGGCCGAGGAGGGACCGCGGGAGACGCCCATCGGCTGGAGGGCCGCCCGGTTGCGGGGCGCGTTGCCGTTCAGGCGGAAGGCGGGACCGTCCGCGAGGCGGGCCGTCGCGTTGTACTCCGGGGCCCACAGGTAGGCCTCCGTGCCCGCGCGGCAGGTCCCGGGCGCGAGCGGGTCCTCGTACACCCGCGCCCCCAGCAGCAGTTCCTGGTTGGCGAAGGGGGACTCGCCGTAGGAGACGGGCGCGCCGGGCGGGCGGGTCGTCACCAGCGGGGGGACCTCCGCGCGGCGGACCGTGCCGTCGGGCTGGAGGCGCGCGCCGACCGCGAAGAGGGCGTCCGTCACCGGGTTGTCGATGCTCTGGACGTTGCGTCCGCGTGAGGTCCAGCCGGCCCCGAGGGCGACCATCGTGTGCGTGAACACCGCAGGGGTGTGGCTGCTGTAGTACGAGCCGCCCTCCCCGCCCAGCAGCAGCGGGTCGTTGCCCGACAGGGCCGGCCTGCTCGGATCCGTGCGGTACGCCGGCCAGCCCTCGGCCCCCGCCAGCGCCTCGGCGCGCGCGGTGTGGCCCGGCCCCCAGGACGGGTAGTCGTCGAGGCCGCCCAGCTTGCCCTTGTGGCCGTAGGCGGTGGTCGCGGCCGCCTGGGCCAGCAGCACCGCGGCCAGCAGCCCGGCGGCCGGCAGGACCAGCCGACGGTGGCGCAGCGCCCACCAGGCCGCGCCCGCCGACACGAGCCCGCCGGCGAACAGCACGTACCCCCCGGTCGTGACCAGGGTGCTCCCGTGCGCCCACAGCACGGCGGCCGCGAGCACGCCCGCCCCCGCCGCCAGCGCCGGCGGCCGCGGCGGGCCCGCCGCCAGCCCGGTCCAGGCGGCGATCACGGCGATCCCGGCCAGGACGAAGGTCTGCCGGTACGGGCTTCCGTTCGGGGTCGCGAAGAGGTGCCAGGCCAGGTGGGTCGGTGCCCACTGGAGGGAGAGCGCCACGGCCACCGTGAGCCCCGCCCACCACAGCCGGGTGCGGGCCGGCGCCGCCCGGTGGAACGGCAGCGCGGCCACCAGCAGCAGCGTCCCGGTGCCCACGAAGACGGCGGGGGAGGAGAAGGAGTACGTCCCCGGCAGCAGCCGGGCGAAGAAGTCCGCCCAGGACACCGGCCGGAACTCCTTGGCCCACCCCGGGTACGCCTGCCCAGAGCTGAGGAACAGCGGAACCAGCACGGGCGCCGCGAGCGCGATCCCCAGCAGGGTCGTCCCCGCGGCCCGCGCGATCACCGCCACCCGGGTCCGGACTCCCTCCCGGGTCAGCACCACCCGTACCAGCAGCACCAGCGCCGCACCCAGCGTCGCCATGTAGGCGGTGTAGAAGTTCGCCGTCCAGCACACGGCAACGACCAGCGGCGCGAGCACCATCCGCCGCCCGCGCAGGGCCCATTCACCGGTCAGGCACAGCAGGGGGAAGGCGATCAGCCCGTCCAGCCACATCGGGTTGTACGAGGCCTCGATCACCGACCAGCCGCACAGCGCGTACGAGGCCCCGAGCAGCCCGGCCGCCCACCAGGGCCCGCGGCGCTGCGTGCGCAGCAGCCAGGCCATCGCGGCCGCCGCGGCCGCCGTCTTGAGCACCGTGACGGCGTACACCGCGAGGTCGATGTCCGCGCGCGGGAAGAGTCCGACGAGGATCGCGAAGGGGCTGGCCAGATAGGTGCCCAGGTCCGGCAGGAGACTCGTGCCGTACCCGGACCGCCAGTTGAACAGCAGCCCGCCCTCCGCGCGGCCGTGCAGCAGGTCCCACAGGTGCGCGTGGAACGGCACGAACTGATTGCCGAGGTCGTTGATGCTGCGGTGGCGCGACCCGTACGGGAAGACGCGGGCGGCGGCGTCCCCGGCGCACACGGCCACCGCCGTGAGCAGGGCGGCGAGCGCCGAGCCGAGCAGGCTCCGGCGGCGCGGCGAGGGGTGCGGCGAGTGGTTCGGCGAGTGGTGCGGTGTCGGCATAGTGGGCCGACCCTGGCACCACCGGGTGACCGGAGGGTGGCCTGCGCATGGCCGCCCGCCGATCCGGCCGTCGCCCGGCCGATCGGGTCACCGGTACGGGTGACGGGTGGCGCGGCGGGCCCGCCGATGCGGGCTGACTCGCCTATGAACGGTGCGTGTTCAGTCCGCGCGCGAATCGTTGGCCGAACCGGTGGCTCGCATCACCCTGACTGCATAACATCGATCACCGCACGGCCCCTTTGTGCACCGACGCACAATCTCCCGGCCCTGGAGGCTCCTTTGCACCGTCGCACAGCGCTCTCCGTCTCCACCGCCCTGCTCCTGGCGGCGCCCCTGCTGTCCGCCTGCTCGGGCGAGGCACGTCCCGGCACCGCGGCCGTCGTCGGCGGCGAACGGATCACCACCTCCGCGCTCCAGGCCCAGGTCAACGACGTCCGCGCCGCACAGAACCGGGCCGGTCAGGCCGCCGCCGAACTCATCGCGAGCACCCCCAACCTGGAGCGGCAGAAGCTCGACTCGATCCTCCAGAGCCGGATCATCGACGAGATGGCGCGGACGGCCGGGCTCACCGCCACCCAGAAGGACATCGAGGACGAGCGCAAGGCGTACGTCGACGAGAACGGCGGAGCCGAGCAGTTCGAGGCGCTGCTCCTGCAGAAGGGCGCCATGGCCCCCGGCCAGGTCGACCGCTTCCTGCGGGACCGGGTGCTCCTGACCAAGCTGTCCGCCAAGTACGGCAACGGGAAGCTGGAGGAGCCCGCCCGGGCCGCCGTGCAGGCCCTGGACATCGAGGTCAACCCGCGCTACGGAGCCTGGGACGCCAAGCAGATCAAGCTCGGCGTCGGGGAGACCCCCTGGATCACCCAGCGGACCCGTCCCGAGCAGGCACCCGCCGGAGCCTGACACCGCCGACCGGAGGTAGGTTCGGAGGGTGACCGACCACTCCGAGCCCACCGCCGCCGAGCCCACGGGCCGCATCGTCCTGCTGACCACCAGCCACCGGGTCGCCCCCGGCGTGCTGTCCTGGCCGGCGTGGCAGACCCTGCACGCCGCGGACCGGGTGCTGTGCGCCGACCCCGGCCACCCGCAGCTGCCGTACCTGCGGGAGGCGGGCATCGAGGTCACGCACGGGACCCCGGACGCGCACGAGCTGGTCGAGGCCTGCGCGGGCGGCCGCACGGTCGTGGTGCTCCCGGGCGGCGAGGGCGACCAGCGGCTCACCGACGGGCTGGCCCGCCTGGCCGGATCCGGCCGGGTCTCCATGCCCGACCTGGAACTGCTGCCCGGCTCCTACGACCTGCCGGGCGCGCGCCTGCTCGACCTGGTCCAGGTGATGGACCGGGTCCGGCGCGAGTGCCCGTGGACCTCGCAGCAGACCCACAGGGGCCTGGCCAAGTACGCGATCGAGGAGGCGTACGAGCTCGTCGAGGCCATCGAGGACGGGGACCGGGACGAACTGCGCGAGGAGCTCGGCGACGTCCTGCTGCAGGTGGTCTTCCACGCGCGGATCGCCGAGGAGGCAGACGGGGACGGTGAGGACGGCGAAGAGGCGTTCTCCATCGACGACGTGGCCGGTGCCCTGGTGGAGAAGCTGATCCACCGGCACCCGCACGTCTTCGGCGACGCGAAGGCCGAGACCCCGGAAGACGTCCACGCGCACTGGCAGCGGACCAAGGCGGTCGAGAAGCAGCGGGAGTCGGTCACCGACGGGATCCCGGTGGGCCAGCCCGGTCTGGCGCTCGCGGCCAAGCTCGCGGGCCGGGTCCGTACGGGCGGGGTGGACGTCGAGCTGCCCCGCGGCGAGGGCATCGGGTACGAGCTGCTGGAGCTGGCGGCGCGCGCCGAGGCGGCGGGGATCGACCCCGAGACCGCGCTGCGCGCGGCGGCCCGCGTCTACCGGGACGCGATCCGGGCCGCCGAGGGCGTCGGCGACGCGGGGGCGTAGCCCCGGGCAGTGTCCCCCTTGGTACTCCCTCGGCTTAGTACTCCCTCGGCGCGCGGGCCGAGGGGTCGTACCAGTGCGGCGTCGGGCGGTTCAGGAACCACTCGCCGAAGCCCAGCGGCCGGCCCGCCGGCCCGCTGCCCTGACCGAGGCCCGGCACCGAGTCGTGGAAGAGGCGGCCGGGGCGGGCGCCCAGTTCCTCCAGGAGGGCGGCGGTCTCGGCGACGAACTGCGCCGGCCCGCTGAGGTAGACGTCCTGGTCCGGCCACATGGCGCGGTGGCCGAGCGCGGTCGCGAGCCGGTCGGTGGCCTGGTTGCGGTGCTGCCCGGGGGCGGGCGTGATGTAGGTGACGCCGAGCCAGCCGCAGGAGGCGGTGTACGCGTCGATGAGCGGCCGGTCGTAGAGGTGCGCGCCGTCCCGGGCCACCACGAAGAGCCGTACGTCCTGGTCAGGAGGGTGTTCTGCGAGGTCCTCCAGGATGGCCCGGATCGGCGCCCAGCCGGTGCCGGCCGCGATGAGGCTGGCCGGGCGGTCCTCGCGGCGGAAGGTCAGCTGCCCGCCGGCGGCGCCGAGGCGCAGGAGGTCACCCGGCTGCGTCTCGCGGACCAGGCTGGTGCTGAGCCGTCCCCGCTCGATCCGGCTGACGTGCAGGTCGAGGGTTCCGTCGGCGCGCGGGGCGTTGCCGATGGAGTAGGTGCGCCAGGTCGTCGGGACCCGCTCGCTGCTCACGCTCGTGTACTGGCCGGGGACATAGGGGAAGGGGACGTGCGGGCGCAGGGTCAGAACGCCGATGTCCTGTCCGTACTGGAGGTGGCGTACGACCTCCGCGTCCCACCACGGCGGGTCCGCGCTCGCGTCGGCGCCGGCCGTCATGGTGTCGGCGATCACCTGGTAGGCCTCGGTCCAGGCCTTCTCCACCTGCGGGGTCCAGGCCTCGCCGGAGGTCTCGGCGAGCGCGGCGAGCAGGCTGGCGCCGACGGCCGCGTAGTGCTCGGGGCCGACCAGGAACTTGCGGTGGTCGCGTCCCAGGTCGCGAAGGTAGGGGCCGAGGGTCCCGTCGTCCAGGTGGGCGATCACGTGGGTGAGCGCCGCGAAGAGCCGGTCGCGCTGCCGTTCCATGTCCTCGGGGTGGGCCGGGAAGAGGTCACGGATGCCGGGGTTGTGCCAGAAGAGGTGGGAGTAGAAGAACTTGACCGCGTGCTCGGCCCGTCTCTCCACCACAGCGAAACTGCTTTTCAAGATCCTCACATCCACAAACCCGAAAGTAGGAGTGTCGGAGAAGGTGAGGTCAAGTGATGGCCGATCTGCGGACAGCCGCGACGAACGGGCCATATGGGATGGCGGCCCGGCGCCGGGATACGGTCTTCGGGTGCATGAGCAGACCCCCGCAACTCCGGCCGACACCCCTTCCACCGAGGGCCCGACCCTCTTCGACTGGGAGTTCGCGACCGACCCGTACCCGGCCTACGCATGGCTGCGCGAGCACTCCCCGGTGCACCGCACCAAGCTCCCCAGCGGGGTCGAGGCCTGGCTGGTCACCCGCTACGCAGACGCCCGCCAGGCCCTCGCCGACCAGCGGCTCAGCAAGAATCCGGCGCACCACGCGGAGCCCGCGCACGCCAAGGGCAAAACCGGGATCCCGGGGGAGCGCAAGGCGGAGCTGATGACGCACCTGCTCAACATCGACCCGCCGGACCACACCCGGCTGCGGAGGCTGGTGTCGAAGGCGTTCACCCCGCGCCGTGTCGCCGAGTTCGCCCCGCGGGTGCAGGCGCTCACCGACCAGCTGATCGACCGGATCGTCGAAAAGCCGCGCGTCGACGGGAAGGGGGAGGCGGACCTCATCCACGAGTTCGCCTTCCCGCTCCCCATCTACGCCATCTGCGAGATGCTCGGCGTACCGCGCGAGGACCAGGACGACTTCCGCGACTGGGCCGGCATGATGATCCGCCACGGCGGCGGCCCGCGCGGCGGGGTCGCCCGGTCGGTCAAACAGATGCGCACCTACCTCGGCGAGCTCATCCATCGCAAAAGGGATGATCTGGGCGATGACCTGATCTCGGACCTGATCCGGGCGAGCGACCACGGCGACCACCTGACGGAGGCCGAGGCGACCGCCATGGCTTTTATCCTGCTTTTCGCCGGTTTCGAAACCACCGTGAACCTCATCGGCAACGGGGTCCACTCCCTCTTCATGAACCCGGACCAGCGCGAGCGCCTGCAGCGCTCCCTCGCCGCCGGCGAGAGCGGACTGCTGGCCACCGGTGTCGAGGAACTGCTGCGCTACGACGGTCCCGTGGAGCTGGCGACCTGGCGGTTCGCCACCGAGCCGCTGACCCTCGGCGGCCGGCGGATCGAGACCGGTGACCCGGTCCTGGTCGTCCTCGCGGCCGCCGACCGGGATCCCGAACGGTTCACCGAGCCGGACACCCTCGATCTCTCCAGGGCCGACAACCAGCACCTCGGGTACGGACACGGCATCCACTACTGCCTGGGCGCCCCGCTCGCACGACTTGAGGGGCAGACCGCGCTCGCGACTTTGCTGACGCGTCTGCCGGATCTGGAACTCGCTGTTCCGCCCCAAGACCTGCGCTGGCGGGGCGGGTTGATCATGCGCGGCCTGCGCACCCTTCCCGTGCGCTTCACAGGTTGAAACATCTGAAGGCCGCCTGATTTGCAGTCAGTTTCCGGCTGAACTTGTGACAATCGTTCAAAGGCCGCTAGGTTCTGCCGTTACCCCGCTGTTATGCGAAAGGTGCACCTCATGCGTTCCGGGAACGGCCGCCACAGACGCCCCCGCCAGGTCCCCGCGCTGGTAGTCACAGCCGGAGTCACTGGCTCCGCGTTGGCTCTGCCGCTGCTAGCCGCCACCAATGCCACCGCCGCCGACACCTCCACGTGGGACAAGGTCGCCGAGTGCGAGAGCGGCGGCTCTTGGAGCGCCAACTTCGGCAGCGGCGCCTACGGCGGGCTCCAGTTCACCCAGGAGCAGTGGCAGAGCGCCGGCGGCCTCGAATTCGCCGAGCGCCCCGACCTCGCGAGCCGGTCCCAGCAGATCGCCGTGGCCGAGCGGGTGCTGCAATCGCAGGGACCGCAGGCGTGGCCGCTGTGCGCGACCTCGGCCGGACTGGACCGGCAGGGTCCCCCCGCACAGGTGGACCCCGGTCTCCCCGGCGGGCAGAGCACCCTCGGCCCCACGCCGTCGCGCCCCGACGACACCGTGCCCACCACCGGGGGCGGCAAGCCCTCCACGGACTACGGCGCTCCGACCCCGGCGGTCCCGAGCCCGTCCGGCACCCCCTTCCTGATCCCCGACGCCCCGTCGATCGGACTGCCCGTCATGCCGGCGCCGGACGTCCCGACGACGCCGCCCGCGGTTCCGACCCTTCCGGGCGACCCGGGCACGCCCCCGGCGACCCCCGGCGGCGACCCGACGGTCCCGGTCCTCCCGGTGGACCCGACCTCGCCCGCGACGCCGCCCGCGACCCCGGGCCTGCCCCCGGTCGACACGACGGCCCCTGCGACCCCGGGCGCCACTCCCGCCGAGGGCAGCGGCAAGCACCGAGGTGCTCCCGCCCCCGAGGCGCACGGCGTGACTGACGGCGCGCCGAACCCCACCTACACGGTCAAGGAGGGCGACAGCCTGACCGCCATCGCGTCTGCCAAGGGCGTCAAGGGCGGCTGGAACGGTCTCTACGAGGCCAACGAGCAGGTCATCGGCGAGGACGCCGATCTGATCAAGCCCGGCCAGAACCTGGATCTAACCGTGTAATAGGGACAGTTCAGTCGTCCGGTAAGAGTTGAATGTCGGTTTTCGGCAAGTGAGACATGTGTCTCTCTCGGTCAACTGGCGTGTCCCACCTGGGGGCTTCCGCAAACCCCGCCCTCACCTGCGCAAATGTCCTTGAGGAGAGCGCAAGTAGGGGCCCTCTCTCCCCGATGTTCCTCGTTGAACATCGGGGAGAGACCTGTCTACCTTCTGAATCGCCCGCCACCGCGGGCTCCTTCGACCGCATCGCCGAATCCTGCCGGCGGCCGGAGGGAACAGTCGTCGCGTCAAGCGCCGAAGGCAGGAGCGGGGGAACCAAGGTAAGTGCCGGGAGCGGCCGTTGAGAGACGGTCACGCCACCGGCTAGGGGTTAAGACGTGCGCTAGGTCGCACGGCCGGGCAACTCACTCGCCCGAACCCGACAGCTCACCTCGTAGGCGTCGGTGAGGAGAATCTCCATGCTGCTTTCCGGCAAGGGCAAGCACCGCCGCGGTTCCAAGGCCGTCCGCATCGTCACGCTCGCCGGTGTCGCCGGTGTGGCCGTCGCCGCTCCTCTGATGGCCGCGGGCACCGCCAGCGCCGCCACCGCCTCGGAGTGGGACAAGGTCGCCCAGTGCGAGTCCGGTGGCAACTGGGCCATCAACACGGGCAACGGCTACTACGGCGGTCTGCAGTTCTCGTCCTCCACGTGGGCCGGGTTCGGCGGCAAGTCGTACGCCCCGCAGGCCAACCAGGCCTCGAAGGCCCAGCAGATAGCCGTCGCGGAGAAGGTCCTCAAGGTCCAGGGCAAGGGCGCCTGGCCGCACTGCGGCAAGGGTCTGTCGAACTCCTCGTCCACCGGTGGCGGCGACACCACGACGCCGACCAAGCCGAAGAAGACCGAGACCAAGAAGACCGAGACGAAGAAGACCGAGACCAAGGCCACGCCGAAGAAGGAGACCAAGCGCCCCGAGGCGCCGGTCACCCGCTCCGAGCGCGCCGAGGCTCCGGTCGCGCCGAAGACCGGCAACGGCTCGTACGAGGTCAAGTCCGGCGACACCCTGGGCACCATCGCCGAGGCCAACGGCGTCAAGGGCGGCTGGGAGAAGCTCTTCGAGCTGAACAAGGACATCGTCTCGGACGCCGACCTGATCTACCCCGGTCAGAAGCTGAAGCTCAGCTGAACACTGCGGCCATAGCCGCAGAAATGTGCACGAAGCACAGGTTTCCCACCGCCCGGCGCGTCTTCCCCTCACGCGCCGGGCGGTGGTGTGTGCGGTGCGCGCCACCGGCCGAGGGCCGGTGATCAAGAGACGTATGTCCCGGAAGAGGGGTATTCGGTCCCTTTTTCGTCCCAGGGGCCGGGCGGTCGGCCGGTCGAGTCCCCGGATCCGGTTAGGCTCTAGGCGGCAAGGCCATCCCACGGCCTGACACGCCACCGCACACTCAGCGTCACATCCCAGAAGGAGATGCTCGTGCCGTCCATCGACGTCGTCGTAGCCCGGGAAATCCTGGACTCCCGAGGCAACCCCACGGTCGAGGTCGAGGTGGGCCTCGACGATGGCAGCACCGGCCGTGCTGCAGTTCCGTCCGGCGCCTCCACCGGTGCATTCGAGGCCATCGAGCTGCGTGACGGTGACCCCAACCGTTACTTCGGCAAGGGTGTCGAGAAGGCCGTCCTCGCCGTCATCGAGCAGATCGGCCCGGAGCTCGTCGGCTACGACGCCACCGAGCAGCGCCTGATCGACCAGGCCATGTTCGACCTGGACGCCACCGACAACAAGGGCTCGCTCGGCGCCAACGCCATCCTCGGCGTCTCCCTCGCCGTCGCGCACGCCGCGTCCGAGGCCTCGGACCTTCCGCTCTTCCGCTACCTCGGCGGTCCGAACGCGCACCTGCTGCCCGTTCCGATGATGAACATCCTCAACGGTGGGTCGCACGCCGACTCCAACGTGGACATCCAGGAGTTCATGATCGCCCCGATCGGCGCGGAGTCCTTCTCCGAGGCGCTGCGCTGGGGTGCCGAGGTCTACCACACCCTCAAGAAGGTCCTGCACACCAAGGGCCTGTCCACCGGTCTCGGTGACGAGGGCGGCTTCGCCCCGAACCTGGAGTCCAACCGCGCCGCGCTCGACCTCATCGTCGAGGCCATCAAGCAGGCCGGCTACGTCCCGGGCAAGGACATCGCGCTCGCGCTCGACGTCGCCGCGTCCGAGTTCTACAAGGACGGCAAGTACGAGTTCGAGGGCCAGTCCCGCTCGGCCGCCGAGATGACCGAGTACTACGAGGAGCTCGTCTCCGCGTACCCGATGGTCTCCATCGAGGACCCGCTGTACGAGGACGACTGGGCCGGCTGGAAGACCCTCACCGACAAGCTGGGCGCCAAGGTCCAGATCGTCGGCGACGACCTCTTCGTCACCAACCCGGAGCGTCTGGCCCGCGGCATCGAGGAGGGCTCCGCGAACGCCCTGCTCGTGAAGGTGAACCAGATCGGTTCGCTGACCGAGACCCTGGACGCCGTCGAGATGGCCCAGCGCAACGGCTTCAAGTGCATGATGTCGCACCGTTCCGGTGAGACCGAGGACGTCACCATCGCCGACCTCGCCGTCGCCGTGAACTGCGGTCAGATCAAGACCGGCGCCCCGGCCCGTTCGGACCGTGTCGCCAAGTACAACCAGCTGCTGCGCATCGAGGAGATCCTCGACGACGCCGCGGTGTACGCGGGCCGTTCCGCCTTCCCGCGCTTCAAGGGCTGATCACCCTCGGGCCGAGCCATGCCTGACGGCTGCGCCTAGCCTCCGTACGTCCCCGCACTCGGTCCCGTACCGTGTGCGGGGACGTATTGCGTAGTGCGTACATAGGGGAGGCGGATCAATGGCCGGGAACCGCGATCGGTTCTCCACCTTCTCCACCGCGACCAGGCTCAAGCAGCTCGGCGAGCGGACCGCCGCCCACGTCTACCGCTCGCAGTCGCGGCGACAGGTCCGCCGCAGCCGGCTCACGGGCCGGGCCGCGCTCCTGGTGCTCGTCCTCTGTACCCTGGTCGTCGCCCTCGCGTATCCGATGCGCCAGTACGTCTCCCAGCGTACGGAGATCGCGGAGCAGCAGCGGGACGCCGCGTCCGCGCGGGACCGCCTGGAGCGGCTGCGCGACGAGAAGGCCCGCTGGCAGGACGACGCGTACGCGGAGCAGCAGGCGCGCAAGCACCTGCACTTCCTGCGCCCGGGGGAGATCGGCTACATCATGGGCGACGCGGGGTCCCGGCCCCCTGAACCGCACCGGACCGGCCAGGCCGGCTCCGACCGCCCCTGGTACTCCAACGTCTGGGACGGCGTCGACAAGGCCGACCGTCCCGGCGACTGAACCGCACACCGCAGTACCCATCCACGAGAACGAAGAGACTTCCTCCAGGCATGCAGACGCCCCCGCCCCAGACCGACCGGACCGAGCCGACCGACGCGGACATCGAGGCGTTCGAGCAGCAGCTCGGCCGCCCGCCGCGCGGGCTGCGCGCCATCGCGCACCGCTGCCCCTGCGGGCAGCCCGACGTGGTGGAGACCGCCCCGCGGCTCCCCGACGGCACCCCCTTCCCGACGCTGTACTACCTGACGTGCCCGCGCGCGGCCTCCGCGATCGGCACGCTGGAGGCCAACGGCGTGATGAAGGAGATGCAGGCCCGGCTCGCCGAGGACCCGGAACTCGCCGCCGCCTACCAGGCCGCGCACGAGGACTACATCGAGCGCCGCGACGCCATCGAGGTGCTCCAGGGCTTCCCGAGCGCCGGCGGCATGCCCGACCGGGTGAAGTGCCTGCACGTGCTGGTCGGCCACTCCCTGGCCGCCGGCCCCGGTGTGAACCCCTTCGGCGACGAGGCCCTTGCCATGCTGCCGGAGTGGTGGGCCAAGGGCGCCTGCGTCACCCCGTGCGGGGCGAAGGCGGACGACAAGGAGCCGCAGGCGTGACCCGGGTCGCGGCCGTCGACTGCGGTACGAACTCCATCCGGCTGCTCGTGGCGGACTGCACCGTGTCCGAAAGCGCCTCCGGCGCGGGCCCCACGGTCGAGCTGACCGACCTGGACCGCCGGATGACCGTCGTCCGGCTCGGCCAGGGCGTGGACAAGACCGGGCGCCTGGCCCCGGAGGCGCTGGAGCGCACCTTCGCCGCCTGCCGCGAGT
This sequence comes from Streptomyces sp. NBC_01294, assembly GCF_035917235.1. Taxonomy (NCBI): domain Bacteria; kingdom Bacillati; phylum Actinomycetota; class Actinomycetes; order Kitasatosporales; family Streptomycetaceae; genus Streptomyces; species Streptomyces sp. NBC_01294. The sequence goes on from NZ_CP108423.1 coordinate 4,858,787, forward strand.
ACGCGGAAGTCATCAAGGAGCACGGCGCGGAGCGGGTGCGCTTCGTGGCGACCTCCGCCTCCCGGGACGCCGAGAACCGGGAGGACTTCGTCCGGGGCGTACTGGACATCCTGGGCGTCGAGCCCGAGGTGATCTCCGGTGACCTGGAGGCGGAGTTCTCCTTCACCGGCGCCACCAAGGAGCTCACGGCGCACGAACACCTGGAGCGGCCGTTCCTGGTGGTGGACATCGGCGGCGGCTCGACCGAGTTCGTCGTCGGCGAGGAACACGCCCGCGCCGCGCGCTCCGTGGACGTGGGCTGCGTCCGCATGACCGAGCGTCACCTGGTGGTCGACGGGGTCGTCACCGACCCGCCGACGCAGGCGCAGATCGCCGCGATACGGGCCGACGTCGAGGCGGCGCTGGATCTTGCCGCCGAGACCGTCCCGCTGGCCGAGGCGCGCACCCTGGTGGGCCTGGCGGGCTCGGTGACCACGGTCGCCGCGATCGCGCTCGGGCTGACGGAGTACGACTCGTCCGCCATCCACCACTCCCGGATCTCCTACGAGCAGGTCCGCGAGATCAGCGAGCGGATGCTGACGACGACGCACGCCGAGCGCGCGGCGATCCCCGTGATGCACCCGGGCCGGGTGGACGTGATCGGCGCCGGCGCGCTGGTCCTGCTGGCGATCATGGAGCGCACCGGCGCCTCGGAGGTCGTCGTCTCGGAGCACGACATCCTGGACGGCATCGCGATCAAGATCGCGGAAGAGGTCGAGGCGGACAAGCGGCGGTCCTGACCGCACGCGCAACGAGGTCGCCGACGCGGCGGCGCCCCCGGTGATCACCTGCCGGGGGCGCCGCCGTTCCCCGTCCAAGACGCCCCTCAGTCCTCCAGCCGGACCGGCATCAGCAGCGAGAAGGCGCCGTCGTCCTCGGGCCGGCGGACGGCCAGGGGCGCCGTGGGGGCGCCGAGCTCCAGGATCAGCCGGTCGCGGGCTCCGGCGGCGAGGGCCTGCAGCAGGAACGTACGGTTCACGGCGATGTCGCCGCCGCCGGCTCCGTCCTCCTCTCCGTCCCCGTCCCCGTGGACGGACACCGTGCCGTCGTCCGTCACCCTGAGCACGCTGACGTCGTGGACCACGCCCTCCGGCCCGCGCTCGTCGGCGCGGACGGGGCCGGTCTCCACGGCCTCGCGCAGAGCCGGCACGTCGACCAGGACGCGGCGCCCCGCCGGCAGGCTGACGAGGCGGCGGTAGTCGGGGAACTCGTGATCGAGGCACGGGCCGGCCGTCTGGCGGTCCCCCGCCTCCAGCGTCACGCGGGCACCGTCCAGGGTGAGCGCGACGGACGCGTCGTCACCCAGCAGCGCCCGCATCGCGTCGGCGAGCGGCGCCGGCACGATGGCCTGCGCCCGGGGCCCGGCGTGTCCGCCGGTACGGACCCGGGCGACGGCCATCCGGTACCGGTCCGTCGCCACGACGCGCAGCGCCCCGTCCTCGGCGTCGAACAGGACACCGCCGAGCATCGGCAGCTCCGGGTCGGTGCTGACGGCGAACCGGACCGCGTCCAACGAGGCGGCCAACTCCGGCGCGGAAACGGTGAACCGGGCGGTGGCGGTGCTGCGGGCAGTCATGGGGATCTCCCTGTGTTCGAGGAGCGCTCGGACCGCGGAGAACTCGCTGCGGGCGTCGGACAGCCCCCGTTCGAGACGGCGCAGATGCGCCTGGAGCAGGGTGCGGACCAGGTCGGTGTCCGCGCCGGACCAGCCGGCGAGCACCAGCCGGATGTCCGCCAGCGGCATCCCGGCCCGGCGCAGCCGCGCCAGCAGCCGGGCCTCGGCGACCTGGCCGGGGCCGTACCAGCGGTAGCCGGTCAGCGGATCCACCCGTACCGGGACCAGCACGCCGGCGCCGTCGTAGAACCGCAGGGCGCTCACGCCCAGTCCGCTGTCGCGGGCCATCTCCCCGATACTGCGCATCTCGCTCTCCACACCCGAACCCTGTGCCCTCCACCAGGTCGAGGGTCAACCCGGGTCCGTTCCGCGCCGAGCGCGGCGACCCGCCGCGGTGACGGTGACGGCGGCGACGGTGACGGTGACGGCGGCGGCGGTGACGGCGCGGTCACGCTCGGGCGCCCTCGGTCAGGAGCGCCTGCGCCCTCTGAATCGTTCGCGTACGGGCAGGACTCCAGAGGAAATGCGGGACGGAACCGTCCTGTCCACGCCGGAACGGCCGTCGAGGGGGCCTCGCGGGGGGTCGCCACGACCGTGATCCACATGAAGTTCGTGAAGTTCTTCACAAGGAAAAGGGGCCTGGTGGGTCAACGAAGGGGTTCTTTGGGCCTCTCCGGAGGCCTTGAGGCCCCTCTCGGCTCCCGTTCGTGCGATCGGCGGACCCTGCCGGTTCCGCCTCAGAGGTATGGACGAATCCCGGTGGTCCAGTCCGCTTGAGGCCTTGGAGGCCAGTTCAGGACGGGTGCACAACGACTCCCGTTACACCGTGGTTCCCGTTCGGCGCCATGACGTCCGTCACGTGGGCGGCGGAGTGTAGCAGAGGGTCTCCGACTCCTTGTGAAGGGGCTCACGAGCGACACCCCTTTGGGTGCTGGATACTCGTTCCATGAGCACCACGGAGCGTCCCAGGATCCTCGTTGTAGGAGGTGGGTACGTAGGCCTGTACGCAGCCAAGCGCATCATGAAGAAGATGCGTTACGGCGAGGCGACCGTCACGGTCGTCGACCCGCGCTCGTACATGACCTACCAGCCCTTCCTCCCTGAAGTGGCCGCAGGCAGCATCTCGCCTCGGCACGTCGTCGTCCCGCTGCGACGCGTGCTGCCCAAGGCAGAGGTTCTCACCGGCCGGGTCACCAGCATCGACCAGGACCGCAAGGTCGCCGTCGTCACGCCGCTGGTCGGCGAGGCGTACGAGCTGCCCTTCGACTACCTGGTGATCGCGCTCGGCGCCGTCTCCCGCACCTTCCCGATCCCCGGCCTCGCCGAACAGGGCATCGGCATGAAGGGCGTCGAAGAGGGCATCGGCCTGCGCAACCACGTCCTCGAGCAGCTCGACAAGGCCGAGTCCACGACGGACGAGGACGTCCGCCGCAAGGCCCTCACCTTCGTCTTCGTCGGCGGCGGCTTCGCCGGTGCGGAGACCATCGGCGAGGTCGAGGACATGGCCCGTGACGCCGCGAAGTACTACTCCACGATCAAGCGCGACGACATGCGCTTCATCCTGGTCGACGCGGCCGACAAGATCCTTCCCGAGGTCGGGCCCAAGCTCGGCACCTGGGGCAAGGAGCACCTCGAGTCCCGCGGCATCGAGATCTACCTCAACACCTCCATGGACTCCTGCGTGGACGGCCGCGTGGTGCTGAAGAACGGCCTCGAGGTCGACTCCAACACCATCGTGTGGACCGCCGGCGTCAAGCCCAACCCGGTGCTGGCCCGCTACGGCCTGCCGCTGGGCCCCCGCGGCCACGTGGACGCCCAGCCGACCCTCCAGGTCACGGGCACGGACTACATCTGGGCCGCGGGCGACAACGCCCAGGTCCCGGACATGGCCGCCCGCAAGGCCGGCGTCGAGAACGCCTGGTGCCCGCCGAACGCCCAGCACGCGCTGCGCCAGGCCAAGGTCCTCGGCGACAACGTCATCTCGGGCATGCGGGGCTTCCCGCAGCACGAGTACTCGCACTCCAACAAGGGTGCGGTGGCGGGTCTCGGCCTCCACAAGGGCGTCGCGATGATCGTCATGGGTAAGACGAAGATCAAGCTCAAGGGCCGGCTCGCCTGGTACATGCACCGTGGCTACCACGGCATGGCCATGCCGACCTGGAACCGCAAGATCCGCGTCTTCGCCGACTGGACCCTCGGCATGTTCCTCAAGCGCGAGGTCGTCTCCCTCGGTGCTCTGGAGACACCCCGCGAGGAGTTCTACGAGGCCGCCAAGCCCGCGCCGGCTCCGGCCGCCGCCGCGGCCCCGGCCGAGAAGGCCAAGGCGTCCTGATCCGGCGTCACCGGTAGGACCCGAGCACGGCCCGCAGGACCTGCTCGACCCGTACGACCCCGAAGGGGCCGCCCGCCATCCGTGGTGCGGGCGGCCCCTTCGGCGTACCCGGCGCCCGGGATGGGTAGACGGATGGGTCGGAGCTTTTGTGGAGGTGCGCCATGACGGACGCCGCGCCGCGGCTGGCCGCTGTTGCCGAGACACTGTTGGGTGCCCCGCTGCCGGTGCGCGTCCGGGCCTGGGACGGTACCGAGGCGGGCCCGCCCACCGGTCCCGTGCTCGTGATCCACGACCGCCGCGCCGTGCGGCGGATGCTGTGGAAGCCCGGTGAGCTGGGGCTGGCCCGCGCCTGGGTGGCGGGGGAACTGACGGTGGAGGGCGATCTGTTCGCCCTGCTGGAGCAGGTGGCGGGCCTGCTGTGGGAACGGCCCGCGCACAGCGGGCCGCTGCCGCCCGCCGGCCGGCCCGGGCCGCTCGGGGCCCTGGGGAGCCTGGCGCGCCGGGCGAAGCGGGCCCGCCCGCTCGCCCTGCCGGAGGCCACCCGGCTGCTGCGGGAGCCCGGACACCGGGCCGCCGTGCGCGAGCTGATCGCCCTCGCCGGGCCGCTGCCGCCGCCCGCGCCGCCCGCCGAGGAGGCCGCCCTGAAGGACGGTCAGCGGCACAGCAAGGGACGCGACCGGCAGGCCGTCAGCCACCACTACGACGTCGGCAACGACTTCTACGGCCACGTGCTCGGCCCCTCGATGGTGTACTCCTGCGCCTACTGGAGCCCCGGTGCCACCCTGGAGCAGGCCCAGTACGACAAGCTCGACCTGGTCTGCCGCAAGCTCGCCCTGCGGCCCGGAGACCGCCTCCTGGACGTCGGCTGCGGCTGGGGCTCCATGGCGCTGCACGCCGCCCGCGAGTACGGCGTGCGGGTCACCGGCATCACGCTCTCGCGGGAGCAGGCCGCGTTCGGCCGCAAACGGGTCGCCGAAGAGGGCCTGGCCGACCTCGTCGAGCTGCGGATCCAGGACTACCGGGACGTCAAGGACGGCCCCTACGACGCCATTTCCTCCATCGGGATGGCCGAACACGTCGGAGCCGACCGCTACCGGGACTACGCCCGCACCCTGCACGCCCTGCTGCGCCCCGGCGGGCGGCTGCTGAACCACCAGATCGCCCGTCCTCCGGAGCCGGACGAAGAGGCCTACCGGGTGGACGAGTTCATCGACGCCTACGTCTTCCCCGACGGCGAACTGTCCCCGCTCGGCAGCACCGTCGGCGAGCTGGAGCGGGCCGGCTTCGAGGTCCGCGACGTGGAGGCGCTGCGGGAGCACTACGGGCTGACCCTGCGGGCCTGGGTGGCACGGCTGGAGGAGCACTGGGCCGAGGCGGTACGGCTCACCTCCCCCGGCCGGGCCCGGGTCTGGCAGCTCTACATGGCCGCCTCCGCGCTCGGCTTCGAGCGGGGCCGGCTCGGGGTCAACCAGGTCCTCGCGGTGAAGTCCGGGGCGGCCGGCGACGCGGGGCTGCCGCTGCGGCTGCGCACCTGGGGCGCGGGCGCCTAGCGGAAACGCATGCGCACAACGGGCAGGGCCCCGGGGCGTGTCGCCCCGGGGCCCTGCGGTGTCCCTGCCCGGCCCGTACGGGCCGCTCGCGCTACTCGGTCTTGATGGCCGTCAGCATGTTCAGGCGGGCGGCGCTGCGGGCCGGCCACATGGCGGCCAGCACGCCGACCACGGCGGCCAGCAGGAGGAAGATGCCGATCCGGTCCCACGGGAGGACCAGTTCGTAGTTCGGCATGGCCTTCGCCAGCGTGGTGCCGACCGCCCAGGCGAGGAAGACGCCGATGACCACGCCCAGGACCGCGCCGAAGAGCGAGATCACCACGGCCTCCAGGCGGATCATGTTCTTGACCCGGCTGCGGTCGAGGCCGATCGCCCGCAGCATGCCGATCTCCTGGGTCCGCTCGAAGACGGACATCGCCAGGGTGTTGACCACGCCGAGCACCGAGATGATCAGCGCCATGCCGAGCAGGCCGTACATGACGTTCAGCATCGTGTTGATCATGCCGCCCATCTCGTTGCGCATGTCCTGCTGGGTGGCGACGGTGATGGCCGGGTTCTTGCCCAGGGCGTCGACGACCTTCTGCTGGCCGGCCTTGGACGCCCCGCCGTCGACGTTGACGTACACCTCGCGGATGTACGGCTCTTCGCTGTGCGGGCTGAGGATCTTGTCGTCGATGACGTACGGGGAGAGCAGGCCCTCCATGTCCTTGTAGACCGCGCCGACCTTCAGGGAGCCCTTCTCCCCGTCCTCGTACTGGACCTGGAGCGTGGAGCCGACACTGAGCTTCTGTTCCTTGGCCGTCTTCTCGGCGACCGCGAGCTCACCCTTGCCGAGGCTGTCCAGCGAACCGCTGAGGACCTCCACGTTGAGCAGCCGGCCGATGGCGGCGGGGTTGACGCCGGAGGCGGACCGGAAGCTCTCGCCGACCATGAAGTAGCCGGCGGTCTGCGGGGAGACGGCCGTGATGCCGGGGGTCTTGGCCAGGGTCTCGGCCACCGACTCGTCGAGGCCGCCGATGTCGCCGGCCATGGAGACCCGGTAGTCCGCCTTGAGCTTCTCGGTGCTCATGCGGTCGACGACCTTGCCCACCGTGATGCCGAGCACGGACAGGGTCGTGACCAGGGTCAGGCCGATCGCCAGGGAGGCGGCGGTGACGGCGGTGCGGCGCGGGTTGCGGACGGCGTTCTGGGAGGCCAGCTTGCCGGGGATCCCGAACACCTTCTGCAGCAGCGGGCGGACGGCCCCGATGACCGGCTTGGAGAGCAGCGGCAGCAGCACGATCATGCCGATCAGCATGAAGAAGGCGCCCGCGCCGATGCTCATGCGGCCGTTGTTGCCGCCCGAGGACACGCCGAGCAGGACGAGGCCGATGCCGAGGACGCTGATGATCGAGCCGAGGACGTTGCGCACGACCAGGGACTTCGAGGTGGCCGGCAGGTGGGCGCTGCCCATGGCGGCGACCGGGGCGATCCGGCCGGTGCGCCAGGCCGGCAGCAGGGCCGCGAGGGTGGTGACCAGGACGCCGATGACCAGGGCGGCGATGACGGTGCCCGGGGCGATCACGAGGTCGCCGCCCGGCAGCTTGGCGCCGAAGGAACCGATCACCGAGCGCATGCCGACCGCCAGGCCGACGCCGCTGACCAGGCCGATGGCGGCGGACACGAAGCCGACGACCAGGGCCTCGGCGAGCACCGAACGCATGACCTGACCGCGGTTGGCGCCGACGGCGCGCAGCAGGGCCAGCTCCTTGGTGCGCTGGGTGACCAGCATGGTGAAGGTGTTGTAGATCAGGAAGATGCCGACGAAGAGCGAGATGCCGGCGAAGACGAGCAGCATGGTGCCCATCTGGCCGAGGCCCTCCTCGATCTGCTTGGCCTGCTCCGCGGCGAGCGCCGCGCCGGTCTGCGCCTTGGTGTGCTTGCCGTCGATCAGCGGCTTCATGTCGGCGAGCAGCTTGTCGGCGGAAGTGCCGTTCTTGGCGCCGACCGACAGCTCCTGGAAGTAACCGGGCTTGAGGTAGAGCTCCTGGGCGACCTTGGTGTCGAAGAGCACCAGGCTGCCGCCGGCCTGGACGGCGCCGTCCTCGGTCGTGAAGACGCCGGCGAGGGAGTACTCCTTGACCGGGCCGTTGGTGGCGACACGGACCTTGTCGCCGACCTTGTACGCGCCCGCGTCCGCGGTGGCCTTGTCGAGCGCGACCTCGTCGGCCTTGGCCGGGCCCGCGCCCTGTATGAAGGCGTAGCGCGGGTCCTTGCCGTCCTTGACGGGGGTGTAGTTGCCACCCTTGTTGGACCAGCCGGAGCCGATCAGCTTGCCGTTCTCGTCACCCACGCCGGCGAAGCCGGAGACGCGGCCGGAGACGGAGTCGACGCCCGGGAGCGCCTTGACCTTGTCGAGGGTCTGCTGGCTGAGGCCGGGCTCGCCCTCCTTCTGTCCGTTCTCGTCGCGGCCCTGGCCGTACGAGGTGACGGAGACGGCGACTCCCTCGTAGTCCTTGGCGGACTGGCTGGACAGGGACTTCTTGAGGGTGTCGGTGAAGACGAGGGTGCCGGAGACGAAGGCGACGCCGAGGGTGACGGCGAGCACCGTCATCAGCAGCCGGGCCTTGTGCGCGAGGACGTTGCGCAGGGCGGTACGGAACATGGGGGTCTCAGTCCTGGGGCTGGAAGTCTGGAGGAGGGCTTCGGGGGAGACCCCGGGTCAGCTGGTGCGGCCCTTGGCGTCGAACGCCTTCATGCGGTCGAGCACGCCGTCCGCGGTGGGGCTGAGCATCTCGTCGACAATCCGGCCGTCGGCGAGGAAGATGACGCGGTCCGCGTAGGACGCGGCGACCGGGTCGTGGGTGACCATCACGACGGTCTGGCCGAGCTCGCGCACCGAGTTGCGCAGGAAGCCGAGGACCTCGGCGCCGGAGCGGGAGTCGAGGTTTCCGGTGGGCTCGTCACCGAAGATGATCTCGGGACGGGAGGCAAGGGCGCGGGCCACGGCCACGCGCTGCTGCTGGCCGCCGGAGAGCTGGGTGGGGCGGTGGGAGAGGCGCTCGGAGAGGCCGACCATGCTGATCACGCTGTCCAGCCACTGCTTGTCGGGCTTGCGGCCGGCGATGTCCATGGGGAGCGTGATGTTCTCCAGGGCCGTCAGGGTCGGCAGCAGGTTGAACGCCTGGAAGATGAAGCCGATCTTGTCCCGGCGCAGCTGGGTGAGCTGCTTGTCCTTCAGGGAGCCGAGCTCGGTGTCGCCGATGCGGACGGATCCCTCGGAGAAGGTGTCCAGGCCGGCGACGCAGTGCATCAGCGTGGACTTGCCGGAGCCCGAGGGGCCCATGATCGCGGTGAACTGCCCCTGGGCGAAGTCCACGGAGACCTTGTCCAGGGCGACCACCTGGGTCTCGCCCTGGCCGTACACCTTGGAGAGGCCGGTGGCGCGGGCGGCCACGGCCTGGGTGGTGTGCTGGGCGTAGTTCATGGTGGTCACGGGACGGCTCCTCGGTCTGTCGTGCGGGGACGTTTCCATCCTCGCCGCGGCCACCCGTGCTCCGGATCAGCCGCCGTGCCTGTTCACCGGCCCACTGGAGTCTGACGGCGAGGGCGGGCGCCTCCTCCTCTGGTATGACAGGAGCCCCCGTCGAGGGGTGGAGGCGCCCTGGTCGAGGGGCGGTGGCCCGGGGTGGCGGGGAGGGTGGCGCGGGGGGTGGCGCAGGCCATCGAAATCCCGTCATTCCCTTAAAGGGGGTGATCGCCGTCCAGAACGGGCCGACCGTGCGTTCTGGGGCCTGACGGTCCCTCAAGCGCCAATAAAATCAGACAACATCGGATTGACGGCCGGTCGGCGGCGAGGGCGTTCCGGATAGGCTCGGCTCTGCGTTCAAGGCTTTTTTCCACGGGGGCCGCCACGCCCTGCCCGGATGGTGGAATGCAGACACGGCGAGCTTAAACCTCGCTGGCCTTCGGGCCGTGCCGGTTCAAGTCCGGCTCCGGGCACTCAGCAGGTCTCGCGAGGCTCCCGCCTTTATCTCCTGCGCTTCGCCATGCCTTCTCCTAAGATCCTCCTCCAGCAGTAGGGTGCTTTCTTTGCGAGCGCATTACTCTTGAGGCAAGGCCGCGCTCGGTGGCCACGGAGGAGTGAGATGAGGAGCAGTAACCCGGTCTTCTCGCGACGGGGGTTCAGCCGCGACAACGGTGGCTACGCGGGCTTCGACGCCCAGCAGCAGCACCAGCAGGCCGGGACCAACCCGTACGCGACCAACCCGTACGCGACCGACCCGGCGACGGGTATGCCGCAGGCACCGGCGCGCGCCAACGCGATGACCATCGACGACGTCGTGAGCCGTACGGCCATGACGCTCGGCACGCTCATCGTGACGGCGACCCTTTCCTGGGTGCTGCTGCCGGTCGACCCGGCCAACCTCGGCAAGTCCTACGGCATCGCCATCGGCGCGATGCTCGTCGCGTTCGTCTTCGCGATCATCCAGTCGTTCAAGCAGAAGGCCGCACCGGGCCTGATCCTGGCCTACGCGGCGTTCGAGGGCGTTTTCCTCGGCGTGATCAGCGCGGCCACCAGCACGTACTTCGGCGCCGGCGTGGTCATCCAGGCCGTCCTGGGCACGATGTCCGTCTTCGCCGCGGTGCTCTTCTCGTACAAGATGGGCTGGATCCGCGTCAACCGCCGTTTCTACGGCTTCGTGATGGCCGCGGCCCTGGGCTTCATCCTCCTCATGCTCGCGAACACGCTGTTCGCGGTCTTCGGCGGCGGTGACGGCCTCGGCTTCCGCAGCGGCGGCCTCGGCCTGCTGTTCGGTGCCATCGGCGTCATCCTCGGCGCCTGCTTCCTCGCCCTGGACTTCAAGCAGGTCGAGGACGGCATCGCCTACGGTGCCCCGCGCGAGGAGGCCTGGCTGGCGGCCTTCGGCCTCACCATGACCCTGGTGTGGATCTACATCGAGATGCTGCGCATCTTCCAGATCCTCTCGGGCGACGACTAGCGGGACCCGCACGCCACCCGGCCTGCGCACAGCATGGGGAAGGCCCCGCGAGCACACCGCTCGCGGGGCCTTCCCGCGTCTAGGGGACACGGGAGTCGGGGGAGGGGGGCTCAGCCGAACCGGCGGGCGGCTCTGCGCAGGTCGTACTCGTGGATGATCGCCTTGGCCTGGCCGTACGACAGCTCGTGCGCGCCGCGCAGCCAGCTGACCTTCTCCTCGAACCGGACGAGTGAGGGGCCTTCGTCGACGGCGCGGAGCCAGTCGGAGAGCTCACGACCGGTGGTCTGGGGGATTCTGTCGATCATGTTGCGGTGGGTCTGCTCGGAGAACTCTACGGACATGGGCGCCTCCGGAGGTATCGCCGTGCTGTTCTCTTCACGCCACCGTGCCGGAGAGTTCGCCCGTTGGCAATGGTGCCCGGGCGGCGCGTAAGGTCGGCCGGGTGCTTGATACTTCGCCCCTGACCGCCGTCGTGGAACGTTTCGCCGACCGACTGCGGGCCGCGCCGCAGAGCCGCCTGCAGCAGGGAGCCGCCGCCGCGGCGCTGGAGCTGGCCCGCGAGCTGTCCGTACGGGCGCAGCGGCTGGAGGCGCCCGGGGAGGCGCCGCGGGAGGTGCCGGACGCGGGCCTCTTCGTCGTCGGGGACCAGGTGGCGGTGACCGGGCTGGACCTCGCCGAGGCACTGCGCGCCGCGGCGCTCGCCCCGGACGGCGCGAAGGCCCCGTCCGGGATGCTGGACGAGGCCGTGCGGCTGGTGGAGCGGGCAGAGGTCAGAGCGATGCGATGACGCGGTCCGCGAGGATGTAGACGTTGCTGTCGGGGTCCTCGGAGTCACCGCAGGAGAAGGTCAGGGCGTAGGCGCCGGAAATGCCCGAGCCGCCCAGCAGGACCGGAGCGGTGCCCGCGCGCAGGGCCTCGGCGAGGCGCTCCGCGGTCTCCCGGTGCCCGGGGGTCATGCACAGCGTCGTGCCGTCGGTGAAGACGTACACGTCGAGCGTGCCCAGCGGGCCGGGCCGGACGTCCGCGAGGGCCGTACGGGCCTCCGCGAGCTCCTCCAGGCGGCTCACGGTGCGCTCGTGGTCGGCACCGGGGTGCGAGGCCTGGGCCGGTACGAAGTCGGGGTGCGAGGGGTGGCGCCGGCGGGCGGCGGCCAGCTCGGCCGAATCCTCGGGATAGCCGGGAAGCTCGTCGAGGTGGTCCTCGCCGAGGACCGGCTCCAGACCCACCATGTCCGCCTGCCGGGGCAGGAAGACCGGGACGTCGTCGCCGAGCCCGGACAGGCCGCCCAGCAGCGAGGGGGCGTCGGCGGCGTCGCGGGCCTCCTGCGCGGCCCAGAAGGCACGCGCCTCGGCCAGCTCGCGCTCGCGCTCCTCGGCGAGGGCTTCGGCCACGGCGGCTCGTATCTCGGCGGCGGGGGACTCCACGGCGCTACGGGCGTGCGGGACGGTCACACCACGGGGGTGGACCGGCGCCGACAGGTCGTTGCGCAGGGCGGCGACCTGCTTGCGCAGACCGTGGACGGCGTGCAGCGCAGCAGCGCCCACGGCCGTGGCAGCGGCCGTGGTCAGCAGCAGGGCAAGAGACATGGCGCTCACTGACTAACTCCTGAGGTGATTCGATCCCCCGACTTCCTACATCAGAGTGTCCCGACCTGGGAATGGCGTGCAGTGCATTACGTCACGAAATGGACAGGTCATTCGTCACATGCGAACCCCCTGTATCGCCTTTGACCTGCACAAACACCGATCCCCCAGGAGATAGGTCACATCCTGGGGGAGATTCGGTCACAGGTCGGCCGCGACGGGATTAGATCCCGCGTCAGTACGCCGCAAGGGATCCGGCCGGATCCCTTGCGGCGCTTGGCCCCTGCTCTTGATCCAACTAGCTCAGCCGCTCGTTTTCCCTGGTCGCGCTGATCTTCGCCACCGCTGCGGGCAGGTGCCGCCCCTCGTTCCTCGGGGCAGCCCCTACCCTCCGCTACCGCTCAGCTCAGCCGCTCGATGACCATGGCCATGCCCTGTCCGCCGCCCACGCACATCGTCTCGAGACCGAACTGCTTGTCGTGGAACTGCAGGCTGTTGATCAGAGTGCCGGTGATGCGGGCACCGGTCATCCCGAAGGGGTGACCGACGGCGATGGCCCCGCCGTTGACGTTCAGCTTGTCGAGGGGGATCTCCAGGTCCCGGTACGACGGGATGACCTGGGCCGCGAAGGCCTCGTTGATCTCGAACAGGTCGATGTCGCCGACCGTCAGGCCGGCCCGCTTCAGGGCCTGCTTCGACGCCTCGACCGGGCCCAGGCCCATGATCTCGGGGGACAGGCCGGTGACGCCGGTGGAGACGATCCGGGCCAGCGGGGTCAGGCCCAGCTCGCGGGCCTTGGTGTCGCTCATGATGACCAGCGCCGCGGCGCCGTCGTTGAGCGGGCAGCAGTTGGCGGCGGTGACCAGGCCGTCGGGGCGGAAGACGGGCTTGAGGCCCTGCACGCCCTCCAGGGTCACGCCGGCGCGCGGGCCGTCGTCGGTGGAGACGACCGTGCCGTCCGGGGTGGTGACCGGGGTGATCTCGCGGGCCCAGAAGCCGTTCTTGATGGCTTCCTCGGCCAGGTTCTGCGAGCGGACGCCGAACTCGTCCATGTCCTGGCGGGTCACGCCCTTGAGGCGGGCCAGGTTCTCCGCGGTCTGGCCCATCGAGATGTACGCGTCGGGGACGAGGCCGTCCTCGCGCGGGTCGCGCCAGGACGAGCCCTCGCTCTCGGCGACGGCGGCCGTACGGGCCTCCGCGTCGCCGAAGAGCGGGTTGTGGGTGTCCGGCCAGGAGTCCGAGTTGCCCCTCGCGAAGCGCGACACCGTCTCCACGCCCGCGGAGATGAAGACGTCGCCCTCGCCCGCCTTGATGGCGTGCAGGGCCATCCGGGAGGTCTGCAGCGAGGAGGAGCAGTAGCGGGTGATGGTCGTGCCCGGGAGGAAGTCCATGCCCATCTGCACGGCCACGATGCGGGCCAGGTTGTTGCCCTGCTCGCCGCCCGGCAGGCCGCAGCCCAGCATCAGGTCGTCGATCTCGCGCGGGTCCAGCCCGGGGACCTTGGCGAGGGCGGCCTGGATGATCGTCGCGGTCAGGTCGTCCGGGCGGACGTCCTTGAGGGATCCCTTGAAGGCGCGCCCGATGGGAGAGCGGGCGGTGGAAACGATGACGGCTTCGGGCATCGGGACTCCAAGGGTGTGTTGCGGCTCTAAGCGGGACCGCATGCGAAGTTACCGCCCCGTACGGTCCAGGTCACCGGCCGTGCGGTGTGATGCCGGTCGCTCCTGCGGCCCGCACCGCGGCGCCGCCGCCCCGTTCCAGTCTGCTCCGGCAGGGGCCCGGGCGGGGGCGGGACCCCTCCCGATACGGCCCGCCGGCCCGCCGGACCTCACACGGAGTCGGGCGCGGCGGTCGTGCCTCCCGAGGGGGCGCCGGCCGTGTGGGCCGGATCCGTGGCCGGGACCCGCCGCCGGCGGCGGTGCTTGAGGAGCACCCAGGGGCCGCGGACCGCCGTGACCTCCGTACCCGCCTGGCCCGCGGCGGCGGACGCGGCCTTCGCCACCGGGAGCATGTCCTCGTCCCGGGACACGTCCAGCCGGTCGGACTCGGGCCACAGGCCGAGCGCCGCGCACACGGTCGGCAGCATGGCCATGGCGGCGGTCGCGTACCCCTCCGCCGACGGGTGGTAGGAGTCCGGGCCGAACATCTCGCGCGGGTTGGCGGCGAACTCGGGGCCCAGCAGGTCACCCATGGAGACCGTACGGGCGCCCAGCGCGACCACTCCTATGGTCTGCGCGGCGGCCAGCTGGCGCGAGACGCGGCGCGCCACCCAGCGCAGCGGCTGGTAGACCGGCTCGATGGTGCCGAGGTCCGGGCAGGTGCCCACGACGACCTCGGCGCCCGCCAGGCGCAGCCGCCGCACGGCCGAGGTGAGGCACCGCACCGAGTGGGTCGGCGGCATCCGGCGGGTCACGTCGTTCGCGCCGATCATGATCACGCACACGTCCGGGGCCGGTGCGTCGCCGTTCAGCAGCAGGCCGACCTGCCGGTCCAGGTCGTCCGACATGGCCCCCGACAGGGCCACGTTGCGCAGCTCCACGGGCCGCTCCGCCACCGCGGCCAGCCCGGAGGCCAGCAGGGCCGCCGGCGTCTGCCGGGCCCGCCGCACGCCGAGCCCGGCAGCCGTGGAATCGCCCAGCATGCCCAGGCGCAGCGGGCCCGGGCTCTGCTCCGGTCCGCCGAACTCGCTCCCGTACAGTCCGTCGGCGCGCGGCGGATCAGGCAGCCCGGACCCCACCGTGCGCTTGGCGAACTGGACCTCCGCCAGCACCAGCCCCACCGCGGCGGCCCCGACCAGTCCGAGTCCGCCCCCGCCGTACGCTGCCCCCGCCGCGATCCGGCGGGCCGTTCTCGCCCTGGACACTCTTCAGGCCACCTCCTCGGTCCTCATTGACCCCTACCTGCCCCGTACGGACGGTCGGCCAATCCCTTTCGGCATACTCTGGCCGGACCTCCCGGAGAACCCGTGGAGTCCCCTCCTTGGAGAACATGGTGCAATTCCACGACTCGATGATCAGCCTCGTCGGCAACACCCCGCTGGTGAAGCTCAACCGTGTGACCGAAGGCCTGCAGGCCACCGTCCTTGCGAAGGTCGAGTACTTCAATCCCGGTGGGTCCGTGAAGGACCGGATCGCCGTACGGATGATCGAGGCCGCCGAGCAGAGCGGAGCCCTCAAGCCCGGCGGCACCATCGTGGAGCCGACCAGCGGCAACACGGGTGTAGGACTCGCCATCGTGGCCCAGCAGAAGGGCTACAAGTGCATCTTCGTCTGCCCTGACAAGGTGTCCATGGACAAGATCAACGTGATGCGCGCGTACGGCGCCGAGGTCGTGGTCTGCCCGACCGCCGTCGACCCCGAGCACCCGGACTCGTACTACAACGTGTCCGACCGCCTCGCGCGCGAGCCCGGCGCTTGGAAGCCCGACCAGTACAGCAACCCGAACAACCCCCGTTCGCACTACGAGACCACCGGCCCCGAGCTGTGGGACCAGACGGACGGGAAGATCACCCACTTCGTCGCGGGCGTCGGCACCGGCGGCACGATCTCCGGCACCGGCAACTACCTCAAGGAGGTCAGCGGCGGGAAGGTCAAGGTCATCGGCGCCGACCCCGAGGGCTCGGTCTACTCCGGCGGCTCCGGGCGTCCGTACCTCGTCGAAGGTGTCGGCGAGGACTTCTGGCCGACCGCCTACGACCCGAACGTCACCGACGAGATCATCGCGGTGTCCGACAAGGACTCGTTCCAGATGACCCGCCGCCTCGCCAAGGAGGAGGGCCTGCTCGTCGGCGGCTCCTGCGGCATGGCCGTCGTCGCCGCGCTCAAGGCCGCCGAGGGCCTCGGCCCGGACGACGTCGTCGTCGTCCTGCTGCCGGACAGCGGCCGCGGCTACCTCAGCAAGATCTTCAGCGACGAGTGGATGGCGGGACACGGCTTCCTGGAGGAGGCCGGCCCCGCCGCGCGCATCGGTGACGTGCTGAACGACAAGGAGGGCGGCATCCCCTCCCTCGTCCACATGCACCCCGAGGAGACCGTCGGCGAGGCCATCGAGGTCCTGCGCGAGTACGGCGTCTCGCAGATGCCGATCGTCAAGCCGGGCGCCGGTCACCCGGACGTGATGGCCGCCGAGGTCATCGGCTCCGTGGTCGAGAAGGAGCTGCTGGCGGCGCTGTTCGCCCAGCGGGCCTCCCTGACCGACCCGCTGGAGAAGCACATGAGCTCGCCGCTGCCGCAGGTCGGCTCCGGCGAGCCGGTGTCCGAGCTGATGGCGGTGCTCGGCGAGGCGGACGCGGCCATCGTGCTGGTCGAGGGCAAGCCGACCGGTGTGGTGAGCCGTCAGGACCTGCTGGCGTTCCTGGCGAAGACCGCCAAGTAGTCCCCACGGGGCCGCGCGAGGCCTTCGCACAATCGGTACGGGCCCGACACGTGACGGCAGCACCCGCTTAACAAGGCTCCGGCACAGTGGTGGTTGTCGGCAGGGAGATCCGGGAGACCGGAACCCGGCCGGCACCACCGAACGGCGTCTGCGCACCTCCGGAGCGGCTCCCGGACCGCGCGGCCGCCACGGACGCGGACGGCCCTGACCCGGCCGTGTCCTTCGCGGGGACCGCCGTTGTCCCGCCCCTCGGGCAACCGAGGGTGCGGCGGTCCCCGCCAAACCTTTTTCCGGGCCATCTCCAGCCCCGCCGGCGTTTGAGGCGCGGGGTCCGGGGCGGGGCCCCGATCTTGAAGCCCCGCCGGCGTTTGAGGCGCGTGGGCTCGGGGGCAGCGCCCCCGCAACGGCGCCGCACCCGGACGCGCAACCCGGATTCAGTCCAGGGGTTTCGGCCGACCGCGCCGGAGGCGACTGGCGTGGATGAAGTTCACGCCCACGATCCCCGCCCACGCCACCAGCAGCCCCTCCAGATCCGCATGCGCCGCGGCAATGGCCGACAGCGGGATCGCCAGGACCAGGGTGATGATCGCGAAGCCGAAGCGTTCGCCGAAGTTCCCGTCCACCCCCGGCACCCCCGCCGCGGCCGGGCTCCGCGCGTCGCCGCGCGCCGCGGACAGGCGTTCCTCCGCGAGCCGGCGCCGGACCTGTGTGTCGACCTTCTCGACGAACGAGTCCACCAGCGCGGACTCGTACTCCGGACCCAGCTCCCGCCGGGCGTCCAGCGTCGCGTCGAGTTCCTTCTTCAGCTCTTGGGCGTGGGCGTCCATGCCCCCACCGTAGGAACGGCCGCCCGCCCGGGCACTGGGGCTAGCCCCCGTATCCGGATCGCGGGCACGGCTTGCCCCACTGCATAACTGAATGCAGAGTGCTCCGTGACTGAATATCTCACCGGGACGGAGGGGACGGCATGAGTGACAGCCCGGCGGCGCGGCTGCAGAAGCTGTTCGAGGGGCACCGGCTGACGCCGACCCAGCGGCGGATCGCGCACTGCATGGTGCGCGGGGCGGCGGAGGTGCCGTTCCTGTCGAGCGTGGAGCTCGCCGAACTGGCCGGGGTCAGCCAGCCGTCGGTGACCCGGTTCGCCGTGGCGCTCGGCTTCGACGGCTATCCCGCGCTGCGCCGCCACCTGCGCGAGGTGGCCCCCGCCGAGCGGGCCGACGCCGCGCAGGAGGACGCGCACAACGAGTACCAGCAGGCCGTCCTCGGCGAGATCGAGAACCTGCGCCGGCTCGCGGAGATGCTCGCCGATCCCGCGCCGGTCCAGGAGGCGGGGCGGCTGCTCGCCGCCTCCACCCCGCTGCCGGTGCTCGGGCTGCGGGCGGCGTCCTCGCAGGCGCGCGGGTTCGCGTACTTCGCTGCGAAGGTGCACCCGGACGTACGCCTCCTCGACGAGGGCGGCTCGATGCTGGACGACCGCATCGACGCGGCCCGCTCCGAGGGGGCCACGGCGCTGCTGTGCTTCGCGCTGCCGCGCCACCCGCGGGAGGTCGTGGACACCCTGGAGCGCGCCCGGGGGGACGGCCTGACCGTGGTGACGGTCGCGGACTCGGCGTTCGCGCCGGTGGCCGGCCACTCGGACCTGCTGATTCCGGCGCCGGTGGGGACCGGGCTGGCCTTTGACACTGCGTGTGCGCCGATGTTGTTGGGGCGGGTGCTGCTGGAGGCGATGGCGGATGCGTTGCCTGACGCGCAGGCCCGTCTGGAGGCCTTCGACGCCAGGGCCGCCGCGAGGGGGCTGTTCGTGGAGTAGCCGCCTCAATCGCCGGCGGGGCTGGATTGGCCGGGCGAGGCTGTATTTCAGCCCCTCCGGCGTTTGAGGAGCGGGGTCTGGGGCGGAGCCCCAGGTCTTGGGCCGCGCCGGGCAGATCCAGCCCCGCCGGCGATTGAGGCGCGGGTCTGGGCGGAGCCCAGGGCTAGAGCAGGGCGTCCCCCAGCGCGCCGCCCGCCTCCGCCACGATCGCGGACAGCGACTGCGCCGGCCTGGCGAGGCGGAAGCGGACCTCGCCCCCCGGGCCCACGGTGAAGCCGTGGACCGCCGGCCGGGGCAGGCTGTTGTAGCCGTAGTGGGCCGTGAAGAAGTACGCGCCGGTGTCCGGGACACCGATCAGGTCGCCGGGGGCCAGCCGCGGCAGCTCACGGCCCACCGCCAGCAGATCCCCCGCGAAGCACGCCGGCCCCGCGACGTCCTGCGCCACCACGTCGCCGGTCTTCGCCGCGCCCTTCGCGTCGTACGCCAGGATCCGCACCGGCCAGGCCGCCGGCGCGTACGCGGTGCGGGTCGCCAGCTGGACCCCGGCGTGGGTGAGCGCGATCGGCCGGGATCCGCTGGTCTTGGTGTACTCGACCCGGGCCAGGACCAGCCCGTGCTTGGCCAGCAGGGCCCGGCCGAACTCGGTGACCAGGCCGTACGAGCCGTCGAAGAGCGCGGGGACCGCCTCGCGCAGGGCCGTCACGTACTGCGCGAACGTCGGCGTCTCCTCGTCCGAGGCGAAGTTGACCGGCAGGCCGCCGCCGATGTCGAGGGTGTCGACCTGTCGGCGCCCGGCCGCCGCGTTGATCTCCTCGGCGAGCGCGTGCAGTTCCCGTACGCCTTGCGCGATCAGGGCGAGCGGGACGCCCTGCGAGCCCGAGTGGATGTGCAGGCGGGTCAGCCACGGCCGGTCCAGGTAGGCCCGTACGAGCCATGCGCGCGCGCCCGGATCACGCAGGGCCACCCCGAACTTCGAGGTCGCCGTCGCGGTGGACAGCGCGTCGATGGCCCCCGCGCCGGTCTGCGGGTTGATCCGCAGGCCGATCGGCGCCGTGGTCGGCGCCGCGGCGAGCAGCGCGTCGAGGCGCTCCAGCTCCTGCGGGTTGTCGGCGTTGACGGCGATGCCCAGCGCCAGGGCCTCGCGCAGTTCGGCCGCCGTCTTGGCGGGGGAGTCCAGGACGGTCCGCCCGGCGGGGACCCCCGCCGCCCGGGCCAGTGCCAGCTCGCCGGGGCTGGCCACCTCGCAGCCGAGGCCGGCGTCGGCGAGCAGCCGCAGCACCGGGACGAGCGGGGCCGCCTTCACGGCGAAGGCGTGCAGGACGGGGGTGCCGGGGGCCA
This sequence comes from Streptomyces sp. NBC_01294, assembly GCF_035917235.1. Lineage (NCBI taxonomy): Bacteria > Bacillati > Actinomycetota > Actinomycetes > Kitasatosporales > Streptomycetaceae > Streptomyces > Streptomyces sp. NBC_01294. The sequence goes on from NZ_CP108423.1 coordinate 4,878,410, forward strand.
GTACGCCCGCGAAGGCGCTGGTCAGGGCGGCGGCGGAGGCCCGGATCCCGGCGGTGTCCAGGAGGCAGGTCAGGGGCTCCGCGGCGTCGGCCCCGCCCACGAGGCCCTGCTCGACCGCGGCCCGTACGGCCCGGTCCCGGCGCGCCGCGGCGTCCTCGCCCACATCCGTGTGTGCAGCCATGTGGACCATCCCATCATTCGACGGGGCCGACCGCAGCTGTTGACTGAATCTATTCAGGGGGCGAGGATGTGAATGGATTGACCAACATCGGAGGAGGCACCCGCCATGTCAGGACCCCGCCCCGTACGTGCCGCGCGAGGCACCGAGCTCAGCACCCTGGGATGGCAGCAGGAGGCCGCGCTGCGGATGCTCCAGAACAACCTCGACCCCGAGGTCGCCGAGCACCCCGACAAGCTCGTCGTCTACGGCGGCACCGGCAAGGCCGCCCGCGACTGGCGCTCGTACGACGCGATGGTCCGCACCCTGCAGACCCTCAAGCAGGACGAGACGATGCTGGTCCAGTCCGGCCGCCCGGTCGGGGTGATGCAGACCCACGAGTGGGCGCCGCGCGTCCTGCTCGCCAACTCCAACCTGGTCGGCGACTGGGCCAACTGGGAGGAGTTCCGCCGCCTGGAGCAGCTGGGCCTGACCATGTACGGCCAGATGACCGCCGGTTCGTGGATCTACATCGGCACCCAGGGCATCCTCCAGGGCACCTATGAGACCTTCGCGGCCGTCGCCGCGAAGAAGTTCAACGGCACCCTCGCCGGCACCATCACCCTCACCGCCGGCCTCGGCGGCATGGGCGGCGCCCAGCCGCTCGCCGTGACGATGAACGACGGCGTCGCGATCTGCATCGACGTCGACCCGCGCGCCATCGAGCGCCGCATCGAGCACCGCTACCTGGACGTGAAGGCCGACAGCCTCCAGCACGCGCTGCAGCTGGCCGTCGAGGCCCGCGACGCCCGCAAGCCGCTCTCCATCGGCCTGCTCGGCAACGCCGCCGACCTGCTCCCGCAGATGCTGGCCGAGGGCGCCCCGATCGACATCGTCACCGACCAGACCAGCGCCCACGACCCGCTGGCCTACCTGCCGACCGGCGTCGACTTCGACGACATGGCCTCCTACGCCGCCAAGGACCCGGCCGGCTTCACCGTCCGCGCCCGCGAGTCGATGGCCAAGCACGTCGAGGCCATGGTCGGCTTCATGGACGCCGGCGCCGAGGTCTTCGACTACGGCAACTCCATCCGCGGCGAGGCCCAGCTGGCCGGCTACGACCGCGCCTTCGCCTTCCCCGGCTTCGTCCCCGCCTACATCCGGCCGCTGTTCTGCGAGGGCAAGGGCCCCTTCCGCTGGGCCGCCCTGTCCGGCGAGGCCTCCGACATCCACAAGACCGACAAGGCACTGCTGGAGCTCTTCCCGGAGAACGAGTCCCTGCACCGCTGGATCAAGATGGCGGGCGAGCGCGTCCACTTCCAGGGCCTGCCCGCGCGCATCTGCTGGCTCGGCTACGGCGAGCGCGACAAGGCCGGCGAGCGCTTCAACGAGATGGTCGCCGACGGCACCCTCGCCGCCCCGCTCGTCATCGGCCGCGACCACCTCGACTGCGGCTCGGTGGCCTCCCCGTACCGCGAGACCGAGGCCATGCTCGACGGCTCCGACGCCATCGCCGACTGGCCGCTGCTCAACGCCATGGTCAACGTCGCCTCGGGCGCCTCCTGGGTCTCCATCCACCACGGCGGCGGCGTCGGCATGGGCCGCTCCATCCACGCGGGCCAGGTCACCGTCGCCGACGGCACCCCCCTCGCGGGCGAGAAGATCCGCCGCGTCCTCACCAACGACCCGGGCATGGGCGTCATCCGCCACGTCGACGCCGGCTACGACATCGCCGAGTCGGTCGCCGACGAGCGCGGCGTCCGCATCCCGATGCGCGAGGGCGACGACGCGTGAGCGAGGCAGACTTCCCGGGCGCGGGGGGCTCCGGGCCGGCAGCGGCGCCGCTGCCGGGGGCTCTGCCCCCGGACCCCCGGGCCTCAAACGCCGGCGGGGCCGAAGTGGTGAGCCCGGCCTCCGGCCAGGGCGGCCCCGGCGAAGCCGTGGGCCTGCCGGGCGGGTCCGGGGGCGCAGCCCCGTCGTTCCACGCCATGTGGGCGGACCTCGCACCCATCGGCCGCAACGCCGACACCGGCGGGTACCGCCGGTACGCCTGGAGTGGGGCCGACGCCGACTGCCGGACCTGGTTCCAGGAGCAGGCCGAGGCGCGCGGGCTGACGTACGAGACCGACCGCAACGGCAACCAGTGGGCCTGGCTCGGCGACCCCCTCGCGGGGGACGCCGTGGTCACCGGCTCGCACCTGGACTCCGTCCCTGACGGCGGGGCCTTCGACGGCCCCCTCGGGGTGGTGTCCTCCTTCGCGGCCCTGGACGAACTCCGCCGGAGGGGCGCGGAGTTCGCCAGGCCACTTGCCATCACCAACTTCGGTGACGAGGAAGGGGCCCGCTTCGGGCTCGCCTGCGTCGGCTCCCGGCTCGCCGCCGGGCAGCTGACCAAGGAGAAGGCGTACGAGCTGCGCGACGCCGACGGCATCGGCCTGCCGCAGGCCATGGAGGCCGCCGGATACGACCCCGGGGCCATCGGGGCCGACCCCGAACGGCTCGCCCGCATCGGCGCCTTCGTCGAACTCCACGTGGAACAGGGCCGGGCCCTGGACCTGTCCGGGGACCGGGTCGGCATCGCCTCCGCGATCTGGCCGCACGGCCGCTGGCGGTTCGACTTCCGCGGCGAGGCCAACCATGCCGGCACCACCCGGCTGGTCGACCGCCGCGACCCGATGCTCACCTACGCGGCGACCGTCCTGGCGGCCCGCACCGAGGCGGCCCTCGCCGGAGCCGTCGCCACCTTCGGGAAGGTCTCGGTCGAACCCAACGGGGTCAACGCCATCCCCTCCCTCGTGCGCGGCTGGCTCGACTCCCGGGCCGCCGACCAGGCCACCCTCGACACGGTCGTCACCGCCATCGAGAAGGCCGCCCGCGAGCGGGCCGACCAGGACGGCATCGACCTCGGCATCGTCCGGGAGTCCTTCACCCCGGTCGTCGAGTTCGAGCACGCCCTGCGCGACGAGATGAACCGGATCCTGGGCGGGGCCGTCCCCGTCCTCGGCACCGGGGCGGGACACGACGCCGGGATCCTCTCCGCCGCCGTCCCGACCGCGATGCTGTTCGTACGGAACCCGACCGGCGTCTCCCACTCCCCGCGGGAGTTCGCCGCCGAGGACGACTGCGTGGCCGGAGTGCTGGCCCTCGCCGACGTACTGGAAGGACTCGCGTGCAGGTGACTGCGCACAAGACGTACTGGCTGGAGCACGCCTGGCTCGGCACCCACACCGAGCCGGGCGTCGCCCTGGAGGTCACGGCCGACGGGCGGATCGGGGCGCTGCGCACCGGCGTGGACACCCCGCCCCCCGGCGCGGAGGTCCTGCGCGGCCTGACGCTGCCGGGCCTCGCCAACGCGCACAGCCACGCCTTCCACCGGGCCCTGCGCTCCACGGTCCAGGTCGGCTCCGGCACCTTCTGGACCTGGCGCGACCTCATGTACAAGGTCGCCCAGAACCTCACCCCCGACCGCTACTTCGCGCTCGCCCGCGCGGTGTACGCCGAGATGGCGCTGGCCGGCATCACGAACGTCGGCGAGTTCCACTACGTCCACCACGCCCCCGGCGGCGCCCCGTACGCCGACCCGAACGCCATGGGCGAGGCCCTGATCGAGGCCGCCGCCGCGGCCGGCATCAGGATCACCCTCCTCGACACCGCCTACCTCTCCTCCGGCTTCGGAGAGGCCCCGAGCCCGCACCAGCAGCGCTTCTCCGACGGCACGGCCGACGCCTGGGCCGAGCGGGTCTCCGGGCTGAAGCCCCGCGAGCACGCGCTGATCGGCGCCGCGATCCACTCGGTCCGCGCCGTGCCCGCCGACCAGCTGGCCACCGTCGCCCGCTGGGCCGAGGAGAGCCGGGCGCCCCTGCACGTCCACCTTTCCGAGCAGACCGCCGAGAACGACGCGTGCCAGGCCGCCCACGGCCGCACCCCGACCCAGCTCCTCGCCGACCACGGCGTGCTGGGCCCGCGCACCACCGGCGTCCACAACACGCACCTCACCGACGCGGACATCGCCCTGCTCGGCGGGACCACCACCGGCACCTGCATGTGTCCCACCACCGAACGCGACCTCGCGGACGGCATCGGCCCGGCGGTCCGCCTCCAGCACGCGGGCAGCCCGCTCTCCCTCGGCAGTGACAGCCACGCCGTGATCGACCTGCTCGAAGAGGCCCGGGCGATGGAGCTGAACGAGCGCCTGAGCAGCCGCACCCGCGGCCACTGGACGGCGAACGCCCTGCTCACCGCCGCGACCGCCGACGGCCACGCGGCCCTGGGCCGGCCCGACGCGGGCCGCCTGGAGCCGGGCGCGCTCGCGGACTTCACCACGATCGCGCTGGACTCCGTACGCACGGCGGGGGCGCCGGCGCGCCTCGGCGCCGAGACGGCGGTGTTCGCCGCTACGGCGTCGGACGTCCGCCACACGGTGGTCGGCGGCCGCCACGTGGTCCGCGACGGTCACCACACCCTGGTCGGGGACGTCCCGACGGCCCTGTCCGAGTCCATCGCAGCCCTGCGCGCCTGACCGCGGCGCCTGCGGCGGGCCTTTCCCCCACCCCGCCCCTTCCCGTAACCGGGCTCTGCCCGGGCCCGGTCCTCAAACGCCGGACGGGCTGAAGAACTCAGCCCCGCCGGCGTTTGAGGCGCGGGGTCCGGGGCGGAGCCCCGGTTTCGGGAAGGGGCGGGGTGGGGGACAAGCAAGCCTTGAGAGGAACCCCCCATGACCACCACGGCCATCACCAACATCGGCAGCCTCGTCACCAACGACCCCGCCCTCGGAAGGGGCCTGCTCGGCCTGGTCGAGAACGCGACGGTGGTCATCGACGGTGACCGCATCGCCTGGGTCGGCCCCGCCGACAAGGCTCCGGCCGCCGACACCGCGTACGACGCGGCCGGCCGCGCCGTCATCCCCGGCTTCGTCGACTCCCACTCGCACCTCGTCTTCGCCGGCGACCGCACCGCCGAGTTCAACGCCCGGATGTCCGGCCGCAGCTACTCCGCCGGCGGCATCCGCACCACCGTCGCCGCCACCCGCGCCGCCTCCGACGACGAGCTGGAGGCCAACCTGCTGCGCCACCTCCACGAGGCCCGGCGCCAGGGCACCACCACCTTCGAGACCAAGTCGGGCTACGGCCTGACCGTCGCCGACGAGGCCCGCGCGCTGCGCATCGCCGCCGCGCACACCGAGGAGGTCACCTACCTCGGCGCGCACATCGTCTCCCCGGACTATGCCGAGGACCCGGCCGGCTACGTCGACCTCGTCACCGGCGAGATGCTGGCGGCCTGCGCCCCGTACGCCCGCTGGGTCGACGTCTTCTGCGAGAAGGGCGCCTTCGACGGCGACCAGGCCCGCGCGATCCTCACCGCCGGCGCCGCCGCCGGCCTGATCCCGCGCGTCCACGCCAACCAACTCTCGTACGGCCCCGGCGTCCAGCTCGCCGTCGAGCTGGAAGCGGCCTCCGCCGACCACTGCACCCACCTCACCGACGCCGACGTGGACGCCCTCGCCCAGGCCGCCTCGACCACGGTCGCCACCCTGCTGCCCGGCGCCGAGTTCTCCACCCGCGCCCAGTGGCCGGACGCACGGCGCCTGATCGACGCGGGCGCGACCGTCGCCCTGTCCACGGACTGCAACCCCGGCTCCTCCTACACGAGCTCCATGCCCTTCTGCATCGCGCTCGCCGTCCGCGACATGGGGATGACCCCCGACGAGGCCCTCTGGGCGGCCACCGCCGGCGGCGCCCGCGCGCTGCGCCGCGACGACATCGGCGTCCTGGCCCCCGGAGCCCGCGGCGACCTGGCCCTGCTGGACGCCCCGAGCCACGTCCACCTCGCCTACCGCCCGGGCGTTCCGCTCGTTTCGGCCGTCTGGCAGCGGGGCCGCCGGGTGTACTGACGAACAGTCAATCCGGGGCTGTCCTTTGTCTTCCCTCCGTAAGACCCCGGGCGTACCTTGAGCCACCAATCTGATGTGTCGTCAGTTATTTGTGGCCCGAGGGGAAGACGAAGGTGTCCGACCGGAAACGCTCCACCGCGCTCGCGCTGGCCTCCGCGCTGGCCGGATCGGCGGTCCTGCTGGCCGCCCCCGCAGCCCGTGCCGCCGTCGTCGACGTGGCCTACGACTGCAAGACCCCCATCGGGGACAAGTCGGCGGTATCGCCCATCGACATCAAGGCCGTCAAGGACGGCGACGCGTACAAGCTGACGATGTCCTTCCAGAAGGGCGTCTCCTCCAGCCCCATCGAACTCGGCAAGGGCGCGATGAGCCCCAGCGCCGTCATCCTCGTCGGCGGCGCGGAGAAGGTGTCCGTACCGGTCTCCGGTCCGCCCAACCCCGAGGCCGCGCCCGCCGACACACCCATCAAGATCACCGACCTCTCGGGCACCTACACGCCCAAGAAGAGCGGCAAGGTCACCTTCACCGCCGGTGTGCTCACCATCAAGGCCATGGGCACCACGACCACCTGCACCCCCGGCAACAACCCGGGGCCCTCGCTGGAACTGGACGTGACGGCCCCCGGCGGCGGCGGTGCGCAGTCCGGCGGCGACACCACGGAGGGCACCCTCCCGCAGACCGGACCCAACGACTCCGCCCTCGCCCTCGGCACCCTCGGCGGCACCGTGCTGCTCTCCGGCGCCGCCGGCGTGCTCTGGCTGACCCGGCGCGGCCAGCGGGCCCGGTCCTGAACGGAGCACCCCCGGCCATGCCCGTGCTCCACACCCTCAAGCGCGCCGGCGTGCTCCTGCTCGCCGCCGCCGCGCTGTACGCGACCCCCGCGCACCCCGCGGCCGCCGACGAACCGGGCTGGACCGCCGAGCCCGCCGCCGGAGCGGACACCACCCGCCCCGGCGGCGGCCCGTACCCCACGCGCCCGTACTTCTACATGGCGGGCGCCCCCGGCACCGTGCTGGAGGACCGCCTCGCCCTGTCCAACACCAGCGACCAGGAGCGCACCGTCACCCTGCGCGGGGCCGACGCCTACAACACCGCCGACGGCGCCTTCGCGGTCCGCCCCGGCCCGAACGCCACCGGCTCCGGCTCCACGGGCCCGGACTCCGAGGGCCCGGTCTCCACCGGCGCGGGCGCCTGGATCAGCTTCGGATCCGGCGCCACCGTGAAGATCCCGCCCCGCACCCGCGCGGTGGTCCCCTTCACCGTCACCGTGCCGCCCGCGTCCCCGCCCGGGGACCACCCGGCCGCCGTGGTCGCCACCGAGGCCGGCCGCGAGGCGGGAGTGCGGGTCCACCTGCGGGTCAGCGGCCCCACCCTGGCCGCCCTCACCGTGGAGGACGTCGCCGTACGCGGCGAGGGCGCGGCCGCGGTGGTCGCGTACACCCTGGTCAACCGCGGCAACGTCACCCTCGCCCCCGAGCTGGAGATCCGCGCCGAGGGCCGGTTCGGAGACGTCCCGGGCCGCGGTTCCCGCGCCCTGCCGGTCGAACTGCTCCCGGGCCGGCGGGTCGAGTTGACCGAACCCTGGCCCGGAGCGCCGGTCCTCGACCGGGTCCGCGTCACGGTCACCGTCACCGCCCCCGGCGGCGCCCGGGCGACCGGGACGGCCTCCGCCTGGTTCGTGCCGTGGCGGGCGGCCGGCTGGACCGGCCTCGGCCTGCTCGCCCTCGGCGGGACCACGTCGGCCGCGCTGTTCCTCGTACGCGGCCGCCGCACCCGGCCGCGGCCGGCGGACGGCGTGACCCGCGGCGAGGCGCCCGAGGAGCGCGGTCCGCGCCCTGCACCGGAACACGAACTGACAGGAGCCTCCAGGTGAGCGCCCAGGTGAGCGACGCCGTGGCCGGCGACAAGACCCGCGGCAGGGCCAGCGGCAAGGCCGGTGACGAGTCCGGCGGCAGGACCGGCGGCACGGTCCGGTGCCTGCTCGCGGGGCTGGCGGCCTGCGTCCTCGCCCTGTTCCCGGCGGCCCCGGCGGCCACCGCCGACGAGGCCAAGCCGACCGTGGCGCTCTCGCTCCAGGAGGCCGCCAAGGGCACGGAGATCACGGTCACCGGCACCGGCTGGCGGGCCAAGACGCTGGTGATGCTGCTGGTCTGCGGGCAGAACATGATCGGCGGCACCAACAGCTGCGCCAACGCCGACGGCGCGGCCGTCTCGGTCGGCGACGACGGGCGCTTCGCCGCCCAGCTGAATGTGGTGGCACCGCCCAAGCCCTGCCCCTGCGTCGTCAACGTCACCTCCGTCAACGGCGACCAGTCCACCGTCGCGGCCCCCCTGAAGATCACCGACCATCCGGTGGCCGAACTGCCCGCGGAATCGGGCACGGCCCGCCTGGCGATGCTCACGGGGGTCCGGCTGGAGGGCGAGGACGGGGTGCTGACCTGGTTCGGCGCCCCGCCCGCCCGGAAGTTCGAGGTCACCGTCGGCAACCTCGGCTCGGCCCCCGTCAAGGACCCGGTCTTCCAGCTCGGCACCGCCCACGGGGTGTTCGCCCCCCTGTGGGAGGAGGTCCGGTGGAAGGGCACCATCCCGCCGGGCGGCAAGGCGGAGATCGCGCTCGACGTCGCCCTCGCCGCGGGCGCCCACGGCGACTACACGATCTCCCTCAAGTACGGCGAGACCGTCGTGGCCACGCAGCCCTGGGGCGTGGACCGCCCGTACGGGGTCCTGCTCTTCTGGGGCCTGCTCCTGCTGGTGATCCCGGCCGCGGTCTTCCGCATCGGCATGGCCGTCGTCGACCGGGTCCGGCCGCGCGCCGCGCGCGCCGCGCCCGCCGCCGGCCGCCACCGCGGCGCGCGGCCCTCCGAAGCGGTCTCGGCCGTGACGGCCCGCCTCCCCCGGCTGCCCGCCCTGCGGGGAGCCGCGCCCGCCCGCTCCGACCAGCCGGCGGAGCCCCCTCGGACCACCACGGCGGTCCTGCCGTGGTTCACCCCGGACAGCGCGCCGGAGACAGCACCACAGACGTCCGCACCGTCTGAGAACCGTTCGACGACGAAGGGACCATCGTGAAGACCCAACGGAGGGTGAGCGCGGCCGTGGTCGCGCTGCTGCTCGGCGGCGCGGGCATTGCCACAGCGGCTTCTCCCGCACTGGCCGCCGACGCCACGTTCAAGGTCAAGTGCGTGCCACCGGCCGGCGGCGGCGCCCCGGTGGAGGGCGAGACCACCGCCAAGATCACCGCCCCGGCCACGGCCAAGGTCGGTGACGAGGTCGACGTGTCCTGGGAGACGGTCAAGCCGGCCTCGAACAACACGGACCTGATGGACATCCCGCAGGACGCGGTCCAGCCCACCGGCTGGATCACGGTGGGCGGCGGGGGCGGGGAACTGAAGGTCGTTGGGGAGAAGAAGAACCCGCCGATCCCCAAGAAGGCCCCCATGCAGATGTCCACGATGAAGGGCAAGCTGAAGCTGACCAAGGCGGGCAAGATCAGCCTGACCCCCGGCAAGTACGACGTCGCCGTGACGTTCTCCTTCGGCACCTTCGTCACCAAGTGCGCGCCGATCGGGGAGGTCAAGGGCGGGGCCACCATCGACGTGTCCGCGGGCTCCAGTGGCGGTACGACGACCGGCGGAACGACCACCGGAGGCTCCACCACCACCGGCGGCTCCACGACCACCACGGGCGGCTCCACCTCGGGCTCCGGCGGCAGCGGCGGCGGAGGCGGCCAGACCGACTTCCCGGGCAAGCCGGTCGAGGTGGCCTTCGACTGCGGGCCGGTCGTCCCGGGGGGCATCAAGACCCCGGTCACGATCAACGCCAAGAAGAACGGCGGCAGCTACGACCTGACGGTCAAGACCGCCAAGGGCGCCATGGCGGCGCCCATGGCCCTGCCCGCCGGTGCCCTCAAGCCCTCGATGAACGTGAAGCTCGGCGGGGCGGACAGCGGCACGGTCAAGGTCTCCGGACCGGCCAACGCGGAGCCGATTCCCGACAAGGCCCCGGTCAGCCTCAACGACATGACCGGCACCTACAAGCCCGGGAAGAGCGGCAAGGTCACGCTGAGCCCGGACCAGCTGACGATCGACGTCACGATGGCGCCGGGCTCCACGCCGATCAACGTTCCCTGCAAGGCGGCCAGCAGCGGCGTCTCGCTGGAACTGGACACCACCGCCCAGCCGGGCGGATCCGGCTCCTCGACCACCACGGCCACCGGCAGCACCACCTCGGGCGGCCTCGCCGAGACCGGCGCGGAGGACGAGGGCGGCATCAAGGCCCTGGCCCTGGTCGCCGGCACGGTGATCCTGCTCGGGGCAGCGGTGTTCACCTTCACCCCGTGGCGCCGCCTGCGCGGCACCCGCTAGCACCCGCCGGCACCCGCCGGCACCGGTCACGGCACGGCGAACGGCCCGGCACACCTTCCGGTGTGCCGGGCCATTCGTCCGACGGGGCGGGGACGGGTCAGTTCACGTCGCCCATGAGCGCGTTGACCTTCTTGCGGTACATGTAGATCGCGACACCGGCGAGGACGGCGGCGGCCGCCTGGAAGAGGATCACCCCGACGCCGTCCAGCTTCACGTCGGCCAGAGCGAGCAGACCGGTGATGCAGTCACCGGCGGTGACGGCCAGGAACCAGACGCCCATCATCTGGGAGGCGTACTTCTTCGGCGCCATCTTCGTCGTGACCGACAGGCCGACCGGGGAGAGGAACAGCTCGGCGATCGTGTGCATCAGGAAGATCAGCACCAGCCACCACATGGTGACCTTGGCGTCGTTGCCGGCGACCTGGCTCAGCGGCACGGAGAAGACGAAGAACGAGGCGCCGATGATGATCAGGGCGACCGAGAACTTCACGATGGTGCTGGGCTCGCGGTTGCGGCGGGCCAGGGCGACCCACACGGCGGCGAAGATCGGGGCCAGGGCCACCACGAAGAGCGGGTTCAGCGACTGGAAGATGACGGTGGGGACTTCCCAGCCGAGCAGGCTGCGCTCGGAGTTCTTGTCACCGAAGAGCGAGAGGGTCGAACCGCCCTGGTCGTAGATCATCCAGAAGACGGCGGCGGCCACGAAGAACCAGATGTAGGCGCTCATCCGGGACTGCTCGCCGGCGGACAGGTCCTTGTCCCGCTTGATGCGCACGAGGACCGCGACCGGGATGATCAGACCGGCGATCGTGATCGGGTACAGCGCCCACTTGATGGTGAACATGTCTGCCGAGACGACCGCGGTGTAGAAGACCGCGACGGCGGCCAGGACGGCGAGGGCCTTGACGATCACGGCCTTGCGCTCGGCCGGGGACAGCGGGTTCGGGACCAGGCTGCTCTGCGGGCTCAGGGTGCGGCCGGCGGCGAGGAAGACCACGAGGCCGACGCCCATGCCGATGGCGGCGAGCAGGAAGCCGAGGTGCCAGTTGACGACCTCGCCGATGGTGCCGATCACGATCGGCGCCGCGAAGGCACCCACGTTGATGCCGATGTAGAAGATCGTGAAGCCGCTGTCACGGCGCGGGTCGTCCACGCCCTTGTACAGGTGGCCGACCATCGTGGAGATGTTGGCCTTCAGCAGGCCGGAGCCGACCGCGACCAGCAGCAGGCCGACGAAGAACGCCATCTGGCCGGGCAGGGCGAGCGCCACGTGGCCCGCCATGATGATGAAGCTGGCGACGGCGACCGTCTTGCGGGCGCCCCAGACACGGTCGCCGAACCAGCCGCCGGGCATGGCCATGAGGTAGACCATGGCCACGTAGACGGAGTAGATCGCCGTGGCCGTCGCCGCCGTGAAGCCGAGCCCTCCGCCCTGGCTGCCGGTCGCGGCGTCCACACCGCCGGAGACCAGGTACAGCACCAGAAGCGCACGCATGCCGTAGTAGGAGAAGCGCTCCCACATCTCGGTCATGAACAGCGTGGCCAGGCCGATCGGGTGGCCGAAGACGGTCTTCTCGTGAGCGGGGCTCGGTGAGGCCGTCGTCAGGCTGGAAGCCATGTCGATCCTTGCTTGCTCGGGACGCTTGGCTTCGTGAGCTCATCCGCGCCCGGTGGGGGGTGGCCGGCACCGGCGACGGATCTTCCACCCCACGCCCGGGGGTCTCGCCCTCCAATGGGGTGGGAGGCGAAGGAACATCCGTAACCGGGATCCACGCCCCCTCGCTCGTCTTCGCGCGAGGGGGCCGGCCCACAGGTCATTCACTGTCATCAAGCCCGGACAGGTGAGTCCATTCAGACTGCCCGTCCGTTCAGGACAGAAGTAGAGACCTTCGGCGCGCTTTTCGGCACAAAGGTCCCTGAGGTAGTGCATCAGGCGTCTCGCCACCATACGACACGACAGTGCCTGATTTGAAAGGACTTGAGAGATGGATCACAAGGTTGGCGGGGAACCGTTCGATCACATTCGAAGGTGGTCGGCCGTTCACAAGGCCAGATAGAGAGGGGTCTGTAGGCAGGCCTCTCGTTCCACCCGCCGCGGACTACCATCACCCACATGACGCGTGTACTGCTCGCCGAGGACGACGCATCCATCTCGGAGCCCCTGGCCCGCGCCCTGCGCCGGGAGGGGTACGAGGTCGAGGTCCGGGAGGACGGCCCCAGCGCCCTGGACGCGGGACTGCAGGGTGGCGTCGACCTCGTCGTCCTGGACCTGGGACTGCCGGGCATGGACGGCCTGGAAGTCGCCCGCCGGCTGCGCGCCGAGGGCCACGGCTTCCCGATCCTGGTCCTCACCGCCCGCGCGGACGAGGTCGACACGGTCGTCGGCCTGGACGCCGGCGCCGACGACTACGTGACCAAGCCCTTCCGCCTGGCCGAGCTGCTGGCCCGGGTCCGGGCCCTGCTCCGGCGCGGCGCCGCCGAGACCGTGCAGCCCCCCGCCACCCACGGCGTGCGGATCGACGTCGAATCGCACCGCGCCTGGATGGGCGAGGAGGAGCTCCAGCTCACCGCCAAGGAGTTCGACCTGCTGCGGGTCCTGGTCCGCGACGCGGGCCGGGTCGTCACCCGCGACCAGCTCATGCGCGAGGTCTGGGACACCACCTGGTGGTCCTCCACCAAGACCCTCGACATGCACATCTCCTGGCTGCGCAAGAAGCTGGGCGACGACGCCGCGAACCCCCGCTACATCGCCACCGTCCGCGGCGTCGGCTTCCGCTTCGAGAAGAGCTGAGCGGTCCGCTCCGCAGACGCCCTAGGGCATGCTCTAGGGCATGCGCCGCCGCCTCATCCAATCCACGCTCGCCGTGGTGCTCGTCGTGATCGCCGTGTTCGGGGTCTCCCTCGTCATCGTGGAGACCCGGACCATCACCAGCAGCGCCCAGGACCGCATCGAGTCCGAGGCGCTGCGGCTGGTGGGCATCGTCGAGGCGAACGTCCTGGAGAAGAAGCAGGTCGACCCCGTCGCCCTCGCCGAACAGCTGGGCGCCGGGCACTACGCGCGGATCACCATCCCCGGGCAGCCGGCCCTGGAGGTCGGCACCCCGATCCCCGACAGCGTCATCCGCGGCACCGCGCGCGGCGAGCAGGGCGAGATGGTGATCGTCGAGGAGGCCCGCTCCACCGTGACCAGGGAGGTCGGGCGGACCCTGGCCGTGGTCGGCGCGGTGGCGCTGCTGGCCGTCGTGGCCGCCGTGCTGCTCGCCGTACGGCAGGCGAACCGGCTGGCCTCCCCGCTCACCGACCTCGCCGAGACGGCCGAGCGGCTCGGATCGGGCGATCCGCGGCCCCGGCACAAGCGGTACGGGGTCCCCGAGCTGGACCGCGTCGCGGACGTGCTGGACGCCAGCGCCGAGCGGATCGGCCGGATGCTGACCGCCGAGCGGCGCCTGGCCGCGGACGCCTCGCACCAGCTGCGCACCCCGCTCACGGCGCTGTCGATGCGGCTGGAGGAGATCACGGTCACCGAGGACCTGGAGACCGTACGGGAGGAGGCGACGATCGCCCTGACCCAGGTGGAGCGGCTCACGGACGTGGTCCAGCGCCTGCTCACGAACTCGCGCGACCCGCGGACCGGCTCGGCGGTCCCCTTCGACCTCGACGAGGTCGTCAAGCAGCAGGTGGAGGAGTGGCGGCCGGCCTACCGCAGCGCCGGCCGGGCCATCGTGCGCTCCGGCAAGCAGGGCGTGCGGGCCGTCGGCACCCCGGGCGCGGTCTCGCAGGTCCTGGCCACCCTGGTGGAGAACGCCCTGATGCACGGCGGCGGCACGGTCGCCCTGCGCACCCGGGTGATCGGCAACCAGGCGGTGCTGGAGGTCACCGACGAGGGGCCGGGGGTCCCGCCCGACCTCGGCAACCGGATCTTCGAGCGGGCCATCAGCGGCCGCAACTCCACCGGGATCGGCCTCGCGGTCGCCCGGGACCTCGCGGAGGCGGACGGCGGACGCCTGGAGCTGCTGCAGACGCAGCCGCCGGTGTTCGCGCTGTTCCTCAGCCGGACGGCGCCGGAGCGGACCGAGCCGTCGGCCACGGTGCGCTAGCCGCGGGGAGAGGCCGTACGAGGGCCCGTACGCGAGTCCGTACGGGGGAGCCCGCACGAGGGCCGTACTGGAAGTCCGTCCTAGTTGTTCGCGGGCTCCGGCGCGGGCCTGCGCTCCGGCCTGGGCAGGGGCGCAGGCTCCGGTATCGGCTCGGACGCCGGTGCGGCCGCGGGCAGGGCCTTGAAGACCCAGGTGCGGTACGACCAGAAGCGGAAGACCGTGGCGGTGCCGATGCCGATGAACTTGAACACGTTGCTCGCGACCGGGCCGTCCCAGCCGAAGCCGTAGGTGGCGGTGTAGAGCACGCCGTTCTCGATGACCAGGCCGATCCCGCTGAAGGCGGCGAACAGGACCATCTCGCGGGTGCGGCCGCTCTGGGCGCGGTCCCGGTAGGCGAAATAGCGGAAACCGATGTAGTTCGTGACGATGGCCACGACGGTGGCTATCACGCTCGCGCGCACCACCTGCAGATCGGTCGTGTTGCGGATCAGGTTGAAGACACCCAGGTTGACCAGCACACCCAGACCCCCGACCGCCCCGAACTTGGCGACCTCACGCACGAGGCCGCGTACGCGTTCGAGAACAGATCCGTTCCCCGGAGTGCTCATCTGATGGTTCAGTCCCTGTCGGTCACCGCCCCGCTGGGGGGCGTCCGGAGTCCTCCGTCAACCCGCTCATGGTAAGTGTCGCCCCTGTGGCCCGTCTGTGCCTTCGGACACCCTGCGACGCACGGCACACCGGCGGGTCCGCGCCAGGGCCCGTCCGGATGGCGGAATACCGGCGGATACCCTGGAGGAGTGACGTTCCCGGTAGTCGGCATGGTCGGCGGCGGTCAGCTCGCCCGCATGACCCACGAGGCGGGTATCCCCCTCGGCATCAGATTCAAGCTCCTCAGTGACACCCCGCAGGACTCGGCGGCCCAGGTCGTGAGCGATGTCGTCATCGGCGACTATCGCGACTTGGAGACGCTGCGCGCCTTCGCGCGCGGCTGCGATGTGATCACTTTCGACCACGAGCATGTACCCATGGAGCACCTGCGGGCCCTGGAAGCGGACGGCATCCCCGTCCGCCCGGGGCCTGACGCCTTGGTGCATGCCCAGGACAAGGGGGTGATGCGCGCCAAGCTCGACGAGATCGGCGCGCCCAGCCCCCGCCACCGGATCGTGAGCGATCCGGACGACGTGGCGGCCTTCGCGGACGAGGTGGGCGGGTTCCCCGTCATCCTCAAGACCGTGCGCGGCGGGTACGACGGCAAGGGCGTGTGGTTCGTCCGCACCCCCGAGGACGCGGAGGCCCCCTTCAAGGCGGGCGTCCCGGTCCTCGCGGAGGAGAAGGTCGATTTCGTCCGCGAGCTCGCGGCGAACATCGTCCGCTCCCCGCACGGCCAGGCCGTGGCCTACCCCGTCGTCGAGTCCCGCCAGGTGGACGGGGTCTGCGACACGGTGATCGCCCCCGCCCCGAACCTCTCGGAGGCACTGGCGGGCGAGGCCCAGGCCCTCGCCCTGCGCATCGCCAAGGAACTCGGCGTGACCGGCCACCTGGCCGTGGAGCTGTTCGAGACCACCGACGGCCGGATCCTGGTCAACGAGCTGGCGATGCGCCCGCACAACAGCGGCCACTGGACCCAGGACGGCGCCGTCACCTCCCAGTTCGCCAACCACGTACGGGCGGTCCTGGACCTCCCGCTGGGCGACCCGCGCCCCCGCGCCCCGTGGACGGTCATGGCGAACGTGCTGGGCGGGGACTACCCCGACATGTACGCGGCGTACCTGCACTGCATGGCCCACGACCCCCAGCTGAAGATCCACATGTACGGCAAGGACGTGAAACACGGCCGCAAGGTCGGCCACGTCAACACCTACGGCGACGACCTGGACGATGTGCTGGAGCGCGCACGCCACGCTGCCGACTACCTCAGAGGAACGGTCACCGTATGAGCACCACCGCCGCAGGCCCCGTCATCGGCATCGTCATGGGCTCCGACTCGGACTGGCCCGTCATGGAGGCCGCAGCCCAGGCCCTCGACGAGTTCGAGATCCCCTACGAGGTCGACGTCGTCTCCGCGCACCGGATGCCGCGCGAGATGATCGCGTACGGGGAGCGGGCCGCCGAGCGCGGCCTGAAGGCGATCATCGCGGGCGCGGGCGGCGCCGCCCACCTGCCCGGCATGCTCGCCTCGGTCACCCCGCTGCCGGTCATCGGCGTGCCCGTGCCGCTGAAGTACCTCGACGGCATGGACTCGCTGATGTCGATCGTCCAGATGCCCGCGGGGGTTCCCGTCGCCACCGTCTCGATCGCCGGGGCGCGCAACGCGGGGCTGCTGGCCGTACGGATGCTGGCCGCGCACGACGCGGACCTGCTGGCCCGCATGAACGACTTCCTGCAGGAGCTCAACGACCAGGCCACCGAGAAGGGCAAGCGGCTGCGCACGAAGGTCGCGAGCGCGGATTCCTTCGGGTTCGGCAAGTGAGCGCGGCGCAGCGTCTGGCACAGGCGCGCGAGCTGCTGGCCGAGCACCCCGTCGTGGACGGCCACAACGACCTGCCCTGGGCGCTGCGCGAGCAGGTGCGCTACGACCTGACGCAACGGGACATCGCGGGCGACCAGTCCGCCCACCTGCACACCGACATCCCCCGGCTGCGCGCCGGGGGCGTCGGGGCCCAGTTCTGGTCCGTGTACGTCCGCTCCGACTACGCGGGCGACGAGGCGGTCAGCGCCACCCTGGAGCAGATCGACGTCGTCGCCCAGCTGATCGACCGCTACCCCGGCGACCTCGTACGGGCGCTGACGGCGGACGACATGGAGGCGGCCCGCGCCGACGGCAGGATCGCCTCCCTGATGGGCGCCGAGGGCGGCCACTCCATCAACAACTCGCTCGCCACGCTGCGCGCCCTGCACCAGCTGGGCGTGCGGTACATGACGCTCACGCACAACGACACGATCGACTGGGCGGACTCGGCGACCGACGAGCCCCGGCACGGCGGCCTGACCGACTTCGGCCGCGAGGTCGTCCGCGAGATGAACCGCGTCGGCATGCTGGTGGACCTCTCGCACGTCGCCGCGACGACGATGCGGGACGCGCTCGCGGTCTCGGCCGCGCCGGTGGTCTTCTCGCACTCCTCGGCGCGGGCCGTCTGCGACCACCCGCGCAACATCCCCGACGACGTGCTGGCGCTGCTGCCGGCCAACGGCGGCGTCGCGATGGCCACCTTCGTCCCGAAGTTCATCCTCCCGGCGGCGGTCGAATGGACCCTGGCCGCGGACGAGAACCTGCGGGCCCACGGCTTCCACCACCTGGACACCACCCCCGAGGCGATGGCCCTGCACCGGGCCTTCGAAGCGCGGAGCCCGCGCCCGGTGGCCACGGCCGCCACGGTGGCCGACCACCTGGACCACATGCGCGAGGTGGCCGGGATCGACCACATCGGCATCGGCGGGGACTACGACGGCACGGCCTTCACCCCGTCCGGGCTGGACGACGTGGCCGGCTACCCGAACCTGGTGGCGGAGCTGCTGGCGCGCGGCTGGTCCAAGGCGGACCTGGCCAAGCTGACCTGGTCCAACGCGGTACGGGCGCTGCGCGACGCGGAAGCGGTGGCGCGCGAGCTGTCGGCGTCCCGGGGCCCGTCGAACGCGGTGATCTAGCGGCGTAGGCGGCAGGGACCGCGGATACGGCGGTTGCGGCGACGGGTGTGACCTGCACATTTCAGGGATGTCACCCGAACGCCGCATCCGCCGGGCGTCCCTGCCGTCCCACGTGTCACGGTGGCACCATCTCTCCCTGCTGCCTCCGAGACCGGAGCAAAAAGCCATGGCCGACCTGCAGGATGAACCCCACTCCGTGGGCATCGGGGCCGAGGACCTTCCGGCCCCGCTCGCACCCGAGACGGCGGCGAGCGCCCTCGAACGGGCCGCCGCGCTGCTGTCCGTCCATCCCGTCGCGGACGGGTGCAACACGTTCGTCTGGACCCTGCGCCAGAGCCCGTACCACGACATCGACACGCCCGACGGCGGCGTCGACACCGACATCCCGCGGCTGCGCGCCGGGGGAGTGGGGGCCCAGTTCTGGTCCCTGCTCGTACCGCCCGGCCGGCTGCGCGAGGACGCGACCAGCGACCAGGTGGTCTCCGACACCCTGGAGCAGATCGACGTCGCGCTGACCCTCATGCACCGCTACCCCGACCACCTCTGCCTGGCGCTCAGCGCCGACGACATGGCGGACGCCCGCAACCGGGGCCGGATCGCCTCGTTCCTGGGCCCCGTGCCCGGTCGCACGCTGACCGACTCCCTGGGCGCGCTGCGCGCCTTCCACGCGCTGGGCGTACGGATCCTCGCGCCCGCCGGAGCGCCGTGGGCGCAGCAGGAACTGACGGCCTTCGGCCACGAGGTGGTCCGCGAGGCGAACCGCCTCGCGGTGCTGCTGGACATCACCGGCTGCCCGCCGGCGGTCGCCTGCCAGCTCGCGGGCGCCTCCAAGTCGCCGGTGATCATCTCGAACACGGCGGCGGCCGCACTGACCCCGCATCCGGCGAACGTCCCGGACGAGGTCCTGATCGCGGTGCGGGAGGCCAAGGGCCTCGCGATGGTCACCTTCGACACCGCGCGCACCGGCGACTCCCTGCACGCCGTGGCGGACCACCTCGACCACGTACGGGCGATCGCGGGCCCGCAGAGCGTCGGACTCGGCGCCGCCTTCGGCGCCGAACCGCCGGGCCCCCGCCCGGCCGGCCTGACCGACCCCTCGGGCTACCCGCGGCTGATCGCGGAACTCCTGGACCGGGGCTGGCCGGAGTCCGACGTCACCATGCTGACCTGGGGCAACGCCCAGCGCGTCCTCCGCGACGCAGAATTCACCGCCCGCCGCGCAGCCCACTAGTCCAGCCTCGGTCTTCAGCCCCGCCGGCTCAGGATCTTCAGCCTCGCCGCTCAGGATCTTCAGCCCCGCCGGCGTTTGAGGCGCGGGGGCTCGGGGGCAGCGCCCCCGCAACGGCGCCGCACCCGCCCGACCACCCGCACCCCGACCACCCGCCGACCCCAGAGGGCTCAGGCCCGCGGACGCCCCATCGCCCGGTAGGTCCACCCGGCCGCCCGCCACCGCACCGGATCCAGCGCGTTGCGCCCGTCCAGGACGAGCCGGTCGGTGACGACGGCCGCCAGTTCCGCCGGGTCGAGATCCCGGAACTCGCGCCACTCGGTCAGGTGCAGCACGACCTCCGCACCCCGGGCCGCCTCCAGCGCGGAGTCCGCGTACCCCAGCGTCGGGAAGACCCGCCGGGCGTTGTCCATGCCCTTGGGGTCGTAGACGGTGACCTGCCCGCCCTGGAGGTGGATCTGACCGGCCACGTTCAGGGCGGGCGAGTCCCGTACGTCGTCCGAGTCCGGCTTGAAGGTCGCACCGAGCACGGCGACCCGCTTGCCGAGGAACGACCCGCCCACGGCGTCCCGGGCCAGCTCGACCATGTGGCCGCGCCGGCGCATGTTGATGGAGTCGACCTCGCGCAGGAAGGTGAGCGCCTGGTCGGCCCCCAGCTCGCCGGCGCGCGCCATGAAGGCCCGGATGTCCTTCGGCAGGCATCCGCCGCCGAAGCCGATCCCGGCCCGCAGGAACTTCGCGCCGATCCGCTCGTCGTAGCCGATCGCCTCCGCCAGCTTGACCACGTCACCGCCGGCGGCCTCGCACACCTCCGCCATCGCGTTGATGAAGGAGATCTTGGTGGCGAGGAAGGAATTGGCGGCGGTCTTGACGAGCTCGGCGGTCGGGAAGTCGGTGACCACCAGCGGGGTCCCCTCCGACATCGGCGTCTCGTACACCTCGCGCAGCACCTTCTCGCCGCGCTCGCCCTGGACGCCGACCACGATCCGGTCCGGGTGCAGGGTGTCCTGCACGGCGAAGCCCTCCCGCAGGAACTCCGGGTTCCAGGCCAGCTCCACGTCCTCGCCCGCCGGGGACAGCTCCACCAGCTTCGCGGCCAGCCGCTCCGCCGATCCCACCGGGACCGTGGACTTGCCGACCACCAGCACCGGCCGGGTCAGGTGCGGGGCGAGCGAGGCCATCGCGGAGTCGACGTAGGACATGTCGCAGGCGTACTCGCCGTGCTTCTGCGGAGTGTTCACGCACACGAAGTGGACGTCGCCGAACGCGCCGACCTCCTCGTAGGAGGTGGTGAACCGCAGGCGCCCCGTCGACCCCGGCAGCCCGGCCACGTGCTTGGCCAGCAGCTCCTCCAGCCCGGGCTCGTACATCGGCACCCGGCCCGACGCCAGCAGCTCGATCTTCTCGGGCACCACGTCCAGCCCCAGCACCTCGAACCCCAGCTCCGCCATCGCCGCGGCGTGGGTCGCGCCGAGGTATCCGGTGCCGATCACAGTGATCCTGAGGGGGGCCATGGGTGCTCCAGAGGTGCGGGGCCGTTTGCGGCCACTGAGCATAGTCGGGCCCACCAGCGGGGACGTTCCCCAGGAGCCCACTGCTGTCGACACCGCTGTCATGCAACTCACGTAGGCCGTCCATATCGCCATCCGTGACCGGGCCACTAAGCTTGGGTTACTTAACGGTAGTTAGCATCACGCATCACCCTGGGGAGTGAGAGATCTTGGCGGGTTCTGCCGACTTCGACCTGTACCGCCCGGCCGAGGAGCACGACATGCTCCGCGAGTCGGTCCGCTCGCTCGCCGAGGCGAAGATCCTGCCGTTCGCCGCCGCGGTCGACGAGGAGTCCCGCTTCCCGCAGGAGGCCCTCGACGCCCTGGTCGCCAGCGACCTGCACGCCGTCCACGTGCCCGAGACCTACGGCGGCGCGGGCGCCGACGCCCTCGCCACCGTGATCGTGATCGAGGAGGTGGCCCGCGTCTGCGCGTCCTCCTCCCTGATCCCGGCCGTGAACAAGCTCGGCTCGCTCCCGGTGATCCTCTCCGGTTCCGAGGAGCTCAAGGCCAAGTACCTCGGCCCGCTCGCCAAGGGCGACGCGATGTTCTCGTACGCGCTCTCCGAGCCGGACGCGGGCTCCGACGCCGCCGGCATGAAGACCCGCGCCGTGCGCGACGGGGACTTCTGGGTGCTCAACGGCGTCAAGCGCTGGATCACCAACGCGGGCGTCTCCGAGTACTACACGGTCATGGCCGTGACCGACCCCGAGAAGCGCTCCAAGGGCATCAGCGCCTTCGTCGTGGAGAAGGGCGACGAGGGCGTGTCCTTCGGCGCCCCGGAGAAGAAGCTCGGCATCAAGGGCTCCCCGACGCGCGAGGTCTACCTCGACAACGTCCGGATCCCCGCCGACCGCATGATCGGCGCCGAGGGCACCGGTTTCGCCACCGCGATGAAGACCCTGGACCACACCCGCATCACGATCGCGGCCCAGGCGCTCGGCATCGCCCAGGGCGCCCTGGACTACGCCAAGGGCTACGTCCAGGAGCGCAAGCAGTTCGGCAAGCCGATCGGCGACTTCCAGGGCGTGCAGTTCATGCTCGCGGACATGGCCATGAAGATCGAGGCCGCCCGCCAGCTGACGTACTCCGCCGCGGCCCGCTCGGAGCGCGTGTCCGGCGGTGGCCCCCACGAGGACCTCACCTTCTTCGGCGCCGCGGCCAAGTGCTTCGCCTCCGACGTGGCCATGGAGGTCACCACGGACGCCGTCCAGCTCCTCGGCGGCTACGGCTACACCCGCGACTACCCGGTGGAGCGCATGATGCGCGACGCCAAGATCACCCAAATTTATGAAGGCACGAACCAGGTCCAGCGGATCGTCATGGCCAGGAACCTGCCGTAGCAAGGTTTTCGCAGGTCAGGAGCCTTCTCCGGTGATCTGGAAGCAGTGATCGGCTTCTGGTCCGTTCGGGCCCGTTCCGGGCCTTTCCTGGGCGTCGTGCTGGGGAAATCCTGGGCGGACACTGGGCTGGAAACGCGTGCTGACCCTGCACGAAGGGAAGGGCCCCCGGCATGTCGCCGGGGGCCCTTCCCTTCGTGCAGGGTCAGGCGATTTCGGCCCGGTCGGTGGGGTCGTCGGCACCGGGAGTCAGCATGGTTGCGATGGCTGCACGTCCGCGCTGCTCGGCTCCTTCGAAGATGTAGTGGTAGTGCTCACGAAGCACGTCCGTGCTGCTGTGCCCCATCCAGTCGGCTACATCGTTCTCAGGGACGCCCGCGTAGAGCAACCGGGACCCGTAGTAGTGCCGCATGGAGTGCGGCTTGCAGTAGGGCACCCCGCCCTTCGTCAGGGCCGCCAACCAGATCTGCCGGTAGAAGTACGAGGCATACACATACCCGGTCCGTGTGACGTTCGGGAACAGAAGGCGCTCCGGCCCCCAGACGCCGTGGTTCTTGATGTGCCTGCGCAGCTCGAGCGCCACGTTCGGCGGGAGGGGCACGATGCGCCCCGGCTCCTCCTCGTCGCGGGCCTTGACGTGCCGCCGCTGGAGCGCACTGTTCTTCCCCGACTCGGATTCGCCGTCCTCCGCAATCTGGAAATCGACGCGCAGGACCTTGGCCTGGAAGTCGATCTGATCGCGTGAGACCGACATGGCCTCACCGATCCGGAGACCGCATCCCGCCATGAGCCAGAGCATCGCTCGGTACCGTGGCGGGGCCCCGTTCAGCATGGCCAGCACTTCCCGAGTCGTCAGCCGCCGGGCGTTGCTCTTGTGCTCGCGTATCTCCTTGGCGCGGCTGCCCGCGTGCCTGATCTTCTTGCACGGGTTGCGCCCGATGATCTCGTTGACGACGGCCCAGTCCATCATCCCGGAGAAGAACGAGAACCGCTGGCGCCGGGTCCGGGCCGACAAATTCCGGTCCTGTTCCATCCACAGCAGCCACTGTTCGATGTCCGTGACCTTCAAGGACGCGATGGAGCGGGCCTTGAAGAACGGTTCCAGGGTCGTGTTCTGGATCGAGCGGTACTGCTTCGTGGTGCTGTTCTCCAGCTTCCTTTGAGTGGTCCACTGCTCCCAGACCGCCGTCACGGGCTGCTTCCCCAGCTTGTCGTCCAGGTAAGTCCCTGCGTCTAGCTCCTGCTCCCTCCGCTTCCGGTGGTCGTCGGCGAGTTTCTTGGTCTCGAACGACTTCTGACGTTGCTTGCCGCCCGGGTCGTACCAGAACGTCGTCCACTTCTTCTCGCCGTCTTTCGAGCGCGCTACCCATGCTCTTGCCACAGCGGTGCCGGCCCCTCCGTCGATGAATGGGCCGTCCCCATGTCGTGCATGGCCGCCCCGGCCTCAGCCTGCACGGTGGCCACCCTGGGTTGTCAACACAGGGTGGATCACCCTAGGTGGTGTACGGTGGGGGCGTGAAGGCAGACGAGAGCGGATTCGAGATCACCCAGCAGCAAGGCAGCTGGGTGATCCGAATGTGGTGGCCGGTTGGGTCGATCACGGGAGGCCCGCAGCGCATGACCGTGGAGCCCGTCGATGGCGCCGAGCCACGTGACCTTGCACGCGGCATCTCTACGACCGTTCTCAGGAGGCTGGACATCGCGGCCGCGTTGACCCTGGCCAAGATGGCTCCAGAGGCCCAGCGAACGTTTGAGGACCTCACCCGCCAAGTGGAAGCCGCCGGTGAGGCTGCCGGGCGCCTCCTGTCGGCCGAGGGCGTCTCGGAGCGGTATCTGGCGACGCTCACGCTGGCCTACTCGGCTATGGCGGAAGGTGGCGCTCCAGCCCCAATTCCTTGGCTCGCCCGGTTGATCGAACGTCGGCCCGAGACGGTCAAGGATCACCTGAAGAAGGCACGGCGGGACGGCTACTTGGGCACCCTCGCAGGCAAGGCCGGCGGAGAGGTGACAGACAAGGCCAAGGCAGTGCTGGGCCTCGACGGCGAGCAGTGACAGTTGCCCGCAACCTGCCGTAACGGGCCCGCCCCGCGGATACGCGAACGACCCCCGGCGTCATGCCGGGGGTCGTTCGCGTTGTCTGCCCCGGACAACCCTCCGCGCCCCTGCGGGAAGTGGCGCAGAACCACCGTTCGAATATGGCCCAAGGGCATCTATGATGCTGTCGCATCGGGCTGGTCGCCGCCGTACAGGCCGTATGAACAGAGGCGCTGACAGGCCGACAGCCACCACTCCTGCGGCCACGTCCACCTAGGCTAAAGGACTTGAACATGACCACAGACACGGTCACACCCAGCCGCCGCAAGCCCCAAGGCCCCGATGCCGCCGCCGGGGGCACGCAGCGTACGCGGGGGCAGCGCATCCGCCGCGGCATCGCCTGGACGGCGCTGGGCCTGGTGCTGGTGGCCGGGGGCACCGGCTGGTGGATGTACCACCGTCTGGACTCGAACCTGAGCGCCGTGGACCTGAACAAGGCCCTGGGCCCGGACCGTCCCGAGAAGCTCCCCTCCAGCGGTACGAACCTGCTGATACTGGGCTCCGATTCCCGGGCCGGCGCCAACGGGGAGCTGGCCGGAGGCAGCAGCGGCGGCCTCTCGGACACCACGCTGATGGTGCACATACCCGAGGGCCGGCAGCAGGCGGTGGTGGTCAGCATTCCGCGCGACACCCTGATAACCAGACCCGAGTGCCAGAAGAAGGACGGCACGGTGCTCGGGTCCCGGGAGCGCGTCATGTTCAACTCCCTCCTTCCGCAGGCCGGTCCCGGCTGTGTGGTCAAGACCGTCGAGAAGATGTCCGGCGTGCGGATGGACCACTACATCGAGGTCGACTTCGCCGGCTTCAAGAACCTGGTCGACGCGATCGGCGGGGTGCACATCACGCTGAAGGAACCGATCAGGCACGGCGCGAGCGGCCTCAACCTCGCCGCCGGTCCCCAGAAGCTCAACGGCACCCAGGCGTTGGGATTCGTCCGGACCCGGCTCGGCGTCGGCGACGGCAGCGACCTCGGCCGCATCAGCAACCAGCAGATGTTCCTGACGGCCCTCCTCAGCGAGGTGAAGCAGCAGGACCTGTTCGGCAGCCCGGCCAAGACCTTCGAGATCGCCGATGCCGCCACCAAGTCGATGACGACCGACTCCGAGCTCGCGTCGCTCACTTCGCTCGCCACCTTCGCCCGCAGCATGAAGGGCGTCGACCCCAACAGCATGGAGACCATCATGCTGCCCGTGGCGTACGACAAGGCCGACCCCAACCGCGTGGTGGCCGCCGAGCCGCAGGCGTCCACGCTGTGGAAGGCGCTGCGCGAGGGAACGAAGATCCCGGAGTCGGCGAAGAAGTCGCCCGCGACCGGAGGCTGACGGACGACGCCACGGCCCGCTCCCCCGGGGGAGCGGGCCGTGGCGTTTGTCACCTGAGTCCTGGGCCCCGCTGCGGCGCTTCGGCACCACTCCGATGGGCTAAATTTGGACCTTCGTACGCCGGAGTGGGTTGGGGAGAACGCAATGACGGAAGCGATCCTGCTGGTCGGCGGACAAGGGACGCGGTTGCGCCCCGTGACGGTGAACACGCCGAAGCCGATGGTCCCCACGGCAGGCGTCCCGTTCCTCGCCCACCAGATAGCCCGCGCCGCCGCCGCCGGTGTCACGCACATCGTGATGGCCACCTGCTACCTCGCCGAGGTCTTCGAGCCCTACTTCGGCGACGGATCCGACTTCGGCGTCCACCTGGAGTACGTCGTCGAGGACGAGCCGCTCGGTACCGGCGGCGCGATCCGCAACGCCGCGCGGCTGCTCACCGGGGACCCGGACTCCGCCGTCCTCGTCTTCAACGGCGACATCCTCACCGGCCTGGACATCGCCGGCCTGGTCGAGTCGCACCGGGCGGCCGACGCCGACGTCTCCCTGCACCTGGTCCGGGTCGAGGACCCGCGCGCCTTCGGCCTGGTCCCCACCGACTCCGAGGGGCGGGTGCTGGCCTTCACCGAGAAGCCGCAGACCCCCGAAGAGATCATCACCGACCAGATCAACGCCGGCTGCTACGTGTTCCGCCGCAGCGTCATCGACTCCATCCCGGTCGGCCGGCCCGTCTCCGTGGAGCGCGAGACGTTCCCCGGCCTGCTCGCCTCCGGAGCCCGGCTGCACGGCGTCACCGAGAACAGCTACTGGATGGACCTCGGCAGGCCCGAGTCCATCATCCAGGCCTCCGCCGACCTGGTCCGCGGCGTGGTCTCCTCCCCGGCCGTCCCCGGACGCCGCGGTGAGTTCCTGGTGCTGCCCGGGGCCCGGGTGGCGGCCGGGGCCAAGCTGTCGGGAGGCACCGTCGTCGGCGCCGGAGCCCGGATCGAGGCCGGAGCGGTCGTCCAGGGCTCCATCGTGCTCGACGACGCGGTCATCGGCCCGGACGCCCAGGTGAGCGCCAGCCTGATCGGCGCCCGCGCCTCGGTGGGCGCGCGGACCGTGCTGGACGGCACCGTCGTCGGCGACGGCGCCGTCGTGGGGGCCGACAACGAACTGCGCGCCGGGGCCCGGGTGTGGTGCGAGGCCGAGCTGCCCGCCGCCGCCATCCGCTTCTCCCCGGACGCCTGACCCCGGCCCGGGGAGGCCCGGGAGACCGGGCACTTCGGCGAGACCGGGGACGCGGGGCAGGCCGGGGAGGAAGCGCCGCCGCGGTCAGTTCCCGCGGACGGTGACCTTCTCGTCGTTCTGGATCTGCTTCACCAGCTGCTGCACCTTCGCCTTGTCCCAGACGAGGTTGCCGCCGCGCTGGCCGGAGATCGGCATGTTCATCGAGACGCCGTCACCGCCGTTGACGCCCTTCATCGCGAAGAACATCTGGCCCATGTCGTACAGGCCCATGTCCTTGTCCACGATCAGCGTGTCCAGGCCCGCGCCCAGCATCGGGTACAGCGAGAACGGGTTGAGGATCGTCGAGGGCGTCGCGGCCTGACTGGCCAGCGCCGACAGGAACTTCTGCTGGTTCTTGGTGCGCTGGAGGTCGGACTCGGCGAAGGCGTACCGGGTCCGTACGAAGGCCAGCGACTGCTCGCCGTTCAGGGTCTGCTTGCCGGCCTTGAAGTCGGCGCCCGACTTCTCGTCCTTGAAGCCCTCCTCGATGTTCAGCTCCACCCCGCCCAGCGCGTCCACGATGTTCGCGAAGCCGGCGAAGCCGATCTCCGCGTAGTGGTCGATCCGCAGACCGGTGTTGTGCTCCACCGTCCGCACGAGCAGCTCGGGGCCGTCCTCCGCGTACGCCGCGTTGAGCTTGACCCGGCGCCCCTGCGCGGGGAACTTCTTGCCCGACTGGGAGCCGACGAAGGACGGGATCTCCACGTCCGAGTCGCGCGGCAGCGAGATCATGGTGTTCCCGCTGGAGCACTTCGCCAGGATCATCATCGAGTCGGTCCGCTTGCCCTCGGCCGAGCCCGTGTGGAGCTTCTTCTTCTCCTCGGCGGACATGCCCTCGCGGCTGTCGGAGCCCACGATCAGGTACGTCGTGCAGTCGCCCTCCTTCGGGCGCTCGATGACCTTGGACAGGTCCACCTCGCGGCGCACCTTGGAGTCCGCCCAGAAGTACGTGGTGACCGTCGTCACCACCAGCGCGGAGACCAGCACGATCGAACCGACCTTGATCCGCTTGCGCCAGTCCGGCGCGGGGCCGGGCGCCCGCCCGGGACGGCCGGGCCCCGCCGGTCCGCCGGGACCGCCCGGCCCGCCCGGAGCTCCGCCCGAGGGAGCACCGTAGACCTGGCCGGTGTTGTAACCGCTGTCGTAACCGCCGTACGTGTCGTGGCTCCCCGCCTGCTGCGGAGGGACGCCGTACGCCGGCGGAGGGCCCGCCGGCCGGTCCGGGCGCGGGGGCTGCGCGGGCAGCGGCGGCTGCTGCTGCGGCTGCCGCCGGATGTGCCGCATCCGCTGCACACCCTCGGGCTGCGGCTGCGCGCTGCCGCGCCCGTACGCGTCGTCACGACCTTCTGGCCAGTCATTCATGCGCCAAGGATGCCTTCCCCGGCATGCGGTCCGACAGCCCGGGGGTGGATCCGTGCCGGTGCTGTTGCAGAGCTGATGCCTCCGGTACGGATCTAAGGTGTCCGTATGACACAGATACCGGGCGAGCTGCCCGGGAAGCCGACCGCGGCCTCCCGTACGACCCTCAGCCACATCATGACCGCCAACGACACCAATCTCCTCGGCACGGTGCACGGCGGCGTGATCATGAAGCTGGTGGACGACGCGGCCGGCGCGGTGGCCGGGCGCCACTCCGGCGGCCCGGCGGTCACCGCATCCATGGACGAGATGGCCTTCCTCGCGCCCGTGCGCGTGGGCGACCTCGTCCACGTGAAGGCCCAGTGCAACTGGACCGGCCGCTCCTCCATGGAGATCGGCGTACGGGTCCTCGCGGAGCGGTGGAACGAGTCCACCCCCGCCACCCAGGTCGGCAGCGCCTACCTCGTCTTCGCGGCCGTGGACGCCGACGGCAAGCCCCGTGAGGTCCCGCCCGTCCTCCCGGAGACGGAACAGGACGAGCGGCGCTACCAGGAGGCCCAGATCCGCCGCACGCACCGCCTCGCCCGCCGCCAGGCCATCATGGCGCTGCGCGAGGAGCGCTCGGCCCAGGGCTTCGACGACTGACGGCAGGACAGGCAGGCGGACCGGACAACCGGGATGAGCCGGACAACCAGGTCGGGCCGGAGGCTAGTTCCCGCACACCACCTGGTCGCCGGTGACCACCCCGAAGGCGCCCTGGTACGGATCCTCCGCGCGCACCGGCACCACCTTGCGGTAGTCCGCGCCCGCGGTCACCAGCACGGTCCGCCCCTGGCCCGCCACCGCCCGCAGCCTGCTGCCCGGCAGGGCCGTCGCCACCGACCGGGCGGAGCGGTCCCAGCGCGGGTCGTACGCGATCACCGTGCGCTTGACCTCGCGGCTGGCGCCGTTGCCCGGGGCCCGGGTGGTGTCGAAGCCGGTGGCGCGCAGCGCCGCGTCGACCCGCCCGCCCAGCCCGTCGATCCGCGTGCCGTTCTCCACCTGCACCCGGACCTGCTGCGGGGGCACGTCCACCGGGACCGCCGCGGGCCGGGCGGCGGCGGCCTTCCCGGGCCGGACCGGGGCGAGCGGCCGGTCCTCGCGCAGCGCCTCGAACAGCTTGGCGGCCTTCGGCTCGTCCCACTTCACGGTGGACCCGATGCCCTTGACGGGGAACGAGGGGTTGCCGACGGGCACCGAGGCGAACTCCGAGGAGGACGGGGTGAAGTCCCGCATCGCCTGTCCGAGCGCCAGCATCTGCTCCGAGCCGAAGTCCTTGTCGGCCCGGACCGAGCCGAGCAGGGTGGAGCTGACCTCCTTGAACTTCACCGGGTTCAGCAGCACCCCGCCACCGGTCGCCTGCTTGATCAGTGCGGCGATGAACCGCTGCTGACGCTGCATCCGGCCGAGGTCCGAGGCCCCGTCGACATGGCGCGAGCGCACGTACTGCAGGGACTGTCCGCCGCTCAGCCGGTGGCTGCCGGGCAGCAGGTCGAGGCCGGTGTTCGGGTCGCGCATGGTCTTGGCCGTGCAGATCTCCACGCCGCCCATCGCGTCGACCGTCTTCATGAAGCTGGTGAAGTCGACCTCCAGGTAGTGGTCGATCTTCACCCGGGTCATGTTCTCGACGGTCCGCACGGTCAGGTTGGGCCCGCCCTCCGCGTACGCCGCGTTCAGCTTCAGCGGGTGGGCCTTGTGGGTCTTGCCGGTGACCAGGTCCCGGTGCGCGGGCACCTCGGTGTAGCTGTCGCGGGGCAGGCTGATCACGCTCGCCCGCTCCTTGTCCGCCGACAGGTGCACCAGCATGATCGTGTCCGTGCAGCGGCAGGGCGCCCCGCCCAGGCGGTACTCGCGCTTCTCCTCCGGGGTGATCTTCTCGCGGCCGTCGGTGCCCACCAGCAGGAAGTTGATGCCGTGCCCGGCCTGCGGGCGGTTCTTCATGTCCTTGAACGGGTCCACCCGCTCGATCCCGGTGTCCAGGCCGGTCATCACGGCGTGCCCGATGGCCCCGGAGCCCAGCACCGCCACCGACAGCCCGGCCGCGAGCCGCACTCCCCACCGGGGGCGGTCGCCCCGGCGCCGGGCCGGGCCGCCGCCGGCGCCGCGGCGGGCGCGCTGCGGCTGGGACGGCCCGGCGGGACGGGTGGGGCGGTGCGGCTGGGGCACGGTGGACACCTCCGCGGGGAGCAGCAGGGAGGCCAGTCGGGGGACGGGCCGGATCAGCTGATTCGACAGAACAGTAGGCCCATACGATCAGCCGTTGTCCTTACCGATCACTCGGCGCGCACCGGGTTCCCCCGTACGCGGTAACGTGACACCGATACCCGACCTTGAAGGACCACATGCCCGCCCAGCAGCCCGCAGTCTCGGTGATCATGCCGGTGCTCAATGAGGAGCACTACCTCCGCGATTCCGTCCGCCACATCCTGGAACAGGAGTACGCGGGCGAGATGGAGGTGGTGATCGCACTCGGGCCGTCCACGGACCGCACCGACGAGATCGCCGCCGAACTCGTCGCCGAGGATCCCCGAGTTCACACCGTCCCGAATCCCACCGGCCGGACCCCGGCGGCGCTGAACGCCGCCATCAAGGCTTCGCGTCACCCGATCGTGGTACGCGTCGACGGCCACGGCATGCTCTCGCCGAACTACATCGCGACCGCGGTCCGCCTCCTGGAGGAGACCGGTGCGCAGAACGTCGGCGGCATCATGCACGCCGAAGGCGAGAACGCCTGGGAAGAGGCCGTCGCCGCCGCGATGACCTCGAAGATCGGCGTCGGCAACGCGCCCTTCCACACCGGTGGCCAGGCGGGGCCGGCCGAGACCGTCTACCTCGGTGTCTTCCGGCGCGAGGCGCTGGAACAACAGGGCGGATACAACGAGGAGTTCATCCGCGCCCAGGACTGGGAGCTGAACTTCCGCATCCGCGAAGCCGGCGGTCTGATCTGGTTCTCGCCGGAGCTGAAGGTCCAGTACCGCCCGCGGCGCTCCGTACGGGCCCTGGCCAAGCAGTACAAGGACTACGGGCGGTGGCGGCACGTGGTGGCCCGCTACCACGCGGGCTCCATCAACGTGCGCTACCTGGCCCCGCCGACCCTCGTGTGCGCGCTCGCCGCGGGCGTGGTCGTGGGCGTGACGGTCAGCCCCCTGGGCTTCGCCGTCCCGGCCGGCTACGTCGCGGCGATCGTCGCGGGCTCCGTGCCGGCGGGCAAGGGCCTCGGCCTGAAGGCCCGGGCACAGATCCCCGTCGCGCTGGCGACCATGCACCTGTGCTGGGGCTTCGGCTTCCTGACCAGCCCGCGCTCGCTGGCGAACAAGCTCATCGCGAGCCGTCGCCCGGCCGTGCACCGGGACTCCTCGCAGGTCTGAGGCGCGCGCGAACGCACGAAGGGGCCCGGTGCAGCAGCACCGGGCCCCTTGCGCGAACGCCCTGCCAGGTGAAGCCCTACCAGGTGAAGCCCTCTTGGATCTTCATGCAGGCCTTCGCGTCGTCGCCGTTGAGCGCCCGGGCGGAGTCCGGGGCCTTGGTCGGGGCCGGCGGCGGCGGGGTCGGCGCGTTGCCGGTGCGCCAGTCCTTGCCGACGAACAGGACGATCCCGGCCACCTCGTCGGTCTTCTGCACCGAGGTCGCCGGCAGGCCCAGCGCGGTGGCCAGGGCGTGGGC